>CP031585.1:3325192-3626153 GCA_003217735.2 Marinibacterium anthonyi | reverse complement strand
GTGCACCTGGGGCTGAGCGAAGGCGGCGGGCATGGCGTAGTCTTCCCAGAAGACCAGCGGACCCATCGCGCGGGCGCGGTCGTAGACCGGGTAGGGATCCTGGACGAAGGCGGGGTCGGTGGGCGATTGGGACAGGCTGTGCATGGGGCGGTCATGACCGCGCCCACTGGCCAATGCAAGGGGGGCTTTGCTAGCGTGAGCGCCATGATCGGGATCCGCCATCAGAACCGGGCCGTCGTGCCATTGTTCCTGGCCGCCGTGGCGCTTTTGGCCATGCTGGCGGGGCAGGCGGGCTATCGGCAGGTGCTGGAGCAGCTGGCGCGGCGGGGCATGTCGGACATGGCGCTGGCCGCCGACAGCCTGACATCGCAATTGCAGACGTTTCGGGAACTGGCCGTGTTGATGGCGGATCATCCGGCGCTGGATCACCTGGACACGGCGGCGGAGCGCGCGGCGGCGGCGGAGGTGTTGCGGCAGGTGGCCGACAAGACCTCGGCGCTGGACCTGGCGTTCGTGGATACGACCGGCGCCGTCGTGGTGTCGGCCAGCGACACGCGCGGGTCATTGGCGGGCACGGCGGAGTTTCGGCGGGCGATGCAGGGGGCCCTGGGCGATGCGCATGGGCGGCGGGGGGCGGACCAGCGGCGGGAATGGTCCTTTGCGGCGCCCCTGTTCGGGGCCGATCGGCGGGTGCGCGGCGCGCTGGTGGTGACGGTGGATATCGACAATGTCGAGGAAGCCTGGCGCGGTGGGCGCGCGCCGGTCTATTTCGTGGATGCCGGCGGGCTCGTGTTCATCTCGAACCGGTCCGAGCTGTTGTTCTGGCACCAGGCGCCCGGCGCGCCGGGGTTGCAGCCGACCAATGGCGAGACCCGCACGATGACGGCGCGGGAACGGGGCGGCCACGAGGTGTGGCGCGTGAACTGGAGCCCCTATGTCCCCGCCCATGCGCTGCACCTGAGCCAGCCGCTGCCGGTGATCGGCATGACCGCGAACATCCTTGTGGACCTGGCGCCGGCGCGCCGGCTGGCGTTGACGCAGGGGGCGGCGGTGGCGGCGATCTGCCTGGCGTTCGGGATGCTGCTGTACCTGGCGACCGTGCGGCGGCGCACGCTGGCGCTGGCCAATGCCAAGCTGGAGACGCGGGTGGCGGCGCGGACGCGGGCGCTGACGCAGGCGAACCTGCGGTTGCAGCGCGAGGTGCGCGAGCGCGAGGAGGCGGAGGCGGCGCTGAAGCGGGCGCAGGCCGAGCTGATCGAGGCGGGGAAGCTGTCGGCGCTGGGGCAGATGAGCGCGGGGATATCGCACGAACTGAACCAGCCGCTGATGGCGATCCGCCAGTTTGCCGAGAACGGCGGCGCATTGCTGGACCGGGGCAAGGGCGAGGTGGCGCGGGACAATTTCGACCGGATATCGGGGCTGGCGCAGCGGGCGGCGCGGATCATCAAGAACCTGCGCGCCTTTGCGCGCAACGAAAGCGAGCCGATGGGGCGGGTCGACCTGGGCCAGGTGATCGACACCGCCGTCGAGCTGACCGACGGGCGGCTGGCGCGCGACGGCGTGCGGCTGGACTGGGGGCGCCCGGACGCGGCGGTGCTGGTGCGGGCGGGCGAGGTGCGGCTGGTGCAGGTGTTCGTCAACCTGATCACCAATGCGGCCGATGCGATGATGGAGCAGGAGGACCGAGGGATTTCCATTGCCGTCACGCGGGGCGAGCGGATCACCGTGTCGGTCAGCGACGACGGGCCGGGGATTGCCGATCCCGAGCGGATCTTCGAGCCGTTCTACACCACCAAGGCGGTGGGCAGCGACGAGGACACGGGGGACACGGGGGGCACGGAGGGCATGGCGGGCACGGCGGGCATGGGGGGCACGGGGGGCACGGAGGGCATGGGGCTGGGCCTGTCGATTTCCTATGGCCTTGTGCAGAGCTTTGGCGGCAACATCCGGGGCGTGAACGGGCCGGGGGGCGGGGCGGTCTTTACCGTCGAACTGGACCCCTGGGAGGCCGGCGAGGAAGGGCGGGCGGCATGAACAGGGTGCTTCTGGTCGAGGATGACGCGGCGGTGCGCGAGGCGCTGGCGCAGACGCTGGAGCTGGCGGATCTGGAGCCGGTGGTGGCGGGGTCCTTCGTGGCGGCCAAGGACCGGATCACGCGGGATTTTCCGGGCGTGATCCTGTCGGATATCCGGATGCCGGGGCGCGACGGGTTCCACCTGCTGGACTACGCGCATGCGGTGGATGACGAGTTGCCCGTGGTGCTGCTGACCGGGGAGGGCGACATCCCGATGGCGGTGCGCGCGATGGAGCGGGGCGCCTTCGGGTTCCTGGAAAAGCCCTGTGCGCCGGCGGAGTTGCTGGAGACGCTGGGCCGCGCGCTGGAACAGCGGGCGGGCGTTCTGAGCCAGCGGGCGGCGCGGGATGCGAAGGAGGCGGGCGACCCGGCGGCGCGGCTGATCTTCGGGGTGTCGGACCTGGCCGAGGGGCTGCGGGCGCGGGTGCGCCGGGTTGCGGCTCTGGAGACGCCGGTGCTGATCGTGGGCGCGCCGGGGAGCGGGATTTCCAAGGTCGCCGAGGTGATCCACCTGTCGTCGCCGCAGTCGAAGGGGCCGTTCGAGAAGCGCGCCGCCGCCGGGTTGCAGCGCGACGGGCTTGAGGTGGCGATCGGCGCGGCGCAGGGCGGCGCGCTGTTCCTGGACGAGATCGCGCGGTTGCCGGCGGATACGCAGATTGCGCTGATCGAGGCGCTGGAAGGGAAGCCGGGGTGCCGGGTGATGGCGGGCAGTTCCGGCGATCTGGACGGGACGCCGGACGGGGTGCTGAACCCGGACCTGTATTACCGGCTGCAGGTGGCCGAGGTGCGGGTGCCGGCGCTGGCGGAGCGGCCGGAGGACATTCCGGTGCTGTTTCGCAAATACGTGTCGCAGGCGGCGGAACAGGCGGGGATCGCCGAGCCGGAGATCAAGCCCGATCACCTGGGCGCGTTGATGGCGCAGAGCTGGCCCGGCAATGCGCGGTCGCTGATGAGCGCGGCCATGCGGTTCGTCCTGGGGATGTCGGAGGAGGTGTCATCGGCCGCCGAGCTGGGATTGGCGGAGCAGATGGCGCGGGTGGAACGATCGTTGCTGATCGCCGCGCTGGGGCGGCAGAACGGGCGCGCGTCGGAGGCGGCCAGGGCGCTGAAACTGCCGCGCAAGACCTTCTACGACAAGCTGACGAAATACGGGATCCGGCCGGAGGATTTCCGCAGGTAGCGCCGGGTTGGGGGCGTCGGGCCGGGTATTTTCGAAGAGAAAGAAGCAGGGATCGGCGCGCTGTCCGGTTGTGGCGCGGGCCGCGGCCGTGGGGCCGGGTATTTGGGGCCGGAAAGAAACGGCAGAGTCGGCGCGGGGTGGAGCTGTGTGGAAATCCGCACAGATGGGGCGGGCGGCTGTGTGGAATGCCGCACAACGCTGCGTTGCGGCATGTTCGCGGAAAATCCAGGAGGTTGATTTTATGCAATTAAATGGAAAATTGGCGGGGCATGGCGAGCCTTGTTGTCACTGCATTGCGGCTTTGCATGATGCGGGATCAGCGCGCATCCCTTCGCGCCGGCGGCCCCGGACCCAAGCGGTCCGTTCTGGCGGGCCGCCTTGTTCATGACAGTCCTTTCGGGAGGAGAGACCCAATGAAGACCCTTCTCAGCGCCACCGCCGTGCTGGCCCTTTGTACCGCCGCCTCGGGCGCCATGGCCGCCTGTGACGATGGCGAGATCGTCGTCAAGTTCGCCCATGTGACCAATACCGACAAGCACCCCAAGGGGATCGCCGCGTCGCTTCTGGAGCAACGTGTCAACGACGAGATGGACGGCACCATGTGCATGGAGGTCTATCCGAATTCGACGCTGTACAACGACGACCAGGTGCTGGAGGCGATGCTGCAGGGCGACGTGCAGCTGGCCGCGCCGTCGCTGTCGAAATTCGAGACCTTTACCAAGCAGTTCCGCATCTTCGACCTGCCGTTCATGTTCAAGAACATCGATGCGGTCGATGCGTTCCAGATGTCCGATGCCGGCCAGGCGATGAAGGATTCCATGGCGCGCCGGGGCTTGCAGGGGCTGGAGTTCTGGCACAACGGGATGAAGCAGTTTTCGGCCAACAAGCCGCTGGTGCTGCCCGCCGATGCCGCCGGCCTGAAGTTCCGCGTGCAGCCCAGCGACGTGCTGGTGGCGCAGATGGAGGCGCTGGACGCCTCGCCCCAGCCGATGGCGTTTTCGGAAGTCTACGGCGCGCTGCAGCAGGGCGTTGTCGACGGGCAGGAGAACACCTGGTCCAACATCTATGGCCAGAAGTTCTTTGAGGTGCAGGACGGCACCACCGAGACCAACCACGGGGTGCTGGATTACCTTGTCGTGACATCGGTCGACTGGCTGGACAGCCTGGACCCGGCGGTGCGCGACCAGTTCCTGACGATCCTGCACGAGGTGTCCATGGAGCGCAACGCCGCCGTGGGCGAGGTGGACATGGAGGCGCGCCAGGCGATCCTGGATGCGGGCGGCGTGATCCGCGAGCTGGACGACAGCCAGCGCCAGGCCTGGGTCGATGCGATGAAGCCGGTGTGGTCGCAGTTCGAGGGCGACGTGGGCGCCGACAACATCGCCGCCGCGCAGGACATCAACGCGTCGATGTAACCGGTCACGTCACCGGGACGGGCCCCCGCGGGGGCCCGTATTCCGGGGATGACTCCGGGGATGACTCCGGGGATCGAAAGGCGCCGGGGCGCAGGACGTCGCGCGCGCGCATTCGGGGAGGGGGCCCATGAGCGGGCAGAAATTTCAACCGCAGGGCCGCCTGGGCCGCGCGATCCATACGCTTGAAGAGACGCTGATCGCGCTGATCCTGGGCCTGATGACGCTGGTCACCTTCGTCAACGTCGTGCTGCGCTATGGCTTCAATTCGTCGTTCATCTGGGGGCTTGAGGTCACGCTGATCCTGTTTGCCTGGCTGGTGATCCTGGGCGTCAGCTATTGCGTGAAGGTCACCGCGCACCTGGGCGTCGATGCGATCACCAATGCGCTGCCCGTCGGGGCGCGCCGGGTGCTGGCGCTGGTGTCGGCGGCGTGCTGCATCCTGTACGGTGTGCTGCTGTTCAAGGGGGCCTGGGATTACTGGGCGCCGTTCGCCGGGCTGCAGCCGACGGCGGGGCGCTGGTTTCCGCTGGGCTTTACCGAAGGGGTCAGGGACCGGGCGTTTTACACCACCGACCAGGTGCCGATGCTGGGGATCTTCCGCTGGCTGGAGGACGCCATCAACTACGGCGAGACCTATGACAAGCTGCCCCGGGTGATCCCGTATTTCGTGCTGCCGTTCGGCTGTGGCCTGTTGCTGCTGCGGTTCATCCAGGCCGGGATCGGCATCGTGACCGGGACCCGCACCAGCCTGATCGTCAGCCACGAAGCCGAAGACGCGGTCGACGATGTCGCCGCGCTGAACCGCGGAGAATAAGCGCATGGATGTCATCCTTCTGTTCGCGGTCATCATCGGCCTGATGCTGATCGGCGTGCCGATCGCCGTCGCGCTGGGGCTGTCGTCGATCTTTTTCCTGCTGGTGTTTTCCGACACCTCGCTGGCGGCCATCGCGCAAAGTTTCTACCAGGCCGAGGCGGGGCATTACACGCTGCTGGCCATTCCGTTCTTCATCCTGGCGTCGTCGTTCATGTCGACGGGGGGCGTGGCCAAGCGGATCATCCGGTTTTCCATTGCCTGCGTCGGCCATGTGCGGGGCGGGCTGGCGATTGCGG
The DNA here is from genome assembly GCA_003217735.2 of Marinibacterium anthonyi. Lineage (GTDB taxonomy): Bacteria > Pseudomonadota > Alphaproteobacteria > Rhodobacterales > Rhodobacteraceae > Marinibacterium > Marinibacterium anthonyi. Next base: position 3,620,374 of record CP031585.1, on the reverse strand, counting down.
GGGTGTTCGCCTGCATGTTGTTCGCCGCGCTGTCGGGGTCGTCGCCGGCGACCGTGGTGGCGATCGGGTCCATCGTCATCGCGGCGATGCGCCAGGCGGGCTATACCAAGGATTTCGCGGCCGGGGTCATCGCCAATGCCGGCACGCTGGGGATCCTGATTCCGCCGTCGATCGTGATGGTCGTCTATGCCTCGGCCACCGACGTGTCGGTGGGGCGGATGTTCCTGGCCGGGGTCATCCCGGGGATCATGGCCGGTGTCATGCTGATGATCACCATCTACGTCATGGCGCGCATCAAGGGCATGCCCAAGGGCGAGTGGGGCGGCTGGGGCGAGGTCTGGGCCGCGTTCAAGGACGCCTTCTGGGGGCTGATGCTGATCGCCATCATCATGATCGGGATCTATGGCATTCCGGGGGTGACGGGGGCGATATTCACCCCGACAGAGGCGGCGGCGGTGGCGTCGGTCTATGCCTTCCTGGTGGCGGTGTTCGTCTATCGGGACATGGGGCCGCTGGCCACGCCCGAGGGCGAGCGCAACCATTCGCTGCTGGAAAAGCCCTGGGCGCTGGTGACGGCGCTGTTTCATCCCGACACAAGGAAGACGCTGTTCGAGGCGGGCAAGCTGACGATCACGCTGATGTTCATCATCGCCAATGCGCTGATCCTGAAACATGTGCTGACCGACGAACAGATCCCGCAGCAGATCGCCAGCGCCATGCTGGCGGCGGGGCTGGGGCCGGTGATGTTCCTGGTGATCGTGAACGTGATCCTGCTGATCGGCGGGCAGTTCATGGAGCCGTCGGGGCTGTTGGTGATCGTCGCGCCGCTGGTGTTTCCGATTGCCATCGAGCTGGGGATCGACCCGATCCACCTGGGCATCATCATGGTGGTGAACATGGAAATCGGGATGATCACGCCGCCCGTGGGTCTGAACCTGTTCGTCACCAGCGGTGTCGCGGGGATGTCGATGATGCGGGTGGTGCGGGCGGCGCTGCCGTTCCTGGCGGTGCTGTTCGTCTTCCTGATCCTGGTGACCTACGTGCCCTGGATATCGACCTTCCTGCCCACGCTGCTGATGGGGCCCGAGATTATCACCAACTGATCATCACCAACTGATCGGGCCGTCCCCTGTCCCACGCGTGGGACAGGGGGAGCTGCACGCGAAATCAAGGGCTTGCAGAGGCGGATTAACCGGTTGGCAAGGTTTGGGAGGGGGCCGGGCGAGGGATCGTTCCGGCCTTTTTCGATGCGGCAGACGGGTTCAGAAGGTCAGGCAGCGGGTGAGGGCGGCGGGGGCCGGTGCGTCAAGCGATGCGGGCGGGGAGCGATGGGTCGATGACCCATCCTACGGGGGCGGCCCGGCGGCGTCTGCGTCGCAAGTTGTGTCCCCGTCGGTGGGGGTGTCCGGGTCGCGGGGGGCGAAGCGCCATTTGCGTTGGATGGCGGCGGCAAGGTCCAGGTCGTGGCGTTCCGCCAGCAGGAGGATGTGGCCCAGGACATCGGCGGCCTCGTCTTCCAGATCGCGGTGCATCCGGTGCGCCGGAACGTCCTTGAGCCGGGCGCGGCCGCTGAGGCGGTTCCAGGCCTGGGTGAGTTCGCCGACCTCTTCCTGGAGCTTCAGGATGTACCAGTCGGCATCGCGGGTGAAGCCATGGGTGTCGCAATAGGCCCGCGAGGCCCGGTCGAAATCTGTCTGGAGGGTTTTCAGCATCGGCGGTTCCCCTGCGTTGGTCAAGGTGTTCGCCTTATGTTCCGCGCTGCGCAGCCCAAGTCAAGGCGCGCCCGTTGCGATGGGTCATTTGACCCATCGCCTCCCGTCGCCCCCCGTTACCTTGCCCGCGGTTCGATCAGGCCGCGTCCAGCGCGGCGACGATTGGCCCGAAATCGGCGGCCTTCAGGGACGCGCCGCCGACCAGCGCGCCGTCGACATCGGCCACGGCAAAGATCTCGGCCGCATTGCCCGCCTTGACCGATCCGCCGTACAGCAGGCGGATGTCGGCGCCCGCCGCGCCCAGGTGCTTGCCCAGTTCGGCGCGCAGGAAGGCGTGGACTTCGCCGATCTGGTCGGTGGTGGGGGTCAGCCCGGTGCCGATGGCCCAGACCGGTTCATAGGCCACGACCAGCGTTGCGCCGGTGGCGCCGTCGGGCAGGGAGCCGGCCAGCTGGGTGCCGATGACGTCCAGCGTGGTGCCGGCCTCGCGCTGGTCCAGGTCCTCGCCCAGGCACAGCACGGCGGTCAGGCCGCCGGCGATGGCCGCTTCGCCCTTGGCCTTGACCACGGCATCGGTTTCACCGTGATCGGCGCGGCGTTCGGAATGGCCGACAATGGCATAGGTCGCGCCGGCATCGGCCAGCATTTCGGCCGAGATATCGCCGGTATGGGCGCCGGAGGTCGCCGCGTGGCAATCCTGTCCGCCCAGGGCGATGGGCGCGCCGCCCAGGATGTCGCGGGCGCGCGACAGCAGGGTGGCGGGGGGGCAGATCAGCACCTCGCACGTGGGGATCGACCCGTCGGTCAGCGCCGCCAGTTCGGCCAGCGAGGCGCCCGTGCCGTTCATCTTCCAGTTCCCTGCCGCCAGTTTGCGCCGCATGGCCGACCTCCGTCTATGGTTGAATGGTGTTGATTGCCCCATGGGTAGCACCCGCGCGTCCGCGAAAGAAACCCGTAAGCTGCCGGTTTTTCAGGGGCGTTTCCGGGCGGCCACTGTGGATCGCCATGACTTGGCCAGCCCTTGGGAAGCCCTTGGTCAGCCCTTGGGCGGGGCCCGGTCAGGGCACAGGTGTCAGGCCGGCGGGGTGCCGGCCAGTCGCGGGGCCAGTCGGGGGGCCTGTCGGGGCCTTTCGGGATCTCAGATTTCGGCGAACTTGATCGATTCCCCGCAACCGCAGGCTTCGGTCACGTTGGGGTTGTTGAACTTGAACCCGGCCTCGAGCAGGCTGGTTTCATAATCGATCTCGGTGCCGAAGAGGAACATCTGCGCCATCGGTGCGATCAGCACGCGCGCGCCGTCCTGTTCGACGACCTCGTCGTTGGGGTCGTCGGCGGCCACGTATTCCATGGTGTATTCCATGCCGGCACAGCCGCCCTTCTTCACGCCGATGCGCAGGCCGGTCTTTTGACCGGATTCCATCAGCTTGCGGATCTGAGCGGCGGCGCGCGGGGTCATGGTGACCGCCTGTTTGCCCGGGATTCCAAACATGTGTGAAACTCCTTTGGACCCAATGTAGGGGGTCGGAGGCCAAGGCTCAAGCTTTGCCCGGGCCTGGAGGGGGGAAAGGAAAAAGGCCGCCCGGCAAATGATCGGGCGGCCGAGTGCGGGCCGGTATTTCGCCGAGGGGACAGCACTGGGTGGCGGCCCGAAGCCGAGGTCCGCGCCGTGCCGGTCACCTGGGGGTCATCCGGCATGTCACAAGACATCGAGCGAAGGGCTATCGGCCGGGGGTGACAGATGTGCGACAGCGCCGTAACGGTTTTGAAACGCCGGGGAATTTTCCTGTGGGTAAACCGGGCTTACATGAAGCCCAGTTCCAGGCGCGCCTCGTCCGACATCATCTCCATGCCCCAGGGCGGTTCCCAGGTCAGATCGACATCGACAAGCTTGACGCCGCCGATCGGTTCGACCGCATCAGCCACCCAGCCGGGCATGTCACCGGCCACCGGGCAACCCGGGGCGGTCAGGGTCATGAGGATCTTCACCTCGTTTTCCGGGGTGATATCAATGGCATAGATCAGGCCCAACTCGTAGATGTTGACCGGGATCTCGGGGTCGTAGACCGTGCGGCAGGCTTCGACGATCTGGTCGTAGAGCGGGTGATCGGTGCTCGACGGCGGGATCAGGGGCGTGCCTTCCATCGGCTCGGGAGACTGGGTCATTGGGGTCCTCTCGCGGGGTTCCTGAGCGAATATATAGGAATAGCAGGGCCCGGGTAAAGGGAGCGCGGGCGAATGGTTTTGACGGTTTCGTGCAAAGACGCGTTTCCGGAAGAAGTCCGGTACAGGCTGGTAACGGGTCCGGGACTCGCGGAGACATTCGAACGCTTCGGCCTGCATGGGCGCGCCGGTCTGGAACAGGCGGGCCCAAGACGAAATGGCCGAGCCGTTCCTGTCTGCCCGCCTGGCCGGGCGGCACGATCCGTAGGATGGGTCGTTGCGACCCATCGTGCCCGAAATCAGACCCGCAGGACGGCTTCGGGCAGGGTGATGTGGCGGGTCATCGTGGCGCCCGAGAAATCGGTGATCAGGCGCCCGTCCAGCTGGCGTTCCACCGAGATCTGCAACAATTCCGTGCCGAAACCGGATCCGGTTTCCGGGCTGTTGCCGTGCAGGGGCGGCGCGATGCCGTCCTCGATCCAGTCGATCTCGACCTTGTCGCCGGCAAGCTGCCAGGACACGGTGAGCGCGCCGTCGGTGTCCGACAGCGCGCCGTATTTCGCCGCGTTGGTCGCCAGTTCGTGGAAGATCAGCGCCAGGTAGGTCACCGCCTTCTGCCCCAGGATCAGGTTGGGGCCCTCGATCGTCACCCGCTCGATCTCGCGGTCCAGGTGGGGTTCCAGCAGCGTCGCGATCAGCTTCTGCAGGGAAATCTGCGGCCCGGCCTGTTCATGGGCGACAACCACCGGCACGATCAGCTCGTGCGCCTGGGCCAGCGCCTGAACGCGGCTTTCCAGCGCGCTCGCCAGGTCGTCGGCCGAGGTTTCGCGCCGGCGCGACAGGCGGATGATGCCCGAGATCATCGCGAAGATGTTCTTCACCCGGTGGTTCATCTCGCGCAGCAGCAGCTGGCGGTCGTCCAGCATCTGGCGCAGGGCGATTTCCGTCTCCAGCATGCGCGACAGATCCTTGAGCGCCTCGATCTGCGCCGGGGTCCAGTCACGCGGTTCGCTGTCGATGGCGCAGAACGATCCCAGCGGCTCGCCCCCCGGGCCATGCACGGGGACGCCCAGGTAGGCCACGACGCCCATGTCGTCGACGGCCAGGTTCTGGCGCAGCAATTCGTGGTCGCGGGCGTCGCGCACCGACAGGGCGGCGTTCGAGGACACGACATACTGGCAGAAGGAATGGCTGAGAGGGGTCTGCCGGTCCTGGGCGACCTGACCGTCCAGGCCGACCTGGGCCTTGAAGAACTGCCGGTCGCCATCGACCAGCGACAGCAGGCCCACGGGCGAGCCGGTGATGCGGGTGGCCAGGCGCACGGCGCGGTCGAACACCTCTTCGGGGGGCGTGTCCAGCAGGTGCGCGGCATCCAGCGCGGTCAGCCGCGAGGTGCTGCGCAGGGATGCGTCGTGGGTCTCGGGGCGGGCGCCCGGAAAGGGTTTAGTCACCGGAATGCTCCGGTCTGGACGGGTGGTCGTCTTGCCATGGTGCCTGTCGGATCCCGTTGGACGGCGCGGCAAAATGCAGCACGCCAATCCGAACAGTTAGCGTGGTTCTTGGCGGGATCAATGGGGAATTTCGCAAAGGTTAATTATCGGCGGTCAGTCGTTCACATCGTCATGGAACCGCGTGACCTGGCCGTGGGGAAGCGAGAACATCCGGCGCAGGATCAGCCAGGCGACAAGCGACAGCGCCGCGAAGATCAGGATCAGCAGCGGCAGCGTCAGGACCAGCCCGAGGCTCAGCAATATCAGGGCCACGACCATGGCGCCGATGGCAAAGCCCAGGAAGATGAAGCCGGGGACCAGGACTTCGAGAATGGCCAGGATCAGCGCGGCGGCGGCCCAGGCCCACCAAAGCGTAAAGGCCGTCATTCCTTGCGCCCCTTGAGCAGCGAAAAGGCGTCCGAGAACGCTTCGAGCGCCGCGGTGGGGACGAGGATCGTCTGCTTGCCGTCGCCGCGGCCCAGCACGGTCAGCGCCTCGACCTGTTTCAGGGCGACCTGGTACTGCGCGGCCTCGATGCCGTTCTCGCGGATCGCCCTGGCGACGACCTCGGTGGCATAGGCTTCGGCATCGGCCTGGATGCGGCGGGCCTTGGCGGTCTGTTCGGCGGCGTACAATTCGCCATCGGCGGCCAGTTCCACGGCGCGCCGCCTGCCTTCGGCTTCGGTCACGGCGGCGCGCCGCGCGCGTTCGGCGTTCAGCTGTTGCAGCATCGCGGCGCGGGTGGCCTCGTCCAGGTTGACGTCCAGCAGTTCGGCGCGCGTGACCTCGATGCCCCAGTCATCGACCGCCTCGAACAGCGATTGCTTGATGGTGGCGGTCAGCGTGGCGCGGTTGGACTGGACCTCGTCCAGCTCCATCAACCCGATTTCCGACCGCACGATGCCGGCGACGGTGGTGGCGATGGCCTCGTCCACGTCACGGATGCGATAGACGGTCTTTTCCGGGTGCAGGATGCGAAAGAAGACAGAGCTTTCGACCTGCACCAGCACGTTGTCGGCGGTGATGGCATCCTGGCTTTTCGCCGGCAGCTGGCGTTCCAGGATCGAAATGCGATGCGCGACGTGGTCGATGAAGGGGATGATGACGTTGATCCCCGGTCCCAGCACGGCCGAGAGCCTGCCAAAGCGTTCGACGACGTATTTCTCGGACTGGGGTACGATCTTGATGCCCTTGAAGACGACCAGGATCAGCAGGACCGCAGCAAGGATGTAAAGGCCGCCGTCCGAGGCGAGCTGGGCGATCTGATCCTGGGTCATGTCGCGGTCCTTTGGCGTTCGTTCGATATGAAAGATGTGGGTTCGCGCGCGGTCTGGCAAGGGAAAGGGGGCGCTGCCCCCGTCCTCCGCTGGAGGACTCCCCCGAGGGTATTTGGGCCAAGAAGAAGACAGGGGCGCGGCGCTTCTGTTTCTTTCTGGCCGCAAATACCCCGGCGCAGGTCCTGCCACCTGGCGCCCCGCTGCTGCTTCTTTCTCTTTCCAAATACCCGGCCGGACATAAGGGCCGGGCAAGACGGCTATTCGGCGCGCCGGCGCCGGGCCGGGCGGGGCCGGACGTTGACTTCGATCTCTTCGTAAAGCTTCTCGACCACGTTCTTCCTGGTCACGGTTTCGATCCCTTCAAGACCGGGGGAGGAATTGACCTCCAGCACCTTTGGCCCGCTTTCGGCGCGCAGCAGGTCCACGCCGGCCAGCCCCAGGCCAAAGGCGCGGGCCGCGCGCACCGCCATGTCGCGTTCGGTCTTGGTGATGCGCACCGACGACGCGCTGCCGCCCTGGTGCAGGTTGGACCGGAAATCGCCATCGGCGCCCGTGCGCTTCATCGAGGCCACCACCTTGCCGCCCACGACAAGGCACCGGATGTCCTCTCCGGCGGCTTCCTTGACGAATTGCTGGACCAGGAAATTGGCCTTGAGCCCGCGGAAGGCCGAGATCACGGATTCGGCGGCCTTCTTGGTTTCGGCCAGCACCACGCCTTTTCCTTGCGTCGATTCCAGCAGCTTGATGATCAGCGGTGCCGATCCCACCAGCCCGATCAGGTTCGACGTATCCTTGGGCGAGGCGGCAAAGGCCGTGGTCGGCATGTCGATCTTGTAGCGGCTCAGCACCTGGTGGGCCTGCAGCTTGTCGCGGCTGGCGGTGATGCCGCGCGATCCGTTCACGCAGAAGGTGCCGATGGTTTCGAACTGGCGCACGACGGCCGTCCCGTAGGGCGTGATCGAAGCCCCGATGCGCGGGATGACGGCGTCGTAGCGGGGCAGGCGTTTGCCGTCGTAATGGACCTCGGGCATCATCGGGTTGATGGCCATGTAGCAGCGGGTGGTGTCGATGACTTCCACCGTGTGGCCGCGTTTCTCGCCGCCCTCGACCAGGCGGCGGGTGGAATAATTGTCCTCGCGGCTGAGCACGGCGATGCGCAACGCGCGGTTGGGGGCGATGTTGCGCATCTTGGACGAATGATAGACGTCGTAGCCCAGGATCGGCTGCAGGTGCCGTTCGGTTGGCGTGATCGAGATATGGTCCTGCAGCGCCTGGCGGCCCAGAAGCATGCGGCTGGCCATGCCGGACCGGTCGGTGAGCGTGATCTCGATCGGCCAGGTCTGACCGGCGACCGAGATCGGCGTGCGCACCACGTAGCGCAGCTCGGCCTCGCCGTTGGACGACGTCACCTCGCGCCGGTCGACGATTTCGGCCGAACAGGTGATGACCAGCTCGTAATGGTTGGGGATCGGGTGGACGTTGAAACGGACCTTGGGTTCGGACACGGGGCCGAAGGTTTCAATATCGGAGGCATGCAGCGCCGAGGTGCGCGCGCCGGTGTCGACCTTGGCGGAAATCGCGGGCAGGCCCAGGTCGGGCAGGGCGACCCATTCTTCCCATCCGAAGGTAAGCGGTTCGAAGGCGTCGGACATGGTCCCTCCTTGGCAAAGGCGACGGTCTGGGGCAGAAGCCCCGGGATACGGAGAGGTGTAGCCGATGTCACGGAACTTTTTGTTTAACCTGAAGGCGACGGATGGAAAAGCGCGGACCGGCGTGATCTCGACACCAAGGGGCGAGATCCGCACCCCGGCCTTCATGCCGGTGGGCACGGCGGCGACGGTCAAGGCGATGATGCCGGAAAGCGTGCGCGCCACGGGCGCCGACATCCTGCTGGGCAATACCTATCACCTGATGCTGCGGCCCACGGCGGAACGGATCGACCGGCTGGGTGGCCTGCACAGGTTCATGAACTGGGACAGGCCGATCCTGACGGATTCGGGCGGCTTCCAGGTGATGAGCCTGGCCGGACTGCGCAAGCTGACCGAGGATGGGGTGACCTTCAAATCCCATATCGACGGGTCCAGACACGAGCTTACCCCGGAACGGTCGATGGAGATCCAGAAGCTTCTGGGGTCCGACATCGTGATGTGTTTCGACGAATGTCCCGCGCTGCCCGCCGACGAAAAGGTCGTGGCGACAAGCATGCGCATGTCGATGCGCTGGGCGGCCCGGTCGCGGGACGCCTTTGGCGACCGGCCCGGTCATGCGCTGTTCGGGATCCAGCAGGGCGGCGTGACCGAAGACCTGCGCGGCGAGAGCGCCGAGGCGCTGACAAAGATCGGCTTCGACGGCTACGCGGTGGGTGGCCTGGCGGTGGGCGAGGGGCAGGAGGCGATGTTCGGCGTGCTGGATTACGCGCCCGACATGCTGCCCAAGGACAAGCCGCGCTACCTGATGGGGGTGGGCAAGCCCGACGACATCGTCGGCGCGGTGGCGCGGGGCATCGACATGATGGATTGCGTGCTGCCGTCGCGGTCGGGTCGCACTGGACAGGTATTCACCCGGCGCGGCGTGCTGAACATCAAGAACGCGCGTCACATGGACGACCCGCGGCCCCTGGACGAACACTGCACCTGCCCGGCCTGCCGGAACTATTCCCGCGCCTACCTGCACCACGTGTTCCGGAGCCAGGAGATCATCTCGTCCATGCTGCTGACCTGGCACAACCTGCATTACTTCCAGGAGATCATGGAGGGCATGCGCGGCGCCATTGCCGAGGGCTCCTTCGCGACCTGGCAGGCGGAGTTTCACGCGACGCGGGCGGAGGGCGATATCGAACCGCTCTGAGGGATGCCCGGGACGGAGAGGTCCGGGCCGGGTATTTGAAAAGAGAAAGAAGCAGCAGCGTGGCGCCGGGCGGCGGGACCCGCGCCGGGGTATTTGGAGCCAGAATGAAACAGGAGCGCAACGCCCCTGTCTTCTTCTTGGTCTAAATACCTCCGGGGGAGTCCTCCAAGGGAGGACGGGGGCAGCGCCCCCATGCCCCGGGTCACGCCTTTGCCGGCATCTCCCCCCGCGACAAGGCGGCGACGCCCGTGCGTGCCATTTCCACCAGGCCGAGCGGGCGCATGAGGTCGGCGAAGGCGTCGATCTTTTCGGGCGCGCCGGTCACTTCGAAGACGAAGCTGTTCAGCGTGCTGTCGACCACGTTGGCGCGGAAGATCTCGCCGATGCGCAGGGCTTCGACGCGCTTTTCGCCGGTGCCCTCGACCTTGAACATCGCCAGTTCGCGTTCGATCGAACGGCCTTCGACCGTCAGGTCATGCACGTCGCGCACCGACACGATGCGGCCAAGCTGGGCCTTGATCTGTTCGATCACCTGCGGCGTGCCCTTGGTCACGATGGTGATGCGCGACAGACGCCCGGTGTGGTCGACCTCGGCCACGGTCAGGCTTTCGATGTTGTAACCGCGCCCCGAGAAGAGACCGATCACACGGGCCAGGACTCCGGGTTCGTTTTCCACCAGCACCGCGATCGTGTGCTGTTCTTCCACGTCCGAAAACGTGGGACGCAGATTGTAGGCGGAGTGGCTCGTCGAGCCCTTCTTGATCTGTAGTGCGGACATCGGGTGGTCCTTTCGGCTTCAGGAAACTTGGATGGGTCGGTTGTCGAGATGGGCGGTCACGGCCTGCGCCAGGATCGGGTTCCAGACCTGCGGGTCGCCCTGCCAGTCCTGTTCGGGATCGTCGGCGTCGTAGGTGGCCGGGGGCGGGCGGCGCAGCGGGCGGTCGGGGGCGATGCGATGCGGGGCCACCACCGGGAAGAGCCGGCAATTCGGGAAGAAGGCGTCGAGCGCGCGCGCCAGATGCACCAGGTCCGCGCCGCCGATTGTGGGCGCGGTCGATGGAAAGCGGCGGCTGGGGAAGACCAGGTCCGCCTGGCCGTTGGACCACAGCGCCAGCACCCGCTTGGTGCGCAGGTGTTCGAGCGTTGCGGTGAGCCGGTCGAACTTGGCCGCGAAACTGTCGAATTCGGCCTGCGCGCGGTGTTCGTGCCAGTACCAGATCCCGGTTTCGGGCCAATAGAACCGCCCGGCGCGCGGGCGCAGGTCATCCGGGCTGTCGGGGCGGAACCGGCCCAGTTCCAGCGCCCGGCGCACCGCCACGGGGCGCGCGATGGTCCAGTCGAAGGGCGTGCCGTGGCGCAGCCCCGGCGTGCCCACCAGCCCGTCGATCAGCCCCTGCGCCTCGTACAGACGCCAGGCCGTCTGGCAGCTCATGCCGACGGAAAGGATGGCGATGTCGTCGTAGATGAGGGCCATGCGGGACCTGCCAGAGCAACAGGAGGGGATGCGAGGGGTGACGTTGCGCGTTGGGCACGGGCGCAGGGCCGCCCGTGCCGGAATTTTTCAAAGTTCCGGGCCGTTTTCCGGGCGGAAAACGGCGCCGGGATCAGACGAGCACGGAGCCCTTGCTGTCGATGACGCCCTGGGTGTCGGCCTCGCCCAGCAGCATTTCGTTGTGGGCCTTGCCCGACGGGATCATCGGGAAGCAGTTCTCGTGCTTTTCCACCAGGCAGTCGAAGACCACCGGGCCGTCGTGGGTGATCATTTCCATGATCGCGTCGTCCAGGTCGGCCGGGTCCTTGCAGATGATGCCCTTGGCGCCGAACGCTTCGGCCAGCTTGACGAAATCGGGCAGCGCTTCGGACCAGGAATGCGAATAGCGTTCACCGTGCAGCAGTTCCTGCCACTGGCGCACCATGCCAAGGCGTTCGTTGTTGAGGATGAACTGCTTGACCGGCGCGCGGAACTGCACCGCCGTTCCCAGTTCCTGCATGTTCATCAGCCAAGAAGCTTCGCCCGCGACGTTGATGACCAGCGCGTCGGGGTGCGCGATCTGCACGCCGATGGAGGCCGGGAAGCCGTAGCCCATGGTGCCAAGCCCGCCGGAGGTCATCCAGCGGTTGGGATCCTCGAAGTTCAGGAACTGCGCGGCCCACATCTGGTGCTGGCCGACCTCGGTCGTGATGTAGCGGTCGTGATCCTTGGTCAGCGTTTCCAGACGCTGCAGCGCGTATTGCGGCTTGATGGTCTTGGCGCTGTCGGCATAGGCGAGGCAGTTGACCCTGCGCCAGTCGTTGACCTGGCCGTGCCATTTGCGGACGGCTTCGACCTCGGTCTTGCGGCCGCGCGACTTCCAGATCTTCAGCACGTCTTCCAGCACGTGGGCGACATCGCCGACGATGGGGATGTCGGCCTTGATGACCTTGTTGATCGACGAGGGGTCGATGTCGATATGCGCCTTGATCGAGCCGGGCGAGAACGCGTCGAGCCGGCCGGTGATCCGGTCGTCGAAGCGGGCGCCGACGTTGATCATCAGGTCGCAGTCGTGCATCGCCATGTTGGCCTCGTAGAGGCCGTGCATGCCCAGCATGCCCAGCCAGTTCTTGCCGGATGCGGGGTAGGCGCCCAGCCCCATCAGGGTGGAGGTGATCGGAAAGCCCGTCGCCTCGACCAGTTCGCGCAGCAGCTGGCTGGCATGGGGGCCGGAGTTGATGACGCCGCCGCCGGTATAGAAGACCGGGCGTTTCGCGGTTTCGATCGCCTCGACCAGTTCGGTGATCGCCGTCATGTCGCCCTTGACCTGGGGCTGGTAATGCGACGCCGAGGGGCGCGGGCCCTGGTAATTGCCGGTGGCGAACTGGACATCCTTGGGGATGTCGATCAGCACCGGGCCGGGGCGGCCCGAGGTGGCGACGTGGAACGCCTCGTGGATCGTCGCGGCCAGCCGGTCGGTGTCCTTCACCAGCCAGTTGTGCTTGGTGCAGGGGCGGGTGATGCCGATGGTGTCGGCCTCCTGGAAGGCGTCCGAGCCGATCATGAAGGTGGGGACCTGCCCCGTCAGGACGATGATCGGGATCGAATCCAGCAGCGCATCGGTCAGCCCGGTGACCGCGTTGGTCGCGCCGGGGCCCGACGTGACAAGCGCGACGCCCGGCTTGCCGGTGGACCGCGCATAACCTTCGGCCGCATGGACCGCGCCCTGTTCGTGGCGGACAAGGATGTGGCGGATGTCGTTCTGCTGAAAGATCTCGTCGTAAATCGGTAGCACGGCGCCGCCGGGATAGCCGAATACCGTGTCCACGCCCTGGTCCTTGAGGGCCTGAACCACCATTCTTGCTCCGGTCATCTCTTGTGTCATTGTCGTGCTCTCCGGGTTCGACACAGCATGTAGTGCGCACAAAAAAGCCCCCGAGGATGTCGGGGGCGCATGGGATCCTGATTGGGTAAACCGATTACCGGCCCATGCGCGTTGATCCTACGATTACGATTAGCGTCAACATCGGACGGTTCCTCTTCGTGCTGCGGGGGACCATAGGGCGGGGGGAAAGGGGCGTCAACCGCCAAATCCCGGAAGATTGTGAGCTTGGCGCGGGTTTTTGGGACATTTTGTTGCGAGGAACGGGGGCGTGCGCGGAAGATTGCGAATCCCCAAGGGTCCCCGCGCCGGGATGCGGCGCGGGGGGTGGCACAGGACGCCTAGCTGATCAGGATGTAGTCCGACAGCGTCGATGGATCGTCGACGCCGACAAGGGTCACGGCCCACTGCAGATCCCCCTGTCCGGTGTAGATCTCGAGCACGGTGTCCGAGCCTTCGACATGGGCATAGGACAGGATGTCGTCATCAATTCCGCGCCGGTCGTCGAAGACCAGAAGATCTTCGTTCCAATCGGTGATGACCACTTCGGCCTTCTTGTTGAAGGCAAAAGTGTCCTGGCCTTCACCGCCAGTCAGCACGGTCGATCCGCCATCGATCTCGAACGTATCGTCGCCTTGCTCCCCGTCGAGTGTCGCGGTGTGGCGCAGGCCGCCGGAGATGCGGAATATGTCGTCGCCTGTGCCCCCGACGATATCGACTGTCTGGTTTTCCAGCCGGAACAGATCAGCATGATCGCTGCCGATGACCTGTTCGACGTTGATGAAGATGTTGGTGGATCCGGTGTCGAGGCCCGAGAAATCCAGGACGTCAAAGCCGTTTCCGCCGTCGACATAGTCGTTACCGCCGCTGCCGATGATCAGGTCGTCACCGGCGCCGCCTTCGATCGTGTCGAAGTTCGCGCCGCCTTGCAGGGTGTCATTGCCGTTTCCGCCCGAGATCAGCGTGTATCCGTCGCCACCCGTGATCGTGTCGTTGCCGTTGCCGCCGTATATGGCGCGCCGCTCGGCGCGGGTGCTGCTGTAAGGGCCGTCGGCTCCGATGATGACATCGTCATATGCCGTGGCGGCGAAGCGTTCGATGCTGATCAGCGTGTCCCCTTCGATGACGACCTCGGCCGTCGACAGGTCCGCGACGATCCCGTGGTCGAGATAGGTGAAGGAGGCCGTGTCAGAGCCAGCCCCGCCGTCCAGCACATCCGCACCCGCACCGCCCTTCAGAAGGTCGTCGCCAGCCCCGCCGTCCAGCACGTCCGCGCCGGCGCCGCCCAGCAGCACGTCATTGCCATCGCCGCCGAACAGGAAATCGTCGCCGCCGCCGCCATACAGGCGGTCTTTGCCGCCCATGCCGCTGATGAAGTCGTCGTAGCCGTTGCCGGTGATCGTGTCGTTGCCGCTCAGGTCGATGACGCCGGTGCCGACATAGCCCAGCACCGCGTTCGACGGCTTGGCGGGCAGGGGATAGGGATAGTTGGCCAGTTCCAGCGGCGCGCTGAGGTCCGAGATGATGATGGCCGCGGCGCCGGTCGCGTCCTCGTAGGTGATGCGCGTGATCTCGACCGAACTTGCATCGGCGTCGCCCACGGCGCTGGCCGCCACGATGGGCGTGTCGCCGTCCAGCCAGAGCCGGTAAAGCGTGGCGTCGTCCTCCCATCCGGTTTCGGACACCAGGTAGGGGGTCAGCGGATCGCCAAACAGCGATTGCACGTTTCCTTCGGCGTCCGCGTAAAGCACGAGGCCGGTTCCAAGCGCGTCCTGCGCCGTGATGGTCACCATTCGGGGGATGTCTTTCTTGATCAGGAATATTCGTAAAGCGAAGTAAGTTGAGCAATGACAGGGATTTGCAACCGCCAGCGCATCCTTGCCCGGAACAAGCGGAAAATGGCTCATCGCAGCCGGGGCGGTCGAACTGGTGGCTCCGGGGTCCGTCCTGCCGCGCAAGGGCCGCGGGTCATCGCCGGTGCGGGAGGGGGGCGGCAGACCGTGACGCTGCGAAATACGTAATAAATCTGGATCTTCTTCCGGCGACATGGCCTTGTCCGTTCCGAAACCCGAAGGTCGGGATGGTGCGGGAGGACGGGCCATGGCGCAGGTCGTTGGATATGACAGCTGGGGGACGGGGTTCCGGATGTCCGCCGTGGGGGACATGGCCGAACCGATGGCGCAATTGCCGCTTGCTGTTGTGCCGCTGGTCGAGGGGCAAACCGCCAGTGGCGACGTGCAGCTGCGTTTCGCGGTGACCGGCGATCCGCTGATCGCTTCGGGCACGGTGGTCTATGCCGACAATGGCGACAGCATCCGGATTTCGACCATCATCTATCGCGATGCCGATGGCGCGCCGCTGTTCGTCTACAAGGCGCTGAAGCAGGACGTGCCGGTGACCGGTGGGGATGCGGCAGGCGCCGCCATGGGGGCGGCGGCAGGCGCCGGGGTCTGGCTTGGCGGCAACGATGGCCTGGCGGGCACGGCGTACAATGACCGGCTGGTGGGGTTGGACGGCAACGACACGCTGTATGGCCAGGGCGGCGACGACAGCCTGCTGGGCGGCGATGGCGACGACCTGCTGAAAGGCGGTGCGGGGGCCGATCGACTGATCGGCGGCAAGGGGATCGACACGGCGTCCTACACCGGGGCCGCGGCGGGCGTGGTGGTGAATCTGGCCACCGGGACCGGCAGCGGCGGAGAGGCGCAGGGCGACGTGCTGAGCGATATCGAGATCCTGGCGGGCACTGCCTTCGACGACGATTTGACGGGCGATGACGCGGACAACACGTTTTACGGCGGTGCCGGGCGCGACCTGATACAGGGCGGCGCGGGCGATGACGTCATCCATGGGCAGGGCGGTCAGGATGACATCCATGGCGGTGATGGCGACGACATCCTGATCGGCGGCGACGGGGCGGATTCAATCCATGGCGGCAACGGCGACGACCGGTTCGAAGGCACCGATGGCGGCGACTGGCAATATGGCGGCGCGGGCAACGACGTTTTCGTCAGCGACGGCACGTTCGGCCGGATCGCCGGAGACGCGGGGATCGACACGGTGGATTTCTCGGGA
This sequence comes from Marinibacterium anthonyi, assembly GCA_003217735.2. Taxonomy (GTDB): domain Bacteria; phylum Pseudomonadota; class Alphaproteobacteria; order Rhodobacterales; family Rhodobacteraceae; genus Marinibacterium; species Marinibacterium anthonyi. Next base: position 3,604,460 of record CP031585.1, on the reverse strand, counting down.
GCGCTGCAAGGGGTGTCCGTCGGGATGTTCGTGCCACAATATCCGCAGGTCGACAGCCTCTCGCGGGTGGAGATCCTGATCGGGTCCGCCTACGACGACGATTTCCAGGTCCAGGGCTATGGCGTGACGATCCAGGTCGGCGACGGCGCGGACAAGGTGGTGCTGGAAGACGCGGCCAAGAACCTGGTTTACGGCGGGGCGGGGAACGACACGATCCAGACCGGAGACGGCAACGACACGGTCTGTGGCGATGCGGGCAATGACCGGATCTCGTCCACCTCGGGAACGGACCGCCTGTATGGCGGCGACGGCGCGGACAGGATCGACATCTTCGGCTATCGCGAAGGCCAGATGAACATCCTCGACGGCGGCGATGGCAAGGATATCCTGAAGGTCGAGGCCAGCAGCGCGCGGATGTCCGGCGGCGCGGGCAACGACATGCTGATCATCACCGATCCCTGGACCTTCGATTATTATCACCGATCCTCGGACATGGACGGCGGGGACGGGGCCGACCGGCTGGTCAACCAGAACACGGCGCATTGCGTGATGACCGGCGGCGCGGGGGCGGATGTGTTCGAATTCAGCCAGACCGGCAAGACGGTGGTGGCCGATTGGGACAACGAGGTGCTGCGCATCGCCAGCACCACCTGGTCCGGTCTGGACCTGACCGCGCCCAACGCCGTGCAGGACCTGGTGCTGGACCATGCGCGGGTGGACGGCGACAGCGTGGTGATCGGCCTTGACGACGGCTATGGCAGGCCGCTGACGATCACCCTGCTGGGCGTGAGCGACATCGACGCGCTGGCGCCCTATATCGACCTGTCGACTTCGCTGGAGATCTGAGCCGGCTCCGGCGCACCCGCCCGGCCCCTCGATCCTTCGGGGCCGGGCGGACAGGCTCACACGATCGAGATGTAATCGATCAGCTGCGTCGGGTCGGTGACACCCTGCAGCGTGGCGCTCATGGCGAAGGTTTCGTCGCCGAAGTCGAAGACCGTGTTGCCGTTCACCACCTTGGCAAATTTTAGAACGTCCTCTGCCGTGGGATCGAAATTGTCCCAATAGTCCTGGATCTCGTCATCGTCGAATGTTCTGAACAGGTCCCAGTCGACCAGCAGATTTTGGTCGAACCTCAGGTTGTCCCCATCCCAGTCGGTGACCGTGACGTCGAATTCGTTCCACCAGTAGAAGGCGAACGTGTCGGTGTCCGCTCCGCCGGTCAGGACGGACAGGCCTACGCCGTAAAGGTAATCCTCGCCATCCTCGCCGTTAAGATAGGATGGCCCCGTTGCGCTGTAGTAATTGTCGACCTGCAGGGTGTCGTCTCCGGCGCCGGCGTCGATGACAAGGGCGCCGTCGAAGTACTCCAACCAGAACAGGTCGTCGTGGTTCGACCCGACGATGGTTTCGACGTCCTGGATTTCGTTGTCGTTGTAGGGGCGGTAATAAATCCGCCCTGACGCGCCCGAGAAATCCGCGGTGTCATTGCCGGCGCCCCCGTTGATCCAGAAATCGTTCTGGTCGGCGAAGATGATGTCGTCGCCCGCACCGGCGTTGATCGAATCGGCCCCGCTGCCCGTGTGGATCACGTCGTTTCCGGCGCCTCCGATCAGCACATCGTCGCCGGCGTCGCCAAAGATCATGTCGTCGCCCGCGCCGCCCTTGATCAGGTCCCTGCCGCCCTTGCCGTGGATCGTGTCGTCGCCCGCGCCGGCGTAGAACGTGTCGTCCCCGTCCGTGCCGGCCAGAGTGTCGGCATGGGTGCTGCCGGCGATCTTCTCGATCCCCGTCAGCACATCGCCCGCCGCATCCCCGGTGTTCAGGTCGTTGTCGGCCAGATCGACACCGACGCCGGCTGTCGCCGAAGTATAGGAGACGGTGTCGATGCCCGCGCCGCCGTCCATGTAATCGGCCCCGGCGCCGCCCTTGAGCAGATCGTCGCCGTCGTCGCCATACAGGAAATCGTCGCCGCCCCGGCCGTATAGCGTATCGTTGCCCTGGTCGCCGCGGATATTGTCGGCGAAGCCGTTGCCGATGATCACGTCATCGCCCAGAAGCGATACGCGCCCCCCCGCCACGACATCCGCAACCGCGCTCCAGGGGTCGAGCAGCACCTGGGGCGGGGCGGTCTCATCCGAAATCGTGACGTCGATATCGCTGATGAGAAGCACCTGTGCGCCATCCGCGGTCTTGTAGGTGACGTCGACGAATTCGATCGACGTGGCGGTTTCGATCGTGACCGCGCCGGCCGTCACGATTGTGGCATGGCCGTCGATGAAGAACCGGTAAAGCTTGGTACCGTCATCCAGGTCGGTGACGCGGTTCTCGGTTGTCTCCAGCGGTGTGGCAAACAACGGCACCGCCGCCCCGACTGCGTCCGCGTCAATGACAAGCCCTGTTCCAAGCGCGTCATTCGCCCTGATCTGTACCATTTTTCTCTCTCCGGTTTCCGTGAATTGCGGACCCGATTTATCACATCTTTAACGCGAGTTTAAACCTTCGCCTAAATTCGGCGGGAAAGAGATTCAGGATTTCGGGAAATCGAGGCAATATCCGGGGCGCGCGACCGGCGCGCGCCCCGGGCAGGGGTCAGAAGTTCAGCGACAGGTCGCGGTGGTGGGCGTTGCAGCCCGCCAGGTACAGCGCCTGGCCCCGGCTCAGCGTCGGCTGCTGGCGGGCGCCGATGGTCTCGGCGATGCCGTCCAGGTAGGCCTGCAGCCCCGGCACCAGCGTCTGCGCCGCGGGGCCGCGCCACTGGGCCTGCGCCTCGTACTCGGCGATCGCCTCGCGCCATTCCTCCATCGCACCGTCGCGGTCGCCCTTGCGCAGGTCGCGCCGTGCGCTGGACAGGGACGATGCGATGGGGTCCGCGCCCTCGACCGCGTTCACCTGGCTTCCGGCCTCCTTCAGGGCCTCCTCGACGGCGTTTTCGTCACCCGTCAGGATCTGCTCTTCCAGACCGCGCAGCACCGGTTCCAGACTGGCGAAGGCGTCGTTGGCGGCCAGAACGGCCAGCACCTCGTTCACCGGCTCGACCGCGCCGTCGGCGGCCCGCCGATAGGTGTTGCGCGCCTTGTCGTCGGCCTTGGTCAGCGCGGAAAACGCCTTGTAGGCGTCAGCCCATTCCGCCGGGATCGTGGTCTCGATCCGGTCGGCCTCGTCCTGCAGGACGGCGGCGTCCTCCTCCAGCGCGGCGCGCCGCTTGGCCTGGTTTTCGCCGTTCAGGTAACGCGCTTGCTGCAGCATCTCCTCGGCCTTGGTGCGGCGGTCGCGGACCTGCTTCTGGATGCCGCGCACTTCGGTCAGCAGGGGGCGGAACCCGTCGGCTTCGCCCGCCACGTCGGCATCGGCGCTGACGATGGCGTCCATCGACGTGATGGCGGTCTGCGCATCCTCGAAGGCGCCCGTCAGGTCACCGGCCATCCGCCTGGGCAGGATCGACACGTCCAGCTGACGCGCCTGCGCGATGGTCGCCTGCAGCGCGTCGCCCTCGGTCTGCAGCTTCTGCCAGACGTAATCTTCCAGGCACAGCTGCAGCTTGGGATTGCGCGGCGGCGGCGCGGTGTCCGACAGCAGGCTGACCCGGTTCGGCAGATAGTTCACCAGCGGCGGGAAATACCCCACGACGCCAAGCGCGGCCAGCTGCAGCAGGATGAAGGCCACGACGCCCTTGTAGATCGACGTGGTCTTGACCTCGGGCGGGGCGACCCCGCGCAGGTAGAACAGCGCGAACCCGAAGGGCGGCGTCAGGAACGAGGTCTGGATGTTCAGGCCGATCATCACGCCCAGCCACACGGCGGTGATGTTCGCCTGCGGATCGGCCAGAAGGATCGGCGCGACGATCGGCACCACGACGACGGCGATCTCGATGAAATCCAGGAAGAAGCCCAGGATGAAGATCACCGCCATGACGATGATGAACTGGGTCCAGAACCCGCCGGGAAGCGAATTCAGGAACGTGCGCACCAGTTCCTCGCCGCCGAAGGCGCGGAAGGCGGCGGTCAGCATCGCCGCGCCCAGCAGGATGATGAACACCAGCGACGTCGTCTTGGCGGTCTCGATCATCACCTCGTGCATGGTGTTTTCGATCTTCAGCACCCGCGCGCCCGACCAGATCAGCGCGATCACCAGCAGCACGGTCGCCGTGGCGCCGATCCAGATGCCGGTCATGTCGGCGCCGCTGCTCAGCACGGCCTTGATGTTCATGTCATAGGCCGACAGCGCAAAGGCGATCAGCCCCAGGGCAATCGCCGCCAGGATCGCCGGCGCGAACAGCCGTGGCGTTCCCGGTTCGGGCAGGCGATAGCCCGCCATGATCAGCGCCCCGGCCGCGCCGATGGCGCCAGCCTGGTTCACCGTGGCGATGCCCGCGATGATCGATCCCAGCACCAGGAAGATCAGCGCCAGAGGCGGCACCAGCGTCAGCACGACCTCGGTCCAGAACTTGGCGTCGCGGTGGCCCTGGTAGGGGACCGCCGGCGCCAGTTTCGGGCGCAGGATGGCAAAGACCAGGATGAACAGCATGTAGATCAGCACCAGCAGGATGCCGGGCACGAAGGCGCCCAGGAACATCTCTCCCGCCGATGTCGACGTCACGTCGAAGACCGACGGCATCGACAGTTCGCCGGTCGCTTCCTTGTGCAGGATCTTGCGCATGGTCGACGCCTGGTCGGTGGCGGATGCCAGCTGGTCGGCCAGGATGATCAGCACGATCGACGGCGGAATGATCTGCCCCAGCGTGCCGGAGGCCGCGATGGTCCCGGTCGCCAGCGGCTTGGAATAGCCGTTGCGCAGCATCGCGGGCAGGCTGATCAGGCCCATGGCGACCACGGTGGCGCCGACGATGCCGGTGGTGGCCGCCAGCAGCGCGCCCACGAAGACGACCGAAATGCCCAGGCCGCCGGGGACGGGCCCGAACAGGCGGGCCATGGTGACCAGCAGGTCTTCGGCGATCTTGGACCGCTGCAGCATGATGCCCATGAAGATGAACAGCGGGATGGCGATCAGCGTATCCCGCTCGACCTCCCAGTAGACGCCGCGCAGGTTGGTCACCCCGGCGGTCAGCCATTGCGACGGCCCGCCGGAATGGAAGAAGGCGTTGACATTGCCGGCAAGGAAATGCCCCGCGACCGCGGCCAGCGTGATGGTGATGACGGCCGACCCGGGCAGGGCGAAGGCGACGGGAAAGCCCGACCCCAGCGCGCCCGCCATGATCAGGATCAGGACGATGAGAAAGAAAAGTTCCATGGGTCTGTCCTTATGCCGTCGTCGCGCCGACGTGATCCTTGTGGCCCGGTTCGCCGCGCCGGTCGGCGACGGCTTCGAACAGGTAGGCGACGAACTGGATCATCATCGTCACGGCGAAGATCCCCAGAAAGGCGGCCATCTGGTACTTGACGTACATGCCGGCCGTCGATGCCTGCGAGATCTCGAAATTGCGCACGGGCGAATTGATGATGGCCTGGGCCGATCCCATCCCCATCACCAGGATGCACCAGCAGGTCACCATGCCGAACAGGATCGCGCCCACCGCGTTGACGTTGCCCTTGGTGCGCCTGGAAAAGCCCGCGTACAGCACGTCGACCCGCACATGGCCTTCCTCAAGCAGCGTATAGGCCGACGCGAACAGGAACAGCGCCGCGTACCAGTACCGCACCAGGTCACCCATCAGCGCCTGTTCATAGGAAAACACGAAGCGCGAGATCACGATCAGCAGTTCCGCCGCCACGATCATCAGCGCCAGCCAGTGAAAGCCCAGCGTCCGCGTGAACAGCGCCACCACGAACCCGGCCACGATCAGCGGCCCGTGGACCCAGGGCGCCAGGAACTGCACCCGGTTGAATTCGCGCGCCAGGTCGTCGGGCAGGAACAGCTGGAACAGGCTTTCGATCCGCAGGAAGGCGATGGCCGCATCGGCCACGCCCACGAACAGCACCGTGAAGAAACAGGCCCGGATCAGGTAGGCGTTGAACGCCGTGATCGCCCGCGCGTCCCATCGCAGCGACGTATTGCCCGAATGCCAGACCCAGAACACCGCGCCCAGCACCGCCAGCACGTAAAGCGCCGCACCGAAAAGGACCTTCGGATCGGCATTGCCCGAGGTCAGCGTGTTCATCCCCGGAAAGCCGTACCACGACACCAGGATGTTGTTGATCAGGAAGGCGGCCAGCACGAAAAGCGTGGCCCATCCGAAAATGCGAACGACCGGCGCCGGCTGGCCGAATGGCTGTATGGCGTCGGGATCAGTAAGGCTGCTCACCGTGGTTCCCCGTTCATTGTCTTGTTTGTCAGTAGTCCGTTGCGCTCCTGACAGGCCTCCCACCCAAAGGGGCCCGTCATCAACGGATGTCAGGAGCCGGTCTTGCAACCGACTCCTGTTTCAGTCCCGTCAGGTCTTGTCAGACGCCAAGCCCGCGCACGCGGTTGCGCTGGTTGACAAAGGCGATCTCGAACTGGGCCATCATGCTGCCGGCGCTTTCGATGAAGTCCATGTAGCTGTCGTTCACCCGTGCGGCGAGCTCCGAGTGATCGCGCACCTCGTCCGTCACTTCTTCCGACGCTTCGCCGAAGGCATCCCAGACGTCGTCGTTGAACGATTTCACCTCGACGCCATGTTCGTCGATCAGCTTCTGCAGGTAGACCCCGTTCAGCGCCACGGTCTCTTCGTATTGCGCGGCGTTCTCTTCCATGGCGGCGGCGGTGATCACGGCCCGTTCGTAATCCGACAGGCTCCCCCACCACTCGGCGTTCATGCCAAGCGCCAGGGCCGAACCCGGCTCGTGCATGCCGGCCGTGTAATAATACTTGGCCGCCTCGTAGAACTTCATGAAGTAGTCGTTGTAGGGCCCGACCCATTCGGTCGCCTCGATGGCGCCCGACACCAGGTTTTCATAGATCTGTCCGCCCGGCAGCGACACGGTCGACGCGCCCAGCTTGGACATCACGTTGCCGCCCAGGCCCGGGATCCGCATCTTCAGACCCTGCAGGTCCTCGGGCGAATTGATCTCCTTGTTGAACCAGCCGCCGGCCTGCGTTCCGGTGTTGCCCGCCAGCAGGCCCTTGACGCCAAAATCGCTGCCCAGCTCGTCCCACAGCTCCTGTCCGCCGCCGAACTTGACCCAGGCGTTCTGTTCGGCCGTGGTCATGCCGAACGGCACGGCGGTGAAATAGGCATAGGCCGGGTGCTTGCCGACCCAGTAGTAATCGGCGCCGATGTAGCCCTGGCTGTTGCCGCTGGCGACTTCGTCAAAGCTGTCGAATGCACCGACCCGTTCGCCGGCGGCGAAATATTCGGTCTGGATCGCGCCATTGGACAATTCGGTGATGCGGGCGGCCAGACGCTGCGCCGAAAGCCCCAGGCCCGGAAAGTCGCGCGGCCAGGTCGACACGATGGTCATGGTCTTGGCGTTCTGCGCGTTGACCATCGGGGCTGCCAGCATCGCACCGGTGCCGCCCAGGGCCGCGCTTGTCAGGAATTTACGACGTTCCATAGGTATTCTCCTCCTGTCGGACATTGTTTTGTCGTCATTTTTTTAAGGGTGGTGGTGGTCCGCCGTCCGGCGTGCCCCGCCTAGCCAATCGGCCTGCGTGTGCTCGGACGCGTCGCTCCCCCTCCCTGTTTGTCACGGTATTCAGAACTGGTCCGAATGCAACAGCCCAGGCGAGTAAGCTTTGAAAAATTCGTGGGTTGCGCGATTTGCGCGAGGTTTACGCAGGGGCGGATATGCGTCTTCCGGGACGGTTTGACGCGAATTTGATCAAATGCCTTCACGCTGATCAGGGGTCGGGGGCCGGTCCGACAGAATCGGTTGCCGGCGGGGGGGGGCATCATGGCGACCGGGGCGGTGTGGATCCTGTCGCGTGATCTGGCGTGCGCCTGCCGTGCGCGTCCGGGCGGATCCGGTCCCCGATCTTGGGCCTGATCCCGTCCCTGATCCCGTCCCCGACCGCAATGTCGGCGGCGCCGGGACGGACCATCCGCGATTGGCGCCTCCGTCATCGGCAACGCTTGCCTCCGGGCGGCACCTGTGGTGCATCTGACCCGGGGTCAGCCCAGGGTCAGCCCAGGGTCGGTCCAGGGTCGGCCCAGGGTCGGCCCGGGGCCGGCCAGCCCCCGCCATCATCGCAAACGGCATCACCAACGCAAAGGACGCCCCCATGACGACTGCGAACAGCCATCTGTCCAACGGGTTTCTCAGCCTGTCGGTCGCCCCCCTTGGGGCCGAGATGCAGTATCTCCGGTCGCGCGACGGGGCGGATTACCTGTGGAACGGGGATGGGGCATACTGGACGGGGCGGGCGCCGGTGCTGTTTCCCATCGTCGGGCGTGCGCCCGGCGATGTCATCGCCACAGGCGATACACAGGCCTCGATGAAACTGGCCCCGATGAAACTGGCCCCCATGAAACTGGCCCCGATGAAACAGCACGGCTTTGCCCGGCGCAGCGTTTTCGCGCTGGTCGAACAGACTGACATAATGTGTCATCATGTCCTGCACGCCTCTGACGAGACGCGCGCGGTCTATCCGTTCGATTTTGCCCTGCACGTGATCCACCGGTTGATGGGCCATACCGTCCTGTGCGAGGCGCGGGTTGAAAACAACGGTGTCGCGCCGATGCCCTTCGGGTTCGGCTTTCACCCCGCCTTCCGCTGGCCGCTGCCGGGCGCCGCGGACCGGGGGCATGTGGTCGCATTGGCCGGCGGGGGCAACCCGGACCGCTGCGCGCTGCGGGACGGTCTGGTCGATCCCGCGCCGCTGCCGGGCCCGTTCACCGACGGCAGGCTCGACATCGCCGAGCCGCTTTTCGAGAATGATGCGCTGGTGTTTCCGAACGGGTCGGACGCCCTGCGCTACGGGCCGCCAGAAGGGCCCGGCCTGTCCTTCACCTTCCACAACCTGCCGGACCTGGCCCTGTGGAAGCCGCGCGGCGCGCCGTTCCTGTGCATCGAACCCTGGCACGGCACCGCCGCGCGCATCACCGACGGTCCACAGATCGCCGACCGGCCCAATTCCGTCATGCTCGCGCCGGGCGAGGCGGTGGATTTCGGCTATTCGGTGACGGTCGAGCCCTAAGGCGCCGGTGTGCCGCGCGCCGGGTCCGTTCAGACCAGGGGCATTCCCTAAGATCTGGTAAATGCGCCTCTGGAAGCCATTGAAATCATTGACTGCACCAAATGTCCCACGCGTGGGACATATCACCCGCGGGCCAGCTCACTTGCGGGTGGGGCGCCTGTCGGGCAGAGAGATATTGGCCACCTGCTCGGCGATCGGGTCGGTCGAAAGCGGGTGGGTCTCGGGGTAATATTCGGCCGGATCGCGCATCTTCTGCCACTCTCCGCCGACGTAAAGTTCCAGCCCCGAAAACTTGGCCTTGTAGCCCATCTTCTGGCTGCCCGGCACCCAGTAGCCCAGGTAGACATAGGGCAGGCCCGCCTCACGCGCGATCTCGACATGATCGAGGATCATGAAGGTCCCCAGCCCGTCCCTGGGCCGGTCGGGCGCGTAGAAGGAATAGACCATGCTCAGCCCATCCTCCAGCACGTCCGTCAGGCTGACGGCGATCAGCTGGTCGCCCGCCTCGGGGTCGCCGTATTCGATGACCCGCGACCGGATCGGCGTTTCCTCGATCATCGCGGCGAATTCAAACACATCCATGTCGGCCATGCCCCCGTCGGCGTGACGCGCATCCAGGTAGCGGCGGAACAAGGCGTACTGATCCTCGGTCGCCCAGGGCGACGTCGCCTTGCGGGTGATGCGGGCATTCCGGCGGGTGGTGCGGGCCTGGCTTTTCGACGGCTTGAAATTGGCGACATTGATGCGCGCCGACAGGCAGGCGCTGCATTCCGCGCAGGAGGGCCGGTAAAGCACGTTCTGGGATCGGCGGAAGCCTTGCTGCGACAGCGAATTGTTCAACCGCTCGGCGCCTTCGCCTTGCAGCGCGGTGAACAGCTTCCGTTCCATGCGGCCGTCCAGATAAGGGCAGGGCTGCGGCGCGGTGACGTAGAATTGGGGTGCGATTGGCAGCGTATGTCGCATGGGGCTCCTGGCATGAGTCAAGGGCGATGATAGCAACGCCCCCCGACCTCGCCAAGACGGGATATTGGTGTGCCGACGCGGCCGGACAAGGCCGGCCGGCGGATCGTGGCGCTTTGACGCGGGACGAAGCGTCAGAAGCGGGCGCGCCGGTTAAGCGCGGTGGTGCCCAGCAGCGAATCGGTCAGGCCCTGGCCGCGGGGGCTGACGAGCATCATCACGATGGAGGCCAGCTGCAGGATCGTGACCGAGACCGAGACGGTGTAGCCCAGCACGTGCAGGAAGGCGGTGCCGCTGTCCAAGAGCCGGCCGTTCTGGTCGCGCAGCTCGATCCCGACAAAGCGCATGCCCCAGGTCGACGAGCCGCTGGCGATGGTGGCGAAGCGATAGGCAAAGCTGAGCGCCAGGAAGAGGAAGGGCAGGAAAAAAAGCCCGGTGAAGGCGGTGAAGGGGATGGCCAGCAGCACCAGCCCGCCGATCAGGATCGTGTCGATGATCCAGGCGATCAGGCGCTTGGAGGGCACGCCGGCGTAGAAATCGGGCTGACTCTCGGGGTCGGGGAGGTGCATCGGGGTCTCTTGTCGCGAAGGGTGGAATAAAGCGTGCCGGGCGCCCCCGCGCCGGAGAGGCTGGCGGGGGCGCGGCGTTTGTCAGGCCTGAGGGGTGCCGGTGTCGGCACTGTCCTCGGGGGAGGCGGCGGCGGCGCGGGCGCGGTCGGTCATGAACTGATCGAACTCGGCCTTGTCCTTGGCGTCGCGCAGGCGCTGCAGGAAATCCTCGAATTCCGATTGTTCGCGTTCGAGCCGGGACAGGGTGTCGGCCTTGTAGGCGTCGAAGGCGCTGTTGCCCGAGGATCCGGACATGTAGCCGCGCGTATGCATGGAGCGGCCGTGGCGGTGGGACTTGCGGCAGGAACCGAACATTTTCTTGCTCCAGATCATGTAAGCGAGGAAGGCGAGGCCGATGGGCCAGAAGAAGACGAAGCCGAGAACCATGCAGGCGATCCAGGCGCCCTTGCCCCTGGCGTCAAGCCAGGCTTCGGCCCGTGATAGCCAGCCCATCGGGGTCTCCGGGGCGGGTTGGGAATAATAGTGGGTCATTGGTGGTGTCTCTCCGGTCTGTTGGTCAATGTGAAGCCTTTTCACATCACATCAGATCGGAAGTGCGGGGGGCTGTCGCAAGAGGAGATGTGAAGGTTTTTTACATTTTTCCTGCAAGCGTATATTTTTAATGGTAAAAATATGGATTTTTCTGGCTTTCCGGCGAGGCTGGGGAGAGATTGTTCGGCAGAAAAATCTGGTGTGGATTGTAGCGTGACTGTAGCGTGACTGTAGCGTGACAGCGAAGTTTGCAGTGATTGACACTGAAGTTTGCAGCAAACGCATTTGTTGAAGGGGGTGTTGAACGGGCCGTTCATCACCCCTGTTATCTTCAGGCGATCTCGATCTTCTTCGCCAGGTGCTGACCGCGCGCCGAGCAAGAATTACGGCGTGTCCGACGGTCGTCAGCGCCGAGACAGATCTCCCCTACCGAAATCCAATCCCGGGATTTGCGCTTCATTCCATCGGTCGCTCTATGCGAATCAGAGATCTTGCCGGAGTATGCGGTGGAAACGGAAGGTTCGTGATATGAATGAAGGTTTGTACAAAGTCGTCTTTACAACTGCGCTTGGAAAGGGCGGGGGTGTTGTCCTTCTCGAAGGGGAGCGCGTCCGTGGAGGCGACTTCGGTATGTTCTACGTGGGAACTTACCACCTCGACGGCGACACTTTTACCGCCGAGGTAGACATCGCTGAACACACCCACTGGCCGGGCATGAAGTCTGTTTTTGGTGTCAGCAACGCTCATTTGTCAGTTACCGGAACGATTTCCGGTAACTCAATCCACGGGCAGGCTACAACCCCTCAAGCCCCCGGAGTTCGAATGGATGTCGAGATGAACTTCCTCGCGGTCTAAAGAGCGCTCCAGCGCGCTTGCGAGGCGGTGCATCGCCTCGGTAAGCTCGTCGATCTTTGATTTTGCATCTTCTTTTGTCTGGCACATGGGCTCATCCTTTGATTGGCGCAGAATGATAATTTCCTGCTGGTTTGTTTAAGAACGGTTTTTGAGTTCGGGGCTGAAGGGGGTGTTGAACGGGCTGTTCATCACCCCTGTTATCTTCAGACGGTCTCGATCTTCTCCGCCAAGTGCTGCATCAGGCTGCGCGTCGCTTCGAGATCCCGCGAGCACGGCGTTCATCATAGACAGTTCCCGTGCAGCAAGCCTAGTTGAGCTCGCAGGTGCCTAAGTCCAGTATTGAGCGGCGTGGTCATTGATTCGGTGGACGGGTGTTTTCAGCAGAAGAAATCTTCGTGGGAAAGTTTAATGCACTGAGTGCCATTCACGCTAGGCCGACGTCAATGAACCTCCTGAGTGCGTCTGGCATCCTTCGACTTCTCTTCCTCGATGGGCACTTTCATAGGGCTAACAAAGATCGGAGGGTCGAACTCGTCTTTGACATGCCCGCTGAACCCTATTTTCCAAAATTGCCCGACAGCGTACCAGAGCCCACCTTTATGTTTTGTGATCCGTCTTTTTTCCGACTGGGCCCTCGAAAGAAGATGGGACTTGACGAGTTTCTGGCCCGACCTGTGCTGAAAGTGACGACGGGCTTCATGACGCATAGAGAATACATCAAGTATCTGGCCAACCAAGCAGGAGAAGTTCACTTTGGCGACCCGAAGTCTGCAATGGCTAAAGATCTGTCTGAAGTGTCAAAGGAAATCTCGATTTCCGATAAACCGATAGGAATTTATCCCATGAATGGCATTGTTGATACCTCGTTGAGGGCCATGCAGCCTCTTTATGATTGCTTGTGCGCATAGCCACTCTCTCAGTGGCCGTCGCCCGACGTTCCAGCGCAGGGTGCCGGCGGCAGCGCCGTTACGGGAAGGTGACGCCCCGGACCTGCGCGATGGTTTTCATGTCGGACAGATAGCTCGCAGCTGCGGCTTCGGTGAACACACGGTCATAGATCGCAATCGCGTAGATGTCCGCGATGGACGTCACAAGCGTGCTGCGGATGTTCTGCGGCCAGCAGCCAATGAGCATGTTTCCGCGATCGGTGACGCCGTCGTAGAAGTCGGTCAGAGCGGTGGCAGCCCCGGCCTGCACGCGGTCCGTTGCCCCCTCGACGTGCAAGATGACTTCATCGGAAACGGCACTCAGGCCAAACCCGACGGCGCCCGCCTCACCATAGCCAGGCCCCTCGCCGGTGAAACCAACGGTGCCGGCCCCAAGCAGATCGCTCCCGCTGTCAAAAATCTGGAAGTTCCCAGCGGCCGACTGGCCGGAAAAGTTCAGACAAAGCGACGGTGCGTTTGTATGCGCCAGGCTCGGATCCAACATGTTGCCATTGTCCTTGGATCCAAAGAACGTGTTGAACACGTTGGATTCCGCCGATGGAAGCTTGTTTCGGGCAGAGACAAATACGGTCATCTCCTGACCGGGCAGGTTGCACGGCAGCGGAACCTCATAGGCGACGCCGTTCTCCTGATCAACCTCGATCCCGTACGACCGCTGAACGGCTGGATCCCAACCGTCAAGAAGCGTCGCGTGATTGCCGTTCCCCGAGAAATCGGTCAGCGTGGTGACGTCGTCCCCATCTACACCGTCGTTCATGAGGTAGAGGGCACGAAGGTTCGTCGACGGAACGCCGCCGATGTAGCGAGTGACCTTTCCAAGGCCGGCGGCCGAGAAGTCCGCATTGGTCAATTTGATGAGCATCGCTCAGAACTCCGAATAGGTGATGGGAAGGCAGAAGGCGACGCACCAGTTGTGCAGCGCGTATTTTTTATCGACCAGAGCGGCAACGTTGTCGGTCAGGTATGCCCCACGCTCCGGGACGTACTCATAGGTGTCGAACGCCTCAGCAGGATCGCTGTCACGCAGATTGCCGTTGCCATTGTGGACGGTCTTGTCCGCGTACCAGACCAGGGCATCCGCAGCCGGCGGGTTCGCCAGAGAGATCTTCACAACGGTGTCGGCCACGATTTCGACAGAGCTGATCGGATAGACCGTCAGACCGTCAGCCGACGTGACCTTGAACCCCCGCGCGACATAGTCCGTAGCCGTGGTCACGACGTAGGGCGTGTCGAAGACAAGAGGCGCCACGGGCACATGGATGCTCACATAGACATCGGTCCCACGCGCCGTGATCGCCAGCGGCCGAATGGGCTGGAAGTCTCTCCCATCAAGCAGAACGTGGCGGGAGACCTTTGCCATCTGATGCCCGAACCAGCGCGATCCGTTCGGTTCCAGGTGACCGCCCCGGTCCGTGTAGGGATAGGCTGGGCCCGCCATGACCGTGTCCTTGCGGCTCAGGGCCACGTTGAGCTGTGCCATGGCGATATGCAGCCCCGGATTGCCGAAACTATCGACGTCCCGCGTCCATGTTCCTGTCGTCTGATACATCACGAACAGGGGGCCGAATTCCTGGCCGGTCAGTGCCATAACGTCTGCCGCGATGTTGTCGAACATGGCATGCAGCAGCGTCTCATAGCTCGCCTGGTCCCAGCTCGCCCCGAGGTCTCGGTAGTTGTACTCGCCCTGCATCCAGTTGACGACTGACACGACGCAGCTGTCTGCAGCGGCCAGTGTCACGACCCTGCCCACACCATCGGTCAGGATGGAGTACCGGTCGATCGCGTCATGGGTATTCAGAGCGCCCTTGGACAGCTGCTCGATGGTCTTGCCGCCGATGGCCGGGGAGATGGCCACCAGATTGCGCCCATCGTTCTCGGACAGCGCGCGACGGTTCAGAGCCCGCTTCAGGCCGTTGGTGAGCCCGATGACCGGGGGCTCCCCGACATTTGCGGCTCCGGGGGAGAGGGCCAGTTCGCCGGAGCCGTCGAGGTTGGTGGTCCCGTTGTGGGTGTATGCCACCAGCGGATTGAGTTGCTCGACCCCCATCACACCGTATGTCGTGGCGTCGCTGAGGTTATCGACGTTGTCCCCCAGCATCATCGAACCAGGCTCCGGCGTCTTCGACAGGCTGGGCCAGGTCTGATTGCCAGCCGCGAGAGACTGCCCCCAGTTCACGATGATGTTGTAGACTGCGGTGGGGACCTGAACGCCATCGATGGTCGTGAGCGCCACAGCGGCAGAGAAATTCTTGTTGCGGGTGTCCAGTGCCTCCTCGCTGAATGGAACGATGGGCTTGTTGGCTGCATAAAGCTTCCCGCCCTTTGCGCCGAAAACCACATTGTCAGCGCCGTCTGCGATGACGAAGTCCCAGTCCGTTTCGCCGCCCAGCTCCGACTTGCCCTTGATCCGGAGCGTCCCGTCCCGCTTGATGGCAAAGCCGAGATTGCCAAGGAAATCTTCCAGGGCAAAAGCGTATTCGGACGTTTCTCGCCCCACCTCGAAGCTCTCCATCCGCAGAGCAGACAGGATGCGGGCCACGTTTTGATACGTGTCTCCGTTGAGCCCGAGCCCAAATCCAAGGTTGTCATCGCCGTCGGCAAAAGCGATGGAAAGGGCCGCGAGCGCCTGGATCCAGGGATGGCTGGAAGTGAGGACGGCATTCGACCCATCTTCTCGATTGTCGATCCCGGCCGTCCGATAATGGTCCTCGGTGGCTTGATCAGCATCGAAGAGCTTGGAGACCTTGACGAGACCAACCTTGATCCGCTCGACCGCAGTCAGAACCTTGGCATCCTCGGTCTCGATCAGATCGCCAGCTTCGCCAGAACTCGCAACCGCGGCCAGTAGAGCCATCGCCGCTGCAATTGTGTCACGCAGGCTGTCGTAGAGCGAGAACGCGACAGGGTCCGAACCAACCGTTGTGACCTCAGAGGTGCATATCCAGGCGGTGCCGGACTGCTCATCACCGCCGGACACCGAGACGCGTGTTCGGAAAAACTCGCCCGCCTCGTTCACGTCATCGGCGCGAGCCCAGGCGCCCGCGCCTGAGATGTAGACGCCGTTGGCTGCGGCCGAGGCCTGACCGGCTACAAGCACACGGCTTGCACTGGTCAGAACACCGTCAATCGTCTGCTCGCCCGAAAGCGTGATGGGCGAGGTTGCGATACATGCCACCGGGCCACCCTTTGCCGGGGTTGAACCAGTGGCTCCGATCGCCTCAAGCGCTGCGATCTCACTCGGCTTGTTGAGCGTGGACAAATCGTCAGCGAGGACCCGCAGTTGCCCGGTATCCGCAATGCCGATTAGCATGCCCTCTCGACGCAGATAGTCCGGGAGTTCGGTATCCAGTTTGCTTTCCGTCGAGATGACGAAATAGCCGCCCTTGATGTCCCAGGCGTTGGCGACTGCGAAGGCCCCTGCCGCCCGAAGCGTTGCCGCAAGATTAGATGTCATCAGCTGATCTCCAGGTCAACGGCGCTGTCGTCCAGCTGATTGGTCAGCCGCAGGACGTAATAGTCGGTGGTGTAGCCGGCGACCGTGGTCACGCTGACGGTCGTCACGGAATAGCCGTCTGGGTTCAGGGGGAAGCCATAGGCTTTGACACCGGCGACGGTGCCGAGACTGGTCGGCCAGCAATAATAGACGTACTGCCCGCCGCTGGCGTTGATGGTCACATCACGGGCTCGGGCGCTGGTCAGGGCGCTGTTGGCCAGGGCGATGATCTGCGCGCTGGTGAGCGATGCGTTCGGGGACGCCCCCCAGAACGACCGGGTCAGGAACTGGACCGTCACGTCCGCGCTGTCCGTGCGCCCGAGCACATCCTCGACCTCGACCGTATAGGTGGTTGTCGCGGTGATCGGCGAGAGCGCAGTCCATTCGGTGATGGTTGGATCCGGCTCCGCATCCCCTTCGATCCGCAGCTTCACCGGAACGGCCGCGCCGATGTAGCCCCAGGACAGGACGGGGGTGACGCTGGTGCCCAGCTCCTGCGCACCGTTCGGGTCCGACGAGAGGCCGGTGATTTCGATGGTCTCAAGGGCGGTCAGGCGGTTGCCCAGATCCGTGATGTCCTCGCCCCAGGGGCCCCGCAGATCGTCCTGCCATTCCTCAACCGAGGTAAAGGGTGGCAGGCCACGTGCAACGCGATCCTCGTTGACGATTTCGAAGGCGCTGGGGCCGGCAGGACCACCACCGGGAAAGGGGGTGCTGAATGTCATCTCACTCTTCCTCTGCAGGGCGGGTCATCGCCGGCAAAACGTCGACATGTGACGGGGGCGTGCGCCAGACTTCGCCGGAGACCTCGTTTTCGAACCGGATGTCCCAGCGCAGGCGCCCGAGCGGCCAGGTGATGGTCAGCGCCTTCTCACCCGAGATCTCGACGTGGCGCGGCAGGATCTTGCGCACCGCCAGGTCCGCTTCGACGCCCCGGCGCCGGACCTGTGACGTGACCGAGATCTGGGTGAGGTCAAACGGCACCCACAGGCGCACACGGAACGTGTCGCCGGGTGCGATCGTCTGCGGTTCTGGCCTAGGCAGGCAGGTCATGGGCACTCCGATGCGGGCGCGCAATCCTGCGCGGGCTCGTCAGTAGATCGTGGTTGAGATTGGGCCGATCGCGGCTCAGAAAACATTGGCAACGTCTTGCGTCTATGCCTTGAAGTAGGTCAGCCCGAAGGCCGTGATTCCGGCGCCGTCCAGATCGGAGACGCGTATTACTGTCTGGCCTCCGATGGTGTTGATGTAGCGAAGGAAGGCTCGGTCGGATCCCGGCGAGACGATCGCCACAACCTCGCCCAGGCCGGATTCCGTTTCGGTCAGAAGGGCAGGCACCCCGGTCAAGGACACCGCGCCAATCGCCCCGCGCTGCGCGGCGACCGGTAGCTTGATGTAGGCAATATCCGAACCGTTCATGCCGGTGACATCGACCGTTCCCAGGCCGGTCATCTGGAGGACCACCAATTGGCCGATCTCGGTGTAGTAGGTCGTCTGGGTGGAGGGCGACTGGTTCGGTGTTACCGCCTCGTCTTCGATCGTCATCGTATAGGACGACTGCTGTGCGATCTCGCCGGAGACGGCGCCGACAAAATCGTCAAAGGCCATCCGACGCAGGGATCCGTCCACCACCATGAACACGCTGTCCGTCGAGGCGTTATTTACGGTCGCCGTCTGCAGCGAGGTCAGAAGCGCGGCCGCGACGTTTGCCAGGTCGGTAACGTCGGCCCCGTGTTCTATCACGTTCAACTTCGACAGCAGGGCGGCCGTGAGGTAGAGGTTCGTGGTCCCCTCCGCCACGTCGTCGCTGTCGATTTCGCCCGTCAAATTCCCCACGAAGTCGTCAAAGGCCACCCGGCGCAATTGACCGTTCACCGCCATGTAAACGCTATCGGTGGTGACGTCGTTCAAGGCCGAGGCAAACAGGGCTGTGAGCGCCGCGGCAGAAACGTTTGCCAGGTCGGTGACGTCGGCGCCGGCTTCGATCGCGTTCAGCTTCGAAAGAAGCGCGGCCGTCAGGAACAGGTTCGTCGTGCCCTCGTCCAGATCATCGGTATCCCCGCCCGCGTCACCGAGTTCGCCACTGAAGGCCACCGGCGCGAGATCTGCGGTATTGGCTTTGGCCGCAAGCCCGGTGTCCCCGATCCGGACCCACCGCCCCCAGGACAATTTCCAGCGGTAGCGGCCCGCATTGGCGACGGTCGCGCCGTCGTACCCCGTCGCAGAAGCCTGTGAGTGCGTGCCTCCATCGCTGTCGAGCACCTCGCCACCCGTGCCGTCCTCGACTGGCGTAAAGGTGATCAGGGACGTCCAGGTGGACGCCGCGATCTGGCTCGACGTGATCTGCCCCTCGATCTCATTGAGGCGCGCCGAGACGGGCCCGCTTCCGACCAACTGGGTGGCCAGGTTGTTGACGGGGATCCGCCCTGTCGAGCCATCCTTGTTGCCGAGCAGGTCGTCCACGGTGGAGACCTGCCCGACTTGCGCTGTTTGCACACCGTTGTCAGCCATGCGCCGCCTCGGCCATTTCTGTCTCCTTCGTTCTCGCTGGAATTGCGGATCAGGATGAAGAATGCCGGCCGATATAGGCTCAAAACATTGCCAACGTTTACGCGGGCGGGTTGGGGAGGGTCAGACGATCGAAGTCGAGAATGCGGTGGTCAGGGGACCGGGTGCGTCCGAGGCATTCACGGCTTCCAGGTAGTAGTCCCAGCTGCCTTGGTCGATGCAGCTGGCGGTTTCCTCGAACAGCAGGACGGTGTCGACACTGCCGGCAAAGCTGCTGATCGCCCGCAGCTCGAAGGTGTCATTGCCGGTGACCGCCTGGATGCGATCGGTGGCGGTGCCATTGGACGTGACGGCCGTTCCCGGCCGGTCGGACCCGCCGGAGAGGTAGGGCGTGACACTGCCGGCCGAGACGCCGGAGGCGGTGAAGGCCAGGCGGTAGTACCTGCCCGAGGTCATTGCCACGGCCTGCGAGACCGCATCGGCCGCGCCGGCGGAATGCGTCGCCTTGCCGGAGGCGATTGTCCAGTTGGCGCCCGCGCTCCAGTCGGCCGCCGTGTCGAAGTTCGGGTTGGCCAGCAGGTTCGTGCGTGTCGCATCGCCATCGACATATTCGACTGTGGTCAGCGGCGAGACGCCGAAGCTGCCGGCGGCGTGCAAGTTGCGATCGAGCGTGTCGCCGGCGGGTACGCGGTAAAGCTGGATCCTGGCGATCGCCGGATCGTTCGGCACGGCAACTGTGACCCTGGCATTGCCCATGCCGCCCGTGATCGTGATCGCCGCCTCGTCCAGCGCTCCCGGCAGAGCCAATGCCCCGGACCCCACGGTATGCGGGATCTCGGCGGTCCAGGTGCCAGCCGTGCCGTCGTCGGCGATCGCACGGGCCCGGATCTCGATCTCGTCGCCCACCTCGTAGAGATCGATTGACCCGCCGCCGGCGGCCACCGGGATCGTGACCGTCGTCCAGCTGCCTGCAGCTGCCAATTTGTGGTCGATCTCGAAGCTCGCGACCGTGACGGAAGATCCGGACGCAGGCGAGAGAAGGATCTGGACGACGTTCGGATCCGCGTCAGGATCCTCGCCCGAGGCGATCTTCGAGAAGACCGGCGCCGGTGCCACGATGGCGTCCAGGTCGATCTCCTCGCCAACGATGCCGTTCCAGGCGGGCGGCACGTAGGCATCGATCAGCTCGTCGATCTCGGGGGCGGCGGCGACCATGTGCAGGACGGCCGAGAAATCCTCGCCAGGCTCGATATTGCGGACGCGCAGCGCCAGGCTTTCCGAGCTCTTCTTCCCGAAGTGGACCAGCTCGCCGACCGCCGGCAGATCCGATCCGGTCTTCAGCGTGAAACTGCGCGTGGTGCCGGCGACCGTGCGGACATCGGCCAGCACCGAGGTGCCGATCACGTCATTGTTGTCGGCATACTGGCGGAACCGGATGGCATAGGCCGTCCCGTCCTCCATGATCACCTCTTCGTCCAGGACGACCAGCGTGCCCGAGACCTCGACCACCCGGGCCGCGACCTGCGTCCGGTCCAGCGTATCGAAAGACCCCATCACCTGGTCGCCCCGCGTTGCCACCCGGGCCGCGCCGGCCTGCATCGCGGTGAACTGGTCGGGGCGGTAGATCAACTCGTACATCCGCCTGGTCGCCTCGATCGCGATCTCGTCCGGATCCGTCTTGCCCGGCATCTCCAGCGCCTCGGTCAGATCGATTGGCCCGACATGGCCGGGCCAGGGCACGACCCGCTCGGCCTGCTCCCAGCCGTTGGTCTCGTCGAAGAAGGTGACGCGGAACCCGTCGGGCGGGTCGAAGTAGTTGCGCGACCAGGTGAACTCGTCGGAGTTGCGCGGGCTGATATGATCCACCGCCAGCGCCTGCGGCCGGTCGATGACCACGCCCCACTTCAGCCCGTCATGGCGCGGGCTGGCCCGGCCGGCGGCGCAGATGGCCGACAGCATGTCCTGGAGGCTTTCCTCCTCGTCATGGACCCGGTCGTATTTCAGGCCCTTGGTCGCGCAGAAGTCGTGCCAGTCCGCGATCATGTCGAAGTCGATCTCGGTGTCGTCCACCGGGTACGGGTTGGCCCCGCCCTGTAGCGCCGCCAGGTAGGCCGAGGCCGGGTTGCGGCTCAGCCCCTCCGACCACGCTTCGCCGTCCCAGACAGGGGCATAGCGCTGCACGATGGCGCTGACCTGGTCGAGGGACCCGTTCAGTTGGTGGGTCGCCTTGATCCGGACCGCCAGCAGCGCCAGGGGCTTTGCCATGGCGATCGGGTATTCCGGGCGGAACGACTGCAGCGCGGCCAGCGTGCTGCGATCCGAGACCTGCGTCGACGTGGTCTCGTCGGTCATGCGGGTGATCTCTACCTCCCAGCGGCCCCGGGTCGGCAGGGTCCAGCTGTGCTGGCGGAAGAAGCTCTCCCGCTTCTGGGCGGTGATCTCCAGCGTGGTGACCTCGGACCAGGTGGCGCCCCCCTCTGGGCGCTGCTGGATGCGCACCGAGACCGTCTGGTTGCGCACGTCCCCGTCGCCATCCACCCGGAAGAGCCCCGATGGAAAGCCGATGATCACGCTGGCCCGCTCGGCCTGGGCGGCCGTGTAGCGGACCACCGGCGTCTCAACGGCCGCGCCGCCGGTTGTCTCGCCGGCGTCATCCCGTGGCAGCGGGCGGAAGAGCTCTGTGTTTGTCGCCTCCTCGATCACCTGGCGGGGATAGAGGCTGACCGGGTTGTCGGTCGCCCGACCTTCACGGGTCTCGATCTCCACCTCGTCGAACTCCGAGAGTGGTGTGTCCCCGATGCGGATATCGTCGATGTTGAGCGGCCCCAGTCCGAAGGTGAATAGGCCGCGCACATACTGGGTGTCGCCGACGATCTCGGTGTAGGAAGTCGCAGCGAAGGGCGGCGCATAGCGACGACGACCGAGGACGAACGGCACCGGCGCGTTCTGGCGGATCTCGTTGCGCCAGCCCGAGATCGCGTAGCTCTGCCGGCGGGTGCTGTCGGGCGTCTTGACCGGGATCAGCGCATTGACCAGCAGCGAGCCGACGATCGTCAGCCCGGCCGTGACCAGGCTGCCGGCAAGCGCCGTGCCGACCCCCAGCCCCTGGGCCACAGGCAGCGCCCAGTATTGCCCCAGTGCGATCGCGGCGACCGAGACCACGACGAGAAGGATCGAGCGCAGATCGCCGCCCTGGGGGATCAGCCGGATCACCACCCGCGTGCCAGGCTTCGGGCGGACCCGGTGCCAGAGCGCAGAAGGCACCGCCATGGCGCCCGCGTCGCTGACCAGAAGGACCCGCAGCTGACCCCAGGCGGCGACCGGCATACCGGGCACGGCGCGGGCCACCATGTCGGCGATGGTCGTGCCGGTCGGCACCTCGAAGTCCGACCGGCCCGCGTCGGGCGAGAACAGCGGCGCGGAGAGAACCGGAATGCCCTTCATGTTGTCCGTCATGACACCCACTTCAACGGGGTTTGAAGATGGCGATAAACGCCCCTGAGACGGGCCGCCCAGCGACCGGCGGTGAAGGGTTCGATCCGCGCCTGGCCCTGCATGTGCAGCATGCGGTGGGGATCCACGGCGAGGCCGACGTGGCTGAGGTAACCGCCCCGGCGGAAGACCAGGACATCGAAGGGGCGGACAGGGCCAGCGGCGTCGCACCAGAGCCCCGAGGCTTCCTCGCCGCGCATCAGCGCGTCCACCTCGGCGCGTTCCCCGGCAGAGACCACGGTGCCAGCGTAGGCCGGCAGGTCGATCCCCAGCTCCGCCCCGTAGACGCGGCGCACCAGCCCCCAGCAATGGCAGGCCTCATCGGGCAGGCCGATGTAGCGGTCCGACCAGGTCATGAAACGAATCCTTGAGTGGTCGGCTCTGAAGCCTTCGAATGGGGTCTGGGCGCACTATCAAAGGTTTGGCGGATATGGACGACACGTGGCGCAAGGTAAGGGGCACGAAAGTGGATCCGACAGGATCGGTTATCGAGCTCGGGATGGAGTGCGTAGATGGTCGAACAATGGTCGTTCGACTTGTACCTGAGGCAGTTACGCTTCTGGTTGCCGAGTTGGTGCGAGCCAAGACAATGGCACAAGCCCAAGCAACTCTTGGTGTCGAAGGAGAGAACGCACTGGATCCCGTGAGAATGCGTCAGCCCATCGAAGCCGAGAAACTGGTTTTGACGAACTTCGTGTCCAAAGAGCGCAGTCTCGTCCAGGTCGTGACCAGCGGTGGAGGCCTCTTTGAGTTTCTCATTCCTCTGGACGGAGCGGAACGTAGGGTGATCGAATAGGGCTCCATCCGGGCGGATCCGGAGGCAGATCTGGAGTGTCTCGGAGGATGTCTCTCCAAAGGCCAAGTGGCAGAGGAAAGTGCGTTGAGCACGTCTCATGCAGTTCAAATTCTTGGTCATCAGACACAGTTTTTTCCTTTCAGTCATCGGAACAGCCCCGGAAATCGATCCTTGGTGAAGCGGTCCATCGGAACCGTCTCCTCCTCGATCGGCGCGCGGGAGATCGTGATTGTGTTCTGCCCGGCGTCCCCGTTGGCATCGACGATCTTAAGACCCCGGAACTCCACCTCGACCAGGTCGGGCGAGGAGGCCACGACGATGGCCATATGCACAGTGGGCCGGTCGGTGAAGGAGCGCAGCACCGCTGCCATGTCCTTGTCGACATTCTCCAGCACCAGGGTCGCGGCGGCCGGCACGTCCTCCTCGTCGCCGGGGATCTCGGCCGAGGCCAGGACGAAGAGGTAGGGCTCGGTCGCCGGGTTGGCGTCCAGCCAGGTCGAGCGGGTGCCGTAGATCAGCGGGTCGGCCGAGATCCGTTCGGTCGGGTCGGTTGACAGCCGCACGGGCGCCGCCAGCGCGGGATGCTCGATCGAGATCAGGGCGATCTCCACCTCGTCCGTCGTGGCCGCATCAAAGGCGGTGCGGGCG
The DNA here is from genome assembly GCA_003217735.2 of Marinibacterium anthonyi. Taxonomy (GTDB): domain Bacteria; phylum Pseudomonadota; class Alphaproteobacteria; order Rhodobacterales; family Rhodobacteraceae; genus Marinibacterium; species Marinibacterium anthonyi. The sequence continues at coordinate 3,580,586 of CP031585.1, read as the reverse complement.
TTGAGCGAGACCAGCCTCATGGCATCACCGAGACCGAGAAGGCGATCCGGAAAGTGACCCCGCGGAGGGTCTCCTGCGGGGTTTCCCTGCCGAAGAGGCAGAGCCATTGCCGGGCCAGCAGGATCGGCTGGCCGGCGGTGGTCAGCAGCGGCGCGCCGTCATCCGCCAACAGGGGCCATCCGTCCGTCGTGGGATCCGGCATGGTGAAGGGCAGGGCGCCGAAACCTGTCGTTTCCTCGAAGAACTGATCGAACACGGCCTTCTGGGCTCGGCTGCATTCGATCGCCAGCGAGACCTGCCGCGCCACGCTGGAATAGCTGCCGCCGCTCGAGGGAAGCTTCGGCTTCGTCATGAGAGGATCCTCAGCTGGTCGGTGATGGAGAACTCGATCTGGTAGCCGAGCAGCCCGGTCTCGGTCGGGATGATGGACGCCAGGCGCAGCTCGAAGACGCCGACCTCGTCGGAGGGGGCCCAGCCGGCCAGGGCGGTGATGATCTCGTCAACGAAGGCGTTCAGGCGGGTCAGGGCGCGTTCGCCGGCGGCATCGACCGAGCGGGTCAGAAGGACCACGGCCAGGGTGCGCACGATCGGCTGGGTGAAGGCGCCGGCCAGGGCGTCGCCGCGCTGGCCCCGGATCCCGGTCGGCAGGACATAGGCCCGCACGCCGCCCGAGGGGAGCTTCTTCGTCTCCATCAGGCGCGTGAACTCGGCCGCGCCATCGACGCGGCGGTCCAGTTCGGGGATCAGGCTTTCCAGGCGGGCGGTGACGGCATCGATCATCAGATCCAGCCCTTCATCGTCTTCTCGGTCATCGGCCGTTCGCGATCGGTCACCCGGGCGCCACCGCTGCCCGAGGTGGAGGCGGCCACCCCGGCGGCATCGAGCTTGATCGTGCCGGCGGCGATCTGTTCTAGCTGGCGGAGCGCGGCCTTGTATTCGTCGGTGATCTTCTGGTCCGGCTCGTAGACGTGCAGGGTGTAGATGGCGATCTGGCGCGAGATCGGCCCGATCTGCTGCGGCACGGGGGAGAGCGGCAACACGTAGCGGCCCGCGACATAGCCGTCGATCAGCGCGTCCGCCTCGGCGATCGCGCGGGCGACGACGGCACTGTCGATCGACCCCGTCGCGACATCGCCGCGATCGGTCAGGTCGATCAGCATCTGCGCGCCGTAGCGGTCGGTCAGGTCGGTTTCAGTGCAATAGGCCACGTCGGGGTCTCCGGTTCAAAGGCCCGGCGGCGACAGGCGCCGCCGGGAAGGGGCTGCGGAACGCAGCAGGCAGTCAGTCGATCTCGCGGGCGGTGACCGTGAGCTTCGGATCCGCGATGAGCGCGGCCTGGTCGTCCTCGGTCAGCTCCTCGATCGGGATCAGCACCGGCGTCGGACCGAAGCGGCGCCGGATCCGACCGCGCCCGCGTTTCGGGCCGATGACTTCAACGACGATGCGCCGGGTGAGGCTGGCGCTTGGGCTCGCGGCGGGGGCGCTGTCCCTCGCCCCCGCCTGGGCCGGCGTATCGGAGGTCGGCGCGGGAGGGGGCGCCTTGTCCTGGGCCGGCTGTCCGGTCTTCGCGGCCTCAGCGGCCGCCACGCGCTCGGCGAGTTTCGCGTCCCCGATATTGGCCGCGAAGGACACGTCGAGCGCCTGGGCCCGCGTCTCCAGCGCGATGCGCTCGTCAGATTTCTCGCCCATGGCTCCGGTCTCCGTCAGGCGAGCCAGGGCACCACGAGCAGCTCGGCGGTGCCTTTCCACTCGTTGGTCTCGCCGCCCGAGGCGTATTCGGAGTTGAGCAGCTTCTGCGCGGCCGAGCGCAGGTTGGGCGGCACCACCAGCAGGTTCGGTTTCAGCCCCAGCGGCCGGCCGCCGTCACCCTTCATGCTTTCGATCGCGGCATAGGCGGCGGCATAGGAGGTCGCGTCGAGCGTCTGTTTCGAGCCGTAGGCCATCTGCGGCACGCCGAAGCCCACGTTGCCCCGCCAGTCCGCGCCGTAGATGAACGTGTTGTTGCTGAACACGTTGTCGTCGGTGTCGCGGTCCTTGTAGGTGAAGCTGATCGGTTTGCGTTCCTGGAGGATGATCGGCTTCAGCGCCCGGTTGGTGCAGAGCAGGAACCAGGGCGTGCCCGACCCGCCGCCGGTGTTCGAGAAGACCGTGTCCTGGCCGTTCTCGTCGGTGATCGGGTGGTCGGTGTCGAAGTAGTTCTGCCCGTCCCAACAGTCGGTGGTGAACCCGGCCTTCAGCAGGTCCCAGACCATGGTCTCGGGATAGGCGCCGGCCGCTTCGCCCAGCATGGTGAACATGGGGGTATAAACGCCGAGGTTGTCGTCCTCGATGTCGTTGCGGTTGACCTCGACGGACTTCTGGAAGTGCCGGTTCACGATGGTGTAGCCGGCCTCGGTCATGCCGTCGATCTGGCGCGGGCCGATCCATTCAGACATGCCGGACATCTGCTTGAGCCAGCCATAGGTGTTCTCGCGCGTCGACGAGCGGATCGTCATGGCGACACGGTCGCGCATCTTCGGGGCTTCGCCCAGGGCGCGCTGGAACTCGGTCTTGAAGCCGACCCGGAGCGCTGCGACGGAGGATTGGGTGATGATCATGGGATTATGTCTCCTGTCAGGATCAGGCCGCGAGCGCGGCCGTCAGCGCCTCGTCGAACCGCACCCAGACCCCAAGGGTGTCCACCGCATCGACGATGCCGGCGGGGGAGCGGGTGGACGTGGCGTCGGTCTTGGCGACGGTCTGGTCGTCGACCGCGTAGCAGAGCTTGCCCACGTCGGCGGCGGTGATCTCGTCGGTGCTGGCCGAGTTCGCCATCCGGTAGATGCCGGAGCGATAGCGCACGGTCAGATCACCGGCGGCGCCCGAGGCGTTGTCGGCGATGGTCTCGGCGACGCCCACGCCCACGAGGCCGGTGGCGGTCTGGCCCTCCACCAGCAGGCCCGAGGCATTGCGCATCAGCAGCGCGCCGGTGAAGAGGGTCGTCGCGGCCGCCACGGGTCCTTCGCGGTAGTCGCCTTCGCGGCGCGGGGCCAGTCGGCCCTGGACGAGCGCGGTCATTGCAGGGTCTCCTCATCGCTGATCGTCTTGGCCATCGCGGCCGGGTCGAGGCCGAGCATGTCGGCGACGCACTGCTGCTCGGTGCTGAGCGCGACCTCGCCCTCCTTCGGCGCGGGCGGCTCGATCGTCGCATTCGTGGGGTCGAGCTTCGGAAGACCCTTGATGATCTTCTCGCAGCGCGCGGCATCTTCCATGTGGAGCGCCACGTAGTCCTCGCGGCTGGCCTTCACGCCGGCCCGGCGATCGCGGATCGCGCCATCGACATAATCCTCTGCCGCCTTGCGCTTGCCGGCTTCCTTCAGGCCCGTGACCTCGGTCTGCAGCGTGGCGAGCTGTTCGGCCTGGGCATCGCCAGCGGCCTTGAGGCCCTTGGCTGTGGCGAGGATCGCCGACAGCGACACCTCGCCCTCGAGGCCCATCGCCGTGCCGATCTGAGAGAGCGACGTCGTCAGTGCCGTGTCCTTCTCGCCGTCATCGCCCAGGCGCGTGGCCAAGGTGGTTTCGAGTTCGGTCTCCGAGGCGTCCTCGGAGAGGCCAAGCATCCTGGCCAGCTTGCTGCGGTCCATCATGGTCTCCGTGCTGTTGAGCGCGATCAGCTCGCGCAAGGCGGGATCGTTGGTGAGGGCTGCTCGGGCGATGGCGCTCACCCGACCGGTTTTCTTGTCGTGGGACAGGACGGGCGAAATGCCCCAATAGGCCCGGTCCGAGAGCAGCGCCTTGCCGCTCTCGTTCCACTGGACCTTTCCCCAGATGCCGTTCTCGCGCTCTTCCATCTCGGTGATGAAGCCGCGCGCCGGCGCCGAGAACCCGATCTTCGCCGCCGTATCGGTGCTGTGGTTCTCGTCGATATGAATGTGGCGACGACGGGCGTAGCTTTCCTCGATCAGCGCCTTCGCGTCCGTGTAGACCCAGGGGCCACGTCCGTCGCGGCTCTGGAAAGTCCCCTTGGGGACCAGATGCACCCATTCGGGCACGATGGTTCCCTGCGCCGGAGCGGGAAGGGGAATGGTCGAAAGGAAGATCAGCTCGTTGTCCATGCGGCGATCATCGCCGACCGCGCGGATCGCAAACATGCACAACGGGTTGTTCAGGGGAGGGGCCGGGAGGGCCGGATCAACCTTGCGCGTCGAAGCGCGGCCCGTCAATCACCTGCGGCCGTCTCCAGATATTCGGTGACGAGCTCCAGCAATCCGGTCTCGTCATCCTTGTCCACGCCCAGGAACGGCCGCGCCGGAATGTTGCCCCAGGGGATCGGCATGAAATACCTCCGGCCCTTCTCGTTGACCCCGATCCGCGCGCCGAACGCACCGGCCTCGGCGCCGAACTGCTGGACCGCCGCGTAGATCATGTTCGAGCCCCAGGACACGCTGTCGGCATCCGCTTCGTAGCTGATGGTGCCCGAGAGGCTTTTCGTCGGCCCGATCAGCGGGCGCGGACCCGGCTTGTCCTTGCGCGCGGCATAGGCGTCCAGCGTGGTTTGCGAACGCGGCGCCCAGGGCCGGCCCTCGGGATCGGTGCCGCTGGCGAAGTTGTCGTTGGTGCTTTTGACCATGTATTCGCCAATGTCCTGCATCAGCGGCGTCGTGTCGGAGAGCGCATCGGCGACGCGGGCAAGGGCCGCGCTCAACCCGTCATCAGTGAACTCGATCCGGGGCATCGGTCAGGCCAGCCCATCCGCGATCTCGCGCAGGGCACGACCCAGGGCCGTTTCCGCAAAGCGCTCGGCCAGATCGTTGACGAAGGCCGCGGCGATCTTCGGCGGCAGGGTGGTCACCTTGTCCCGCACGATCCGGAGCAGATCGTCGACCACGATGGCCCCTGGGGCATAACCCCAGCCCTTGCCGACGCCGGCCGGTTCGCCGGTGCGCGGGTCGATGCTGTTCCAGGTCTCGGGCAGCACTTTATCCGGATCGCCGCCCAGGCGCCGGACGCCGGCCTCGGTGCGGGCGCCGGAGACGTAGCAGCTGCACCCCCATTCGTTCGGCGGGAAATGTTTGGCCCAGAACGGATGGTCGGGCGGAAGCGCGATGCCGTTCCACGACAGGTGCAGAAGGCGCGGCTCGGCCGAGCCGCCGTGGAAGTAGATCCAGAAGGCGAAGTTGCCCTCGGTCAGCTGAGCGTAGCGGCCCGCCATGTAGGAGGTGCGCATGTTGGTGCGGTAGATCACCCGGGTGCGCCAGGCTTCCCCGGCCGCCCTGCCTTCACCCGTCCAGCCATGCCAGCCGTGCTTCTCCACCGTCGCCCGGAAATCGCGCCGGAACTCCTCGAGGCTCGTGCCCTCCGTGATCGCCTTGTCCATCGCTGCCCCGAGATCGGCCAGCAGGTCCGCCTTCATGGCCCCGGCGACGACGAAGGCGCGGTCGTGCTGCTCTTTTCGCAGATCGTCCCAGCGCGATGTCGGGACCAGGTTGCCGAGCCGCAGCCGGAAGGCCGCCACCTGTTCGCGGAAGGGGCGACGGAAGACGGTTGCCAGATTAGCCATCCGTTTCCTCCTGGATCATCGCCCGTCCCCCGGCATGGGCCGCCAGGAACGCCTCTCCCAGCACCCGCGCCAGACCTTCGGTCCCCAGCGTTGGCCAGGCGGCCAGCATCATCTCGCGGGCCTCCTCGAGAGAGCCCGCCACCTCCAGCATAACCTCGATCTGGTCGAGCATCTGCCCGATCTGCGGCGCGGCCTCTTTCGCCAGCCGATCGACCGCCGGAGCGAGAGGCTCTGAGCGGCCCGCTGAGGGGCCATCCGTGTGCAGGGCGGCATCGGTGCCCGGAGAGCCGAGGTGGGTATTAAAAGGGTGTTTAATCGAGCTCTCAGGAGGCATTGCGTTCCCATCCGGCGGTTGCACCTGCGTCTGCGGGCCATTTTGGCCGGTTGGACGGAGGATTTCGGCGTCTTTTGCCGCCTCGGGCAGGCCGAACTTGTCCAGCACGTCGGAGGCCGCGACACGCAGGCCCCGGTCGATCATCGGGCCGATCGCGTCGGAGAAGGCCTTCAGGTCCTCCGGCTCCTGCCGCTGGATGACGATGCGAGGATAGGCCTCCTGCGGCCCATACTCCAGATCGATCCAGGGCCGCACCAGGTCGCGGTTCAGGATCGCGGCCAGCGCCTTGCAGTCGGCCGCCTCGATGTCCTTCTGCACCTCGCGGTGTTCCTTGCCGGAACCGAGCCCCCCGGTTTCGGCATCTGTGGTCGCCGTCTGGCCCAGCACCGCCTTCGAGATCTGCTTGTCCAGCCAGTCCGAGCGGCGCTCGTAGTGATCGGTGGAGGATCCGACATTCTTCGCCTCGACGAACTCGATCAGCATGCTCTCGGGAATGATCGCCGCGCAGTCGCCGCCGATATTCGCCACCGCCCTGAAGAGCGTGTCCCGGTCCTTCTCATCGGCGCCGGGCCCGTACTTGCCGACCCGGATCGGCTGACCGTAGGTCTGGGTGAAGATCGCCCAGTCCCGCTGGGTGTAGGCCTTGAACATCCAGTTCCAGGTGGCCAGGCGGGCCAGCCCGGACCGCAACGCAAGTCCGCTCTTGGCCCGGATCCGGGCGAAGATGAACTTGTAGGCCGGCAGCGGGATTTCCGCGCCGCCTTCGTCGAGCATCATCGGCGTGGCCAGGTCGCGCCGGTCAAAGCGGAACCAGCGCGGGTCGCGATACTCGAGCCGCGCCGGCTGCCATTGCAGGGAGGACGTCTCCCAGAGGATCTCGGTCAGGCTGTAGCCCTTGCCCATGGCGTCGAGGATGTCGAAGGTCTCGTCCGAGAGCTCGTCCCGCATCAGCCAGTCACGAACCATCTCGGCCATGTCGAGATCGTGCTGGCTCTCGCCGCCTTCCTCGACCGTGATCTCGATCTGGCTGACCGACCGTTTCCGCGTACCGAGGACGCCCACGTAATGCAGGTCCCGTTCCTCGATCGTCTCGGCCAGCTCCAGGTAGCGGATCGGGTCACCGGCGTCGGCCTCGCGCAGGATGACTGCCAGCCGCTCCGGATTGAGCCCGTCGCCGGGATAGCCGGTGATGGGCGAGCGCACGCCGCCGATGGTCGGCGCGGCGATCTCGCGGCGCAGCTCGGCACGCCGGACTGGGCGCCCCCATTGGTCGACCAGCTGTGCGGTTGCCATGTCAGCCTCCCTCTTGGAGATCGAAGTTGGAAATCAGCAGTTCCCCGGCGCGGGATCCGGCGGAGTGCTTTGCGACGGAATAGGAGGTCTCGACCGGGCGGAGGTGCGCCCAGTCAAAGAGATCGCGGACCTCCGGGACATCGTTGATCGACAGCAGGAACCGCCCCTGGATCTGCCGGAGCTGGTCCGCGAGGTCGGTAAAACGGGATCGGTCAAAGGCCTGCCGACCATAGTCGCCCTCGCTGCCCCAGTACGGCGGGTCGAGATAGAAGAAGGTGCCGGGCTGATCGATCCGCGTGATGAAGGCCCCGAAGTCCAGCCGCGTCACGGTGACCCCGGCCAGGCGCGAATGCAGCGCCTCCAGATCCGGCTCCAGCGTGGTCAGGTTGAACCGGGAGGGCCGGTCCTTTGAAATCCCGAAGTTGCGCCCCGAGACCTTCCCCCCGAACGCGCAGCGCTGGATATAGAGGAACCGCGCCGCGCGCTGCAGATCGGTCAGCGTCTCCGGATCGACCGACACCAGCCGGTTGAAATTCTCCTGCGTCGTGATTTGGAACCGCAGCAGGTCGAGGAAGGCGACGTAATGCTCCTGCAAGATGCGGAAGAGCGTGTAGACGTCGCCGTTCAGGTCATTGATGAACTCGGACCGCGCCGCGCGGCTGCGTCGCAGAAAGATGCCGCCCATGCCGACGAAGGGCTCGGCATAGGTCGTGTGCGGATCCGCGTCGATGATCCGGCAAATGCGTTTAGCAAGGTTTCTTTTCCCTCCGAGGTAGGGGGCGACAGGTTTGACTGGTGCGAAAGGCACTTGGATTGACTCCGGTTCACGCCGCCGCCGAACATTCTCGGGCAGGGCGATCTTGATTCTTCGGAGGTCGGCGGGGGCTCTTGACGGATTCCCCGTGTCGAGAGCTGCTCCAACAGCTCCCGGCCCCTGCACAGGGCCTTTGGTTTGAAACTGGCCGAGGGGGTGTCGACACATGTCAGATGCCCCCTCTCATTCCGGTCCCGAGCGCCGGACGCCACCAGGGGCGATTGGGACCATGATCGTCATTGCCATTCGCGTCCCCGCGCTGCGTGACGCCGCGATAGCCGTATTCGACGGGCGCGGCAGCAGCGGCGCCGGCGGCCAGGGCGGCGGCCCAGAAGCGGTCGGCGTGACCGTCAGTGTCACCCTCTGCCACCAGGCGGCGGATGCCGGTCGGTCCGACGCGGGAGCGGATCGCATGCAGGTCCGCACGCAGCACCGGGTCGCCGGCGGGGATCGCGAAGGCCCGGTCCTGCATGCGCTCCTTCAGGACCGTGGCCAGTTCCAGCTTGCGCGCGGCCGTGAACAGCACGCCGTCGACGCGCGATGTGCCGTAACGCCGGGTGGCATCTTCGACGGGCTTCTCGCCCATGCCGGTCTGGTCGATCGCCACGCGAAGCACGGTGTAGCGGTCGAAGACGGAGGCGAGATGGGCATCCTGTTCGGCGAAGGAGATCCGCTTCTCGGCGATGACTTCGCGCGTCACCAGCCGGTCGCCCAGGTCCTCGACCACCCAGATCACGAAGAGGTCGTTGCGGGCTGCGATGTCGACGCCGACATAGACCGGTTTGCCGGTGTAGCGGGCGGGATCGCCCGCCAGCGGCTCCTCGCAGGAGGCGATCAGGTCATAGTCGAGCCAGCTCGAGGCCGCGTCGAGCCAGTGCAGTTCGAACTCCTGCGCCCAGGCGTCCTCGTCGGACATGCCGGCGCGCAGCTCGTCGATGTCGACTTCAAGCCCCTGTTCAACGGCCTGATAAATGTCGACGTGATGCCGGGACCAGCCGGTGTCGTCGGCTGTCATCAGCTCGAAGAACTTGTTGCCCTTGCCGTTGGGCGTGCTGATCACCCGGATCTTGTGCCCGCCGCGCGCCGCGACTGGAAAGGCCGAGCCCCAGATCCGACGGCTGTCGCGGTGAAACGCGAACTCGTCGAGGAGCAGGTTGCCCCCGAAGCCCCGCGCCGCATCGGGTGAGGAGGAGAGCGCGGTGATCCGAGATCCGCTTGGAAAGCGGACCTCGTGGGTCTTGTAGGTGGCGTCGAGCTCGGGGGCGTAGAACTCGCCCTCCTCGAACTCGGGCGGGCGGATGGTGGAGAGCCGGTTATAGGCCGCGAAGAAGCCCCGCACGATCGGCTTCAACGCATCCTCCATCGCTTCCTTCGCGGTCGCCTCGGAGCGCGACAGGATCGTCCAGCGCGTCTTGCGCCCGGCGATCTCGGCCTGGAAGCAATCGTCGGCGATCTCGCCGCAGGCACCGAAGGTCTTGCCGCCGCGCCGGGTGAACATGCCGATCTTGAAGCGGCTCTGATCCTCGAGCCAGCGCTTCTGGTACGGCAGGAAGGTGATGACGGGGTCAGTCATGCGGACACCGCCCGGGGACCCGCAGCCTCATGCGAACCCCATGATCTCGCGGGCGGCCCGCGCGGCGTCGGCGTTCATCGCGCCCCGGGCCACGCCAGCATCCAGGCGGGTTTCCAGATCGGACTGCATCTGTTCGCGGGCTTCGCGGGCGGCTCGCTCCCGTTCATCGGCCATCAGCTTCTCGCGGACCCCGGACGAACTGATGACGTCCTTCATCATCTTGCCGAGGCGGGCGAGGGCGAGGGGATCGATCTCTTCGCCGCTCTTGGTCATCTCGGATTGCATGACCTTGAAGGCGAGGGTGGTGATCATCTGGAAGAGCACGTTGTGGCGCTTGGCCTCATCTTCCATGCCCTGCTCGTTCATCCAGCTAACGGCCCAGGCGCTGGCCTGCTCCTGCGCCTTGACGAAGGCCTCGTATTCCTGGCCGTAGGCATGGATCGCGCTCTTGCCGATCCTGAGTTCAAGACCCGCGTCTTCGAGCCGCCCGTTGAGAGCGTCGGCGAGGGCGACATAATCGCCAAAGCCTCTGGACCGGAGTTCGTCCTGGAGCCAGCCGCGGAACTCTTCCGGCAGGAGATCGACCTTGCGGGGAGGGGGCATGTCTCACAGCTCCGGGAGATCGCGGGAGATCCCCGCGTCGATGTTCTCACCTCGTGCAATGCGGCGGCCAGACGGCGTGGCTGTCGCGACCACGGTGTTGTCGCCCGCGATCGTCACGTAGCCCTTTGCCTCCAGCCAGCGCAGATCCTCGACTACCTCGCTGTAATAGGCGCTCACGCCATCCTGGGTGCCGTTGATGACGTGTGTCAGGATATCGGCGTTCGAGACATAATCCTTGGACTTCTGCAGGAAGCGCAGGATGATGGCGCGTCGAAGCGGCTTCACGAACTTCTCGACATAATCGCTCATGAACGATCTCCCATCAGGTGGTCCTCGTGGCGGCCCACGATCTTCTCGGTCCGCGCCATGCTCTGGGACATGCCGAGCATCGTCGCCGACATGGCCTTCATGTCCCCGGCGATCTCGCTCAGCTGGAGCTCGAGCCGGTGCATGTCGTCCTTCCCAGGCATGCCCTGCACGGTTTGCGCGAGCTCCTGCAGACGCAGGTCGTGGCGATCCATGCGCTTGCTGCCTTCGTGGAAACGGCGCTCGATGTCCTTCCGCCGGTTGCCGACGACGGCATAGATCATGGAGATGACCGAGATGGCGAACGCCAAAACCCCGGTCAGATCCTTGAGGAAGTTCAGGTCAAGCGTCACCCCGGGCTCCCCTTGCCGGCCCATTTGGTGGCGAAGTCCTTGACGGTGTGGCCGCCCATGTAGAGCGCCATGTAGAGGCCGCTGAGCTGCAGCAGCACCGAGTAGTCCATCGGCGGCAACGCGATCTTGAAGATGGCGTTCAGGGCATGCAGACCGACGACGCTCCAGAGCCAGAGGAAGCCGATCAGGTACATGCCCAGAGGGCGCCAGGCGCGCATCCAGGCGGGGTCCTTGCCTTCGGTCTCGATCAGGAGCTGCTGGTTCCGGGCCTCCTGCTCGTAGACCCGGATCAACTCCGGCACGACCGGTTCTGCCTCCATGATCGCGGCGCGTACGACCTCCGGATGCTGTTGCGCCTCATGGTCGAGGTCTTCGATGCCGACGCCGGCACTGTCCGCAATGACGCGGAGCACTTCGCCGGCGATCTTGCCGGTGGTATCGCCGAGCTTGTTGCTCAGGACCTTCACGACAAGCGGCGCGCCGAGTTCGGCGGCAAGGGAAATCAGGGCGGCGGACATCAGAAGCTCCTCAAGATGTTGGCCAGACGGGGCGCGAAGGATTGGACGCGGGCGGCCACGGCGTCGCGGTAGGACCAGAGCCGCCAGGCAAGCCAGAGCAGCCCGAGGCCGAGGACGACCCAGCCGATCCAGTCCGGGAGGGATGCCAGATCGGGGGCGGCGTCCGGCAGGTCGGTTGCCTCGACGGTGGCACCGGCGCCGGCGGTGGCCACGGGGGCGGCAATCTTCGTCCGGGCGTCCAGCATCCGCTGCAGCGTCGAGAGCGTGGCGCGGCCGACCAGCCCGTCCTGGACGAGGTCGTGATCGGCCTGAAAGGCCACGACGCTGGTCTGTAGGAGGCCCGCCGTATCCTCACCCGGCTCATAGCCGAGTTTGCGGAACCCGACCCGCTCGATCCAATTCCAGATCGACCGCGAAGACAATTTCCTGTCGTCGGCCACGGCTTGCACAGCGTCTGACCTGGTCGGGAGGGCGGTCTCGAGATCGGAAACCGCAATCAAGGCCTGGAGACGGCCGCGTGCCTTCGTCTGCGCCGATGCGCTGGCGGTCTCGAAGAGGGCCCAGGTCTCTTCACGGGTTCGCGTGGAAGGTTCATTCCGGTCCCGGGAAAGGCGAACGCCAAGCTTTGTTCGGGCGCGCAGGGGCAGGACAGTCCAGTGGTACGCCATGCCGCCGCCAGCGCCCTTTCGGCGCCGCACCTTGCCGGGCATTTTGGCCCAGCCCTCGCGGTTGGCCATGGCGTTGACCCGCCTCTTTGTGGTGGGGACGTCCGGTAGCCCGGCTTCGGCCAGTTCCGCCGCTGTCCACCATTCCTTGTCGGGACCGTCAGCCATCGCGGTCCCCCGTGCGGCCCAGATCGTTGAGAAGCGTGTCAATGGCATCGCCGCGCTCTTCCAAGAACCTCAGGCATGCCTCCTTTGGCGCCCGATCCCAGGCGTCTTTCAGCTTCGAGAATGCGGTGTCCACCGGGCTTGCCGGGGCAGGGGCCAGCCCCTGCTCGGCCTTCCAAAGCTTGCGGGCCGCAGACGCGTTCTTCGCGGTGCCATCGGCCAAACGATCGACAACGTGATAGCGCTCGGCCGGATTGCCTACCTTGCCGATCTCCATGATGTCCTTGAGGGCGACTGGCTTCGGAGCTGCTCTGAGGCGGCGGACTTCGTCGGGCCCGAGGTTGTCTCCGGCGGAGACCAGGCGGCGCACATGGCGCTCCGTGAGGCCGAACTTTTCGGCGGTTGATGTGGTGAAGGACATGATGTCCGGGACCAGATTTCCGGTGTGTTGGTTCCCGCGAAAACCACCAACCGCCATCTCCGGGTGCATCTTTTCGTAGAGTCGTTTCCGAGCTGCGAGAAACACTGCGGTATCCAGGGCGGTAAGCTCGGCGCCGGCCAGGTTATCGTCGATTTCCATCAACCTGGCGAAGTCATCGTTGCAGGTCCAGCAGGTGACCTTAACAGTCTCCCATCCAATCTGTTTGGCGGCTGCTAGACGGTGCGCGCCGGCCATCAGGACCAGTTCCCCCTTACGGTGCTTCACCTTCCGAATGTGGATCGAGTCCTTCATCACGCCGAGCTCGCCGACCGATGCGATGATTGCCGCAACTCCTGCCTCGGAGACGGGCCGCAAACGATCCTTCACAACGATTTCTTCGATACGGACTTCGGTAATGGTGGTCAGGATCTCAGCCATTGTCGCTCAGGTCTTTCATTTTGCTTTTGGAGACGTGCCTGGTGCCGTTTATGTCGCGCCGAACGAAACCAACCTCATGACCAGTCACCGCCTCGGCAATGCACAACGGTTTGCCGTGGAACGGCGAGGGGCCTTTCTGCAAACGCGGTGATGCGAGGCTGACGGTTGGCACTGTCAGTACCCCGTCCCGTAAAGGACGCCGCCTGCGATCAGGATCATGATCCAGCTTAGGATGAGGCAGAACGCTCCCAGCAAGTCGCCCCAGATGCTGGCCGAAAACCGACGCTCAGCGCGGCGCACCCGGATCCAGATCGCGCGCAACTTGCCTGCGCGCGGTCCGGCCCCCCGTTCGGGTCCGTGAGTGGTGGCTTCTGACGGGGGGACTGCTCGAGGCTTCGGCCCGAGTTCGGCGATTGGTGCGGTGGGTTGAGTGGCTTCTGGCACTTCAACGATCTGGTCGGATTGCTGGACCTGGTGTTCCATTACACCTGCTCCTTCGGATCGTTGGAATTGGGCCGCTCGATGCCCGCTGGCCAATCCAGGTCTTCCTTCCAGTTCTCCCAGAACCACTTGGACACTTTGCTCGCTGTCTCCAGCGTACAGCTTGCCCCCGCTTCAAGCCGCTTGAAGAACTTCCCGTCGTTCGCGGCGTAGACACCTAGCGTGGTCATCTTCAGCCCAGTGTGTGCCGCGTAAACATGGCCTATTTTCAGAAGCTGCTCTTTTGTCATGCCCCAAATCCAACGTTTGGCGTTTGCCCAACTGTATGTTAGGGAAATGCCAAATTGCAAGATGTTTTTGAGTAGGGCATTTTCCCAACTTGGATTTCAGGAGAAGCCATGGACTTCGCGTCGCTCGTGGAAGCTCGCCTCGCCGAGCTAGGGGAAAACGTGAACAGCTTCGAAGCCCGGCAAGGTTGGAGCCAGGGCTATCTCCGAGCAGTTGTCCGGAATGATGACAAGCGCACCGTACCGAACATCGAGCGTGCAGAGAAAATATCCAGAGCTCTGGGGTTTGACTTCTACATCGGGCCGAAACGCGAAACCGGCCCGGTCACGCAAATTCAGATACAGGGCAACGACTTCGCACACGTTCCTCTCTTTGGCGCATCGCTGTCAGCCGGCAATGGTTCGGTGAACTCTGGCGACGTCGTTGTCGACCACCTCGCGTTCCGCCGGGAATGGCTGCGGAAGATCGGCGTGTCGCCGTCCGACGCCGTCCTGGCCAGGGTCGTAAACGGCGAACTTGGCGAGAGCATGATGCCAACGATCTCTCCTGGCGATATGCTTCTGATCGACACGTCCAAGAAGGAGCTTCCTCAGGAGCGGGCAACTGCAAAAGGTCGAAAGAACCCGATCTACGCCTTCACGACATCAGAAGGTGCCCGCGTGAAGCGGATCGCGCGGAACATGGGCACGGTGTTCTTGATTTCAGATAATCCGGATGTGGCGCCGGAAGTCGTTGATCCAGCGGCCTGGGACGGTGTCAACGTCATCGGCAAAGTGATGTGGTGGGGGCATACAGCCGAGGAGTGAAGGCGCCATGCTGAACGCTTTCGCCAGAGTAGTTCCCGAGGAATTCCTTGGCTCAACAAGTCTGAAACTAACGCGCTCGATGCCAAAAAAGGAAACGCGCCCCGTAGGACGCGTCTCAATGTGGTGCTACTTCGAGCTTGTTAACGGCTCGACCGCGAATTCTGAACAGGCCATTCATAACATAGTTCGATCACATTTTCAATTTGCAGAAGCCAATTTCTGTTTAGAGACTGCTCAAGAGGACTCGTAGGAGGATGAAATGCGGCTGGGCTTGGATATTGGAACGAATTCCATCGGTTGGTGGCTCTGTGAAACTGACAGAGCCGATGCCAGAGTGCGAATAAACGGTGTCTTGGCCGGCGGTGTGCGCATCTTCTCTGATGGCCGCGATCCAAAATCCAGAGCGTCGCTGGCCGTGGATCGCCGTGCCGCGCGCGCCATGCGTCGCCGGCGTGACCGCTATCTGCGCCGTCGCGCCACGCTGATGAAGGTTCTCGCCAATGCTGGCCTGATGCCTTCCACCCCTGAAGAGGCAAAAGCGCTGGAACTTCTGGACCCTTATGAACTGCGGGCTACTGGTTTAGATCAGATCCTGCCGCTGACCCATCTGGGACGAGCGCTGTTTCACATCAACCAACGTCGTGGTTTCAAATCTAACCGCAAGACGGATTGGGGCGATAATGAAAGCGGCAAAATCAAGGATGCCACAGCGCGACTGGATCTGGCTATTTTGGCTAACGGCGCCCGAACCTATGGCGAGTTTCTTCACAAGCGGCGCCAACGGGCTGTCGACCCGCGCCATGTGCCTACCGTGCGCACCCGCCTCTCTATCGCCAATCGGGACGGGCCGGACGGTAAGGAAGAGGCCGGTTACGACTTCTACCCAGACCGGAAACACCTGGAAGAAGAGTTCCGCAAGCTCTGGGCAGCGCAAGCAAACTTTCACCCAGAACTGACTGAAGATCTGCATGATCTGATCTTTGAAAAGATTTTCTACCAGCGCCCACTGAAGGAACCGAAAGTCGGTCTGTGCCTGTTCACCTCCGAAGAACGTCTGCCCAAGGCGCACCCGCTAACACAGGCCCGGGTCCTTTATGAAACAGTAAACCAGTTACGTGTCATAGCGGACGGGCGCGAAACCCGACGACTCACGCTGGAGGAACGCGATCAGATCATCTACGTGCTGGACAACAAAAAGCCTACAGTATCGCTGAAGTCCATGGCTATGAAACTGCCCGCATTGGCGAGGACTCTGAAATTGCGCGACGGGGAACGCTTCACACTCGAAACCGGCGTCCGGGATGCTATCGCCTGTGATCCAGTTCGATCCAGCTTGTCCCATCCTGACCGTTTCGGCCCGCGCTGGTCCACGTTGGACGCGACCGCACAATGGGAGGTGGTCTCGCGTGTTCGCAAGGTCCAGAGCGAGGCTGAACATGCCGCGCTCGTTGATTGGCTGATGCAGGCCTATTCGATCGACCGAAACCATGCCGAGGCCACGGCAAACGCCCCTCTGCCCGAAGGCTTCGGGCGGCTGGGACAGACCGCCACCACTAGCATTCTGGAAAGACTGAAGGCGGATGTCGTTACCTATGCGGAAGCCGTCGCTGCCTGCGGCTGGCACCATTCGGACCAGCGGACGGGCGAATGCCTGGACCGTCTGCCGTATTACGGCGAGGTTCTGGATCGCCATGTTATCCCCGGCACCTATGACGCAAACGACGACGAGGTTACCCGCTACGGCCGCATCACCAATCCGACCGTGCATATCGGACTGAACCAATTGCGGCGGTTGGTGAACAGGATCATCGAGACCTATGGCAAGCCTGACCAGATCGTCTTGGAACTGGCGCGGGAGTTGAAACAATCGGAACAACAGAAACGGGACGCGATTAAGCGCATCCGCGATACAACAGAGGCGGCGAAGAAGCGGAGTGAGAAGCTCGAGGAACTCGGTATCGAGGATAACGGACGTAATCGGATGCTTCTCCGTCTATGGGAAGATCTGAATCCGGAAGACGCGATGCGCCGCTTCTGCCCCTATACCGGTGAACGCATCAGCGCGACAATGATCTTCGACGGCTCGTGCGATGTGGACCACATCCTGCCCTATTCGCGAACGCTGGATGACAGTTTTGCCAACCGAACGCTCTGCCTGAAAGAAGCCAACCGTGAAAAACGCAACCAGACCCCTTGGAAGGCTTGGGGCGACGCCCCGAAATGGGATACAATCGAGGCCAAACTGAAGAACCTGCCCGAGAACAAGCGTTGGCGCTTTGCACCGGACGCGATGGAGCGATTTGAGGGTGAAAAAGACTTTCTCGACCGGGCACTTGTAGATACCCAGTATCTCGCTCGGATTTCCCGCACCTACATGGACACGCTCTTTTCCGAGGGAGGCCATGTCTGGGTGGTACCAGGGCGACTGACCGAAATGTTGCGGCGGCACTGGGGTCTAAATTCTCTGCTGAGCGACAAGGATCGCGGCGCGGTCAAGGCCAAGAACCGCACCGATCACCGTCATCATGCCATCGACGCTGCTGTGGTGGCTGCAACAGACCGGAGCCTGCTGAATCGGATCAGCCGTGCCGCCGGTCAGGGTGAGGCTGCGGGTCAATCCGCCGAACTTATCGCCCGCGATACGCCACCGCCATGGGAGGGGTTTCGTGACGATTTACGTGTTCAACTCGACAAGATCATTGTCAGCCACCGCGCCGACCACGGTCGCATCGACCGGGAAGGCCGAAAGCAGGGGCGTGACAGCACAGCCGGACAGTTGCACAACGACACCGCTTATGGGGTCGTTGATGCGATGACAGTGGTCAGCCGCACCCCACTGTTGTCATTGAAACCTAGCGATATCGCCGTGACACCCAAGGGAAAGAATATCCGTGACCCGCAACTGCAAAAGGCGCTAGAAATCGCCACCCGTGGCAAAGAGGGCAAGGCATTCGAAGCCGCCCTAAGGCAGTTTGCCGAGAAGGCGGGCGCCTATCAGGGCCTTCGCCGAGTCCGGTTGATCGAGACTTTGCAGGAAAGCGCCCGTGTCGAAATCGGCACCCGTTCGGAAGGTGGACCTCTAAAGGCATACAAGGGGGACAGCAATCATTGCTATGAGCTTTGGCGCCTGCCGGATGGCAAGGTGAAGCCACAGGTTGTCACAACCTATGAAGCCCACGCCGGCATCGAAAAACGCCCTCACCCAGCAGCTAAACGCCTGCTACGGACCTTCAAGCGCGACATGGTGGCGTTGGAGCGGAATGGCGAGACGGTAATCTGTTATGTGCAGAAGTTCAATCAAGCGGGGATATTGTTCTTGGCATCTCATTTGGAAAGCAACGCGGACGCTCGGGATCGTGATCCAAACGACAGTTTTACTTTGTTTCGGATGAGTCCGGGGCCGATGCACAAGGCGGGCATCCGCCGCGTTTCCGTCGATGAAATTGGTCGCCTCCGGGATGGAGGCGCGGAGACACATTGACCCCGATTCGCCCGAATCGGCGAAATATGCCATCCTTCCGAGGGTTTGGAAGAATGAGATATGGATCAGATCGTGGATATCGCTACGGACGGGCGGCATCTGTCGCGTGAACGGGGCTTTCTGAAAATCAGTGAAGGAGCCGAGGAGATAGGTCGCGTCCCGCTGGATCGGATCGTTGGGGTCATCGTTCACGCCCATGGTACAACGTGGTCCACTTCGCTGCTGACCGAACTTGCGGACCGTGGGGCGCCAGTTGTTCTATGCGGATCCAACCATGCTCCGCGCTCGGTTCTCCTGCCTCTTGAGGGGCATCATGCCCAGGGCGCCCGGTTACGCGCTCAGTGGCAGAGCAAGGTCCCGTTTAGAAAACAGGCATGGAAGCAGGTGGTGATTTCTAAAATCACTATGCAGGCTGCCGCGTTGGGGGCGATGGGGGAAGCTCACGCACCCGTCGCCATGCTCAAGCGCAAGGTCACCAGCGGCGACAGTACCAATGTCGAGGCTCAGGCTGCACGCTACTACTGGCCTCGGATGATGGGCGAAGATTTCAGACGGGACCGCACGGTGCCCGATCTTAATGCGATGTTGAACTACGGTTACACCGTCCTGCGGGCGACCGCCGCACGCGCTGTTGTTGCCGCCGGTCTGCATCCAACCATCGGTTTGCATCATTCCAACCGGGGCAATGCCTTTGCCCTGGCCGACGACCTGATGGAGCCGTTCCGCCCGCTCGTTGATTGCTGCGTGCGCGGGCTGGCCGCCAGAAACGGTCCAATAGTGGATACAGAGGCAAAGCAAACATTGGCACGCCTCATCTCTCTTGACATGCCATTGGGGAACGGCGTGACACCAGTTTCGGTGGCGCTCGGCAAGCTCGCCATTTCCCTGGGGCAGAGTTTCGAAACCGGAACTTTGAACCTCGCCCTGCCAGCGCCACCCGATGCACTCGCCCTCGTTGGGCTAGGCACATGACTACTGCCCATGCCTTTCTGTCGGGATACCGGATCATGTGGATACTCGTGATGTTCGACCTGCCCACCGACACCAAGCCACAACGCAAGGCGGCGACGGGTTTTCGGAATTTCCTGCTGGACGAAGGGTTCGAGCGTAGTCAGTTTTCGGTTTATGCTCGGTTCGTTAACGGTAAGGAAGCTTTCCAAACCCGAGTGAACAGAATCGAGCGGCACCTGCCCAGTAAAGGCGACATCCAAATCCTCAACTTCACCGACCGGCAATATCGTGATATCGTGCATTTTTCGGATCAGGGCCGAAGGTCGGCTAGGCAGAATCCGGAACAACTGGCGCTGTTCTGATGGGAATTGTCCAGATTGCTTTGCCCGCCCTCTTCCAGAACCTCTGTTGTTTCAGGTGCTTGGAAGAGGAACGAGTGTAGCTGTTCAGAATTCGAGGTCCAGCCGCAACGGTCTATCCTATGTTGCCCGGCTGGTCGGGAGTGTAGCTGTTCAGAATTCGAGGTCCAGCCGCAACTGTCGCCACCGACTTTGATGAAGCGGTGGAAGTGTAGCTGTTCAGAATTCGAGGTCCAGCCGCAACCGCCCTGCCGCCCCGGCTGCGCCCGTCCCTAGTGTAGCTGTTCAGAATTCGAGATCCAGCCGCAACTTCGATGCTTTCCAGGCGCATGGCACGGGAGTGTAGCTGTTCAGAATTCGAGGTCCAGCCGCAACTTCCTCGCGAAGGCGGCGCGCTTCTGCGAGAGTGTAGCTGTTCAGAATTCGAGGTCCAGCCGCAACTTGGGCGCACGACGAGAAGCCAGGCTGCAGAGTGTAGCTGTTCAGAATTCGAGGTCCAGCCGCAACAGGCAAGCGCCATCTGGGTCGGTGTCAGGAAGTGTAGCTGTTCAGAATTCGAGGTCCAGCCGCAACGACGGGCACGGCGATAGCCAGGGTAATGGCAGTGTAGCTGTTCAGAATTCGAGGTCCAGCCGCAACTGCGAGGCCCGACGCAGGAGCAAGAGGCCAGTGTAGCTGTTCAGAATTCGAGGTCCAGCCGCAACTGTGATGGTGAGGCGCAGCGTGCGCCCGTAAGTGTAGCTGTTCAGAATTCGAGGTCCAGCCGCAGTCTTGTTGGCCACCTCTTTCCTCCCTTCGCGCTTGTGCCAAACGGCGATTGCTCTCAGGAAATTTCTTAAATCGCGTCCCACTTCCCCGCTCGCTTTGGGCATCCGGAGAACTCAGTAAGTATCTGTATCGGAAAGAAAAAACCGGGAAGTGGGACGCCGAAAAAGAAGTGGGCGCCTCGCGTCCCACTTCCTGGGCCCTTCAGCACCGTTCAAAGTGAACATAATGGGCCTTCTGAGTCCCGTTTTATCGAAGTTTCAAAAGGGTTTAGGCGCGCTGCGGTTCCGTGGCCTTTGGATGGCGTTCTGAGGCACTGTTACCCGCTTTTGCGCCCTGTGCGGGGTGTTGAGAAAAACATGTTTCGGCGCAGTTTCCGGACGACGTCAATCCTTCAAGTCCTTGATACCTCGCGCATCCACCGTCTTCCGGGAACTCTCGTCCTCTTCCGGTATCCGCTGAAAGACTGACTGTCCCCCAACATTTGCAGTGATTGTAGCGTGACAGCGAAGTTTGCAGTGATTGACAGCGAAGTTTGCAGCAAACGACTTTTCGCCTAAGGGCTGTTTCAAAGGCCGTTCAAGCGCGGTTATAGGTGACTTGTGGCTCAGGTGGAGGGATCAGACGTCGGCGTTGACGATCTCATGCAGCCCCAGCCCGACCAGGAATGCAGCCCATCCGGCGCGCCCCTGATCGCCCGGCCCGCTCCGATCCGCGAACTCGGCCGACAGCGCGGCCATCTGAGCTACCCCCCGAAATTCGGACACTGACATAAGCTACGATTTGCAGTCTGCTGATCTTCGACGAGAAGGAGATCAGAGATGTCGAAACGGAAGCAGCACGCGCCTGAGTTCAAGGCGAAGGTCGCGCTGGAAGCCCTGAAAGGCGAGGAGACGGCCGCCGAGCTGGCAAGCCGGTTCGGGGTGCATCCGACGATGATCCATCAATGGAAGCGAGCCCTGCTCGAAGGCGCCTCCGGTGTGTTCGAGCGCGGGGGCCGCAAGAAGCCCGAGATTGACGAGGAGCAGGTGAAGGAGCTCCACGCCAAGATCGGGGAGCTGGCGGTGGCCAACTCTTTTTTGGAACGAAAGCTGAAGCCCTGGGGCGGGAAGTGAGGCGCGGCATGATCGAGCCGGACCACCCGGACCTGTCGATCGGCCAGCAGTGCAAGCTGCTGTCGATCGCGCGCTCGTCTTTCTACTACACGCCCAAGGGCGAGTCTGAGCGGAACCTCGGCCTGATGCGGCGGATCGACGAGCAGTTCCTGGAGACGCCGTTCTTCGGCGTTCGGCAGATGACCTGGCATCTGCGTAACGACGGACACCTTGTGAACGAGAAGCGCATCCGGCGACTGATGCGCCTGATGGGGCTAATGCCGATTTACGAGAAGCCCAACACGAGCAGGCCGACGAAGGGCCACAAGACCTATCCCTACCTGCTCAGAGGTCTGCGGGTGGAACGCCCGAACCAGGTCTGGTGCTCGGATATCACCTACCTGCCCATGCGGCGCGGGTTCCTATACCTCGTGGCGATCATGGACTGGCACACCCGCAAGGTCCTGTCCTGGCGGATCTCGAACACGCTGGAGGCCGACTTCTGTGTCGAGGCGCTGAACGAGGCCATCCACAAGTTCGGCCCGCCAGAGATAATGAATACAGATCAGGGATCCCAGTTCACCTCCTTTGCCTGGACGGATCGGCTCCGCCGGTCCAGCGTGCGCATATCGATGGATGGGAAAGGCCGGTTCCTCGACAACATCTTCATCGAGAGGCTGTGGCGCACCCTGAAATACGAGTGCGTCTACCTGCATGCCTGGGAGACCGGATCGGAGACGAAAGCGGCCATCCGGAAATGGATGAGCTTCTACAACAACCAGCGCCCGCATTCAGCCCTGGGCGGCCAGCCTCCGGCGCTGGTCTACTGGCAGAGAAATGATATCAACCAACCCGATCAGCAGGTGCAACGAGTAGCTTAATTTACGCCAGATCCTGTCCAATAGATGGGGAGTAGCTCAATCACCGCCGCAACGGCCAGAGGGTCCGCCCCATCGACCGTGATCGACCCCGCACCGACATCGACGATCCACGCCTCAAACGAGGGCCGCACGACTGTGCGGATGCCGAGATGTGTTGCCGTATCGAGCGGCCCTAGGCTCCAGACTCATTGAGTTTCACAGCCAGAACAAGACGGTTGCGGCGAGCATAATCGCTGAGAAGAAGGTTTCCGGGCAGCGGTCATAACGGGTTGCAACGCGCCGGCAATCCTTCAACCGCCCGAACATGATCTCGATGCGGTTGCGCCGTTTGTAGCGCCTCTTGTCGTATTTCACCGCGGTCTTGCGGGACGTCCGGCCCGGAATACAGACCTTTATCCCCTTGTCTTTCAACGCTTCTCTGAACCAATCTGCATCATAGCCCCGATCGGCCAGAAGCCAACCTGCCTTTGGCAGGCGACTCAGAAGAGCCGCCGCGCCGGTGTAATCAGTGACCGGCCCGGCAGACATGAAGAACCCGATCGGGCGCCCCTTCGCATCGGCAACGGCGTGCAGCTTGGTGTTCACTCCACCTTTGGTGCGCCCGATCTGGCGGCCCCGCCCCCCTTTTTCACCCCAAGGCGTGATGCCGTGCGGTGTGCCTTGAGATAGGTCGCGTCGATCATGATTGTCTTGTGCTCGGCACGCTCAGTGGCCAGGCCGACCAAGATCCGGGCGAAGACCCCTTTGTCGCTCCAGCGCTTCCAAAGGTTGTAGAGGGTCTTGGCCGGGCCGTATTCCTTCGGTGCGTCACACCAGCGCAACCCATTGCGATTGATGAAGATTATGCCACCAAGGACGCGGCGATCATCAACGCGGGGCTTCCCATGGCTCTTGGGAAAGAACGGCTTCAGACGCTCCATCTGGGCGTCGGTCAGCCAATAAAGATTGCTCATCGATCAGGTCTCCTTGCGGAGCCTGAATCATGCCAAAAACCCGAAATCAATGGGTCCGGAGCCCAGACCGGTTTTAACGCGGATGCCAAAGGCTTTAGGTGCCTCTGGGCTTCCGAGGTCTTGGTGGTCGCAGGAAGGCTCCGACGGGCCTTCCACGGCGTTTTCAGCGTGACCGGAAAAACACCTCCCAGCGCTTCCGGCCGTGGGTCTCATTCCTTCAAGTCCTTGATATTCGACGTTTCCGTGGTCTTCCGGGAACTCCCGCCCTCTTTCGATATCCGCTGAAAGACTGACTGTGCCCCAATAGGCGCGCCGGTGAGCGCCTGCAATTGCGCGGGCGTTGCGGGGAAGACGTGGTGCGGTGTGCCGGCAGCTGCCCAGACCTGGTCGAACTCCATCAGCCGCGGGTCGATCCAGGCCCGGATCGGGGTCAGGTGTCCCACAGGGGACACGCCGCCGATGGCAAAACCGGTCTGCGCGCGCACCAAGGCCGCATCCGCCTTGCCCAGCGGTTCGCCGGCCAGCTTGGCGGCGCGCGCCACGTCCACCTGGTTGCCGCCCGCCGTCAGGAACAGGACCGCCGTGCCGCTGTCTTCGCCGCGAAAGATGATCGACTTGGCGATCTGGTCGACCGCGACCCCCAATGCCGCGGCGGCGTCGGCGGCGGTGCGCGCCAACGGGGTTTCTACGATCTCGACGGTCAGACCGGCGGCATCCAGCGCCGCGCGCACGCGTTTCTTGCTCTTGCTCATGGCGCGGACGATGCCCGCCGCGGGCGCGGGGATCAAGCGCGCCCGTTGACTGTGCGCCTGTCCCGCCGCAGGTTTGCGCCATGACGCCCGATGATGACGCCCCCCTGTCGGCCCGCCTGGCCCGGATGCCGCTGCCGCGCGACGCCGATCTTGGCGCCGAAGCCGCCGCCCGCGTGCCCGGTGCCGACCCCGATCTGCGGGCCCTGTTGACCGGCGCCGCAGGGTCCAGCCCCTTCCTGCAGGGCCTGATCACCCGCGAGGCCGAATGGCTGGCGGAGGCGGCGCAGGCGCCCGCCGCGGCGCTTGACCAGGTGCTGATCGACACCGCCGAGGCGCCGCGCGACACGCTGGGCGCCACGCTGCGCCGGGCCAAGCGGCGGGTGGCGTTGATGACGGCGCTGGCGGATCTGGGCGGGGTCTGGCCGCTGGAAACGGTGATGGCGCGGCTGACCAACCTGGCGGGGCTGGCCTGCGACCTGGCAATCCGCGCCGAACTCGCCGCCTTCGACAAGCGCGGCAAGCTGCCCGCCCCCCTGCGCGAGGATCGCGACGGGGCCTTCGGGCTGTTCGTGCTGGCGATGGGCAAGATGGGCGCGCACGAGCTGAACTATTCCTCGGACATCGACCTGATCTGCCTGTTCGACGACAGTCTTTATGCCGAGGCCGATGTGCTTGACGCGCGCCATGCGCTGGTGCGGGTGACCCGCAACATGTCGGCGATGCTGTCGGAACGCACCGCCGACGGCTATGTCTTCCGCACCGATCTGCGGCTGCGCCCCGACCCGTCGGTGACACCGGTCTGCATCTCGATGGACGCGGCCGAAAGTTATTATGAAAGCTTCGGCCGCACCTGGGAACGCGCCGCGATGATCAAGGCGCGGCCCGCCGCCGGGGACCTTGAAGCCGGCGAACGGTTCCTGGAGGCGATCCGCCCCTTCATCTGGCGCC
Source organism: Marinibacterium anthonyi (assembly GCA_003217735.2). Taxonomy (GTDB): domain Bacteria; phylum Pseudomonadota; class Alphaproteobacteria; order Rhodobacterales; family Rhodobacteraceae; genus Marinibacterium; species Marinibacterium anthonyi. The sequence goes on along the minus strand of CP031585.1, from coordinate 3,555,845 downwards.
GCCACCTGGATTTCGCCGCCATCGAGGACGCCCATGCGATCCGCCTGCGCATCCGCGACACCAAGCGCCTGCATGGCCGGGTCGAGGTGCCGGGCCACGACATGAAGCTGGGAAGGGGCGGCATCCGCGAGATCGAGTTCTTTACCCAGACCCGCCAGCTGATCGCCGGCGGCCGCGACCCGGGGCTGCGGATGCGGGGCACCGAACCGGCGCTTGCCGCGCTGGCGCGCAAGCGCTGGATCCCCGAAGACGTCGCCACCCGCCTGCGCGACCATTACCGCGCCTTCCGCGAGGTCGAACATCGGATCCAGATGGTCAACGATGCCCAGACCCACCAGATGCCCGCCTCGAAGGAGGGGATCGAACGGGTGGCGGGGCTGATGGGGATCACGCCGTCGGAGATGTTGCGCGACCTGTCCCGCAGGCTGGCCGAGGTGGCCGAGCTGACCGAGGATTTCTTTGCCCCCGACGCGGCGCCCGTGCCTGCCCAGCCGGAGCATGAATTCGACCGCGATATCCTGTCGCGCTGGCATCAGTACCCGGCGCTGCGGTCGTCCCGCGCGGTCGAGATCTTCAACCGGCTGCGCCCCGAACTGCTGGCCCGCCTGTCGCGGTCGGCCCGCCCGGACGACGCGCTGGTGGCCTTCGACCGGTTCCTTGCGGGGCTGCCGGCGGGGGTGCAGATCTTTTCGCTGTTCCAGTCGAACCCGGACCTGATCGACCTGCTGGTCGATGTCATCGTCACCGCGCCGGCGCTTGGCGAATACCTGTCGCGCAATTCGTCGGTTCTGGACGCGGTGATCGGCGGCGCCTTCTTTGCCCCCTGGCCGGGCGCGGCGGCGTTGACCGATGATCTGGCCGCGCTGATCGCGCACGAGGACGATTACGAGCTGAAGCTGGACGCGGCGCGGCGGTGGAAGAAGGAATGGCATTTTCGTGTGGGGGTGCACCACCTGCGCGGCCTGATCGATGGCGAGACGGCGGGCGCGCAATATGCCGACCTGGCCGATGCGGTGATCCGCACCGTCAGCCCCGAGGTGGTGCGCGAATTCGCCCGCAAGCACGGGGCGCCCCCGGGACGGGGGGCGGCGATCCTGGGGATGGGGTCGGTCGGGGCGCGGCACATGAACGCGGGATCGGACCTGGACCTGATCGTGATCTACGACGCGCTGGACGTCGACAGTTCCGACGGGCGCCGCCCGCTGGCCACGCGCACCTATTACGCCCGGCTGACCCAGGCCCTGATCACCGCCATGTCCGCGCCGATGTCGCAGGGCCGGCTTTACGAGATCGACATGCGCCTGCGGCCCTCGGGCAAGCAGGGGCCGGTGGCGACCAGCTGGCCGTCCTATCGCCATTACCAGGAGACCGAGGCCTGGCTTTGGGAACACCTGGCGCTGACACGGGCGCGCGGCATCGCGGGACCCGAGGCGCTGACCGGCGATATCGAGGCGTTCCGCGCCGGGATCATCGCGCGGCCAAGGGAGATTGGGGACATCATCCGCGAGGTGTCCCAGATGCGCGACCGGCTGGCGGCGGCCAAGGCGGCGGCGGGCTGGCTGGACCTGCGCAACGGGGCGGGGCGGCTGCAGGACCTGGAACTGCTGTCCCAGGCCGGTCACCTGGCGGCGGGGATGCCCAGCCGGGGGGTGTCCGAGGGCCTGACCGAGGCGGAGCGCGCCGGCTGGCTGAACGAGGGACAGGCCGCGATACTGGCCGGCGCCTATGCGCTGTTCTGGGAAATGCATACGGCGACGCGGCTGATCGGCATCGCGCCGGGCAATGGCGACGACCTGGGGCAGGGCGCGCGGGACTTCCTTTGCCGCCGTGCCGGGGTCGGCGACATGGATGCCTTGCGGGCGCTGCTGGAAGCGCGCTACGACGAAACAGCCGCTATCGTCTCGGCGGCGCTGCAATGCGAAGAGGCTGGCGATGGCTGACGATCCGCTCGACCCCAAGGGGCTGATCCGCGAAAGCTACCGGATCGAGGGCATCACCCCCGGCGAATGCCGCAGCATCTTCCTGGACTGGGCCCTGGGCCTGCCGATCGAGACCGATACCGAAACCGCGCGCCAGGCGCTTCTGACCCGCTACCAGGTGTCCCGGCCCGACCACCCGATGACCGACGTGCTGCGCGAAGGGCTCGGCGACGCGGCCCGCCCGCGCCGCCGCGGCGGCTGGCGGTCGCGGGATCGTGGAACCAACGGCTGAGCGCCGATTGCCGGGGCGCTCGCGCATCGCTATGAGGGCGCCATGAACGCATCCAACGAATTGCCTGTCGTCAGGCTGAAACCCAAGATCAACGCCCGCCCTTTGCGGCACGGCTTCCCCTGGGTCTATGAATCCGATCTTGTCACCGACCGGCGCACCAAGGCGCTGGCCCCGGGCAGCCTTGCCGTGCTGGAAGACGCGGGCCGCGAACGGGTCGGCCTGGTCGCCGTGAATCCGGGGTCGAAGATCATCGCGCGGATGCTGGACCTGGATCCCGACGCGGTGGTGGACAAGGCCTGGCTGACGGCCCGGTTGTCCCGCGCGCTGTCGCTGCGCGAGCGGCTGTTCGATGCGCCGTTCTACCGGCTGGTCCATGCCGAGGCCGACGGGTTCCCGGGGGTGGTGATCGACCGGTTCGGCGACACCTGCGTGATCCAGCCCAATGCCGCCTGGGCCGACACCCTGCTGCCCGAACTGACCCAGGCGCTGGTCGAGGTGACCGGCGTGTCCAACGTGCTGAAGAACGCCGGCGGGCGGGGACGCGGCCTGGAAGGGTTGGACGATGAAAGCGCCGTTCTGGCCGGTGCCGCGCCCGAAGGACCGCTGCCGGTGCCGATGAACGGGGCCAGCTACATGGCCGACCTGACCGGCGGGCAGAAGACCGGGTTGTTCTATGACCAACGCCCGACCCATGCCTTTGCCAAGGGGCTGGTGCGCGAGGGCACCGCGGTGCTGGACGTGTTTTCCCATGTCGGCGGCTTTGGGCTGGCGATGCTGGCCGGCGGCGCGGGATCCGCGCTGGCGGTGGACGGATCCGCCCCGGCATTGGCGCTGGCGGCGCAGGGGGCCGAGGTCAGCGGCATGGCCGACCGGTTCACCACGCGCCAGGGCGATGCCTTTGACGTGCTGGCGGCCCTGGCCGAGGAAGGCGCGACCTTTGACGTGGTCATCTGCGACCCGCCGGCTTTTGCGCCGTCGAAACAGGCGCTTGAGGCGGGGCTGCGGGCCTATGAACGCATCGCCCGTCTGGCGGCGACGCTGGTGGCCGAGGGCGGCGTGCTGGGGCTGTGTTCCTGTTCCCACGCGGCGGACCTGACCAAGTTCCGCCAGGCCTGCACGCGTGGCATCGGGCGCTCAGGACGCGAGGCGCGGCTGATCCACACCGGGTTCGCCGGGCCCGACCATCCGCAGCATCCGCAACTGGCGGAATCGGGGTACCTGAAGGCCCTGTTCTTCGCGCTGTGAAGGTCGTTCTGGACACTTGCGTTCTGTATCCGAACGTGATGCGCGAAGTGCTTCTGGGCGCGGCCAAGACCGGCGCCTACACGCCGCTGTGGTCCGCGCGCATCCTTGAGGAATGGGCGCGGGCGGCGGAAAAGCTGGGTCCGGCCGGCGCGGTGCAGGCCCGGGGCGAGATCGCCTTGCTGCGCGCCGCCTGGCCGGCGTCGGAACTGGACGCGGCACCGGGGATCGAGGCGCGGCTGTGGCTGCCCGATCCGGCGGATGTGCATGTGCTGGCGGTGGCCGTGTCCGGGTCGGCCGATGCGATCGTCACGATGAACGCCAAGGACTTCCCGCGCCAGGCCCTGGCTGACGAAGGGGTGGAGCGGTGGGACCCTGACGGGTTCCTGATGCGGCTTTGGCAGGACGATCAAACCGGGATCGAATCGGCGGCGCGGGCGGTGCTTGAGGTCGCGCGGGCGGCTGATCCCGATTGGGAAATGCGGGCGCTGATGAAGAAGGCGCGGTTGCCGCGGTTGGGCAAACTTCTGGGATGACGGCGCCCTTGTCCGCGTTGGGCCGGGGTATTTGGAAAGAGAAAGAAGCTGCAGTCAGGGCTCGATCCAGCGGGCTTCGAGCTTTTCCAGGGCGGCGATGCGTTCATGTGTCTGCGGGTGGCTCATCAACCAGGCCGGGGTGACGCCGGCACGCTGCGCGGTGAGCTGGTCGAGCTTGCGAAACAGCGATTTCTGCGGGCCGATGCCGATGCCGGCCTTGGTCAGCAGGGCCGCGGCATAGGCGTCGGCCTCGTATTCATCCGACCGGGACAGGGTGGCGGCCAGAAGCGAGCTGACGGCGCCGGCGATCATGATACCAAAGCCGGGGATGAAGCGGCTGAGGATCATGCCAAGCGCCGTGCGCAACGCATTCTGACCCGAGAAGTCGATCATGCGACGCCGCGAATGCCCCAGGGCCACGTGCCCCAGTTCATGGGCGATGACCGAGGCGAGCTCTTCTTCCGTGACCTCGCCGCTGGCGAACTTGGCGTAAAATCCCCGGGTGATGAAGATCCGACCGTCCGGTGCGGCCAGTCCGTTCACGGGGTCGATCTCGTAGATGAAGACGCGGATCCGGTCGACACCAAGCGCTCTGGCCATCCGCGCCAGGATGCGTTTCAGCCGGGGATCGGCCAGTTCCGTCGATTTCTGGTCCAGCTCGCCGCGCGTCTTCCAGACAGAGAACTGGTAGGCGATGATGCCGTAGATCACGGCAAGCAGGATCGGGGTCAGCTTGATCATGGTGCCAATATAATCCGGCTTGGGGCGATGCGCAGTCCCTGTCTTCATCTTTGCCCAAATACTTCTGCCAGCCGGTGCCGCCGGGACCCCGGCCGGGATCATGCGCATTCCCCCGCCGAGGTGTTGGACGGGCAGGGCGCGACGCGTCACAATGGCGCGAGGCAAACACGAATCCGGGCAGGACACGATGATCACGAACAGACGATGGATTTTGGCGGGGCTTGGCGCGACGGGGCTTTCGGCCTGCGCCGGCGGCGGGTCCGCGCCGGCGTCGCGCACGCAATACAGGGCGGTGCCCAATGCGGCCTTTGACGCCTGGCTTGACGGGTTCCGGGGCCGTGCGGCAGCCAATGGCGTTTCGGGGGCGACCATCGACCGGGCGTTCCGGTCGGCGGGCTACCTGCCGGAGGTGATCGAGCGGGACCGCAACCAGACGGAATTCCGCCGCTCGCTTGAGGATTACCTGGCGTTGACCGCCAATGACGACAAGGTCGCCCAGGGCCGGCAGATGATGTCGCGCTACAACGGTGTGCTGAGCCAGATCGAGGCGCGTTACGGCGTCGAGAAGGAGATCGTCGTCGCCATATGGGGGATAGAGAGCCAGTACGGCACGCGGCGCGGCGACGTGCCGGTGGTGTCGTCGACGGCGACGCTGGCCTATGACGGACGCCGCAGGGCGCTGTTCGAAAAGCAGCTGGTGGCGGCAATGAAGATCCTGCAGGCCGGCGACGTGTCGCCCGAAGGGATGGTGGGATCCTGGGCCGGCGCCATGGGGCATACCCAGTTCATCCCGACCTCGTACCTGGCCTTTGCGGTGGATTTCAACGGCGACGGGCGGCGCGACATCTGGTCCGACGATCCGACGGATTCGCTGGCTTCGACCGCGGCCTACCTGGATCGCAACGGCTGGCGCTTCGGGCAGCCCTGGATGGTGGAGGCGTTGCCGGGGACGTCCGGCGGATCGGTGATCCAGCCACAGCAGCCGGGGCCAAGCTTTCGGACCTACGCGAATTTCGGGACGATCAAGACCTACAACAATTCGACCAGCTACGCCCTGGCGGTCAGCTACCTGGCCAACCGGGTGGCGGGGGGGCCGCCGCTGCGGACGCCGTTCGGGCCGGATGCGGGCGGGCTGACGCTGGCGGACCGGCAGGAGCTGCAGCAAAGGCTGACCCGGGCGGGTTACGATACCGGCGGAACGGACGGGGTGATCGGGCCCAAGAGCATCGCCGCGATCGAGGCGTACCAGAGGGCCAACGGGTTGCCGGTGACGGGCCAGGGGACGGCGGCGATGCTGGCCGGGCTCAGGTGATGTCCCACGCGTGGGACACTTCCGGCCCACGCGTTTTCAATGGGTTACAGAGGCGGATTTACCTTCCGTTAGGAAACTGCGGGCCGGGAACGGCCCGCGGGTGAACGCTTCGCGTCCCGGCGGAGGGCGGCGGACAGGCCGCCTTGTCCGCTTGATATGACCGCCAAATTGACGTAACGTAAATGTACACTGGATGACATTTCGATGGGGAGGTCGATCATGTCGTCACGCTCCGCTTGCGACCGTCACCATGACCGGCTGGACCGGTTCGAGAAGGGCGACGATCTTGGCCCCTGGCGGTCCGAGGCCAGCCATGTCGCCGAACCGGGATACCAGCTTCGAAAACACATGGAGCAGATGGCTGAAACGCCCAGGATGGCCCATCGCTGGTGGCTGATCCCGGCTATCGGACTGGGGGCCGGGATCTGGCTGGCGATCTTCCTGCTGATCAACATGGTGCTGAGTTCCTGATCCGATCGCCGCCCCGACCGGCCCCCCGTGCACAGGTTTTGCAGGCTGTGCGACGTCACGGCCTGTGATCGCCGGGCGCCGGGCCCTTTCCCGTTGACCATCCCGTCCTGCTGATGACTTATCGAGCCCCGGCGGACAGCCGCGGGCCGATCCCGATCGGGCCCGCCTTCCGGGCCGCGTGAAAGGACCGACATGAAACTGGAAAACTTTGCCATCGCCCTGACCGACTGGTCAGAGATCGAACCCGAACGCCACGAGGGGGACGAAGGATATTCGCTGTGGCGCGTGCAGTATTTCGGCGAGGGCGACAGCCGCATCCGCGTCCGCCTGGTCGAACATTCGCCCGGCTATGTCTCGGATCACTGGTGCCTGAAGGGGCATGTGATCTTCTGCATCAAGGGCGGGATGGATACGCATCTCAAGGATGGCCGGGTGCTGAAGGTCCGTGAGGGGATGAGCTACCAGGTCGCCGACGATGCCGAGGCGCATTCGTCGCGGACGGAGACGGGCGCGACGCTGTTTATTGTGGATTGAGGAGGGGGGCCGGTGTTGGCCGAAGGGGCTGACGCCAGTCCGATGAGACGGAAAAGTCTTGGGGGCGGAATTTGGGATGGATTTGCGGGTCGGGACTGACTTGATCTCTGACTTGAGATAGCAGCTCAACGCTAGACAATCACAAGGAATTGGAAAGTGAAGGTGTCGCTGCAAGCATCCTTGAGTTGAACTTTTCAACGTGTAGTGTCCGTTCGAATGAACGAAAGGGCTACTTGAGTATGGATATTGGCAACCCGCAGGTTCTGAGTGAGGTCGCAGAGTACAACGAAACTGAGGTTCGCTTCCACATTGTTGATCAAATTATGAGAAGGTTGGGATACCCTGGCGGCGAAGAAGTTTTTTTCAAGCCGGAAGAAAAGCTGGAGTACCCATATTACTTCATAGGGCACAAGAATCGTAAGAAGGATCTTCCCCTGGGGTTTCCCGACTATCGGGCTGGTCTGAAAGGTCGACGAGGGAGCTTCATCGTCGAAGCAAAAGCAGCGACTTCCGTTCTGACCCAGAAAGATGTTGAGCAGGCGCATTCATATGCTGCGCACTCACAAGTAGGCGCAAACTATTTTGTTCTCAGTAATGGGTTGCAGGTCGCTGTCTATGAGACGCTATCTGGAGGTTCTTCGGATCCAATTGTCCTGATCGATATCGGAGACCTAGACCGGCGTTTTCATGAGTTGGATAATATTTTGGCGCCTCGGAGTTTGGAGGCGAATTGTCGTGTGAGCTATGATTCTGGATTGAGAATCTGTGGTGGATTGGCTTCTTCAGTAAGAATACATTCAGGCGTTTATGATATGTCTGCCTGGGCGTACCGGATCTTCATCAATGATCAAGACTGCACGGAAATTTTGAAATCCTCGGTCCCTCAGTTCTCTGAGATGGATGACCAAATGGTTATGCTGCAAGAACAATTTGAACTGAGGGTAAAGGATGGCTTGGTCGAGCGAGCCGACGCTGGCCGGATTAGCGCGAATGTGAAGTTCTCTGGAGTCACTAAGAACAGTCAGGAGGCAATGCAGATACTGGGAGTGGATCAGATGGGCTTTGCTACTGACGCGGAGTACATGTCGGTACACGAGAGCAGTCCGACTGTATTTGAATCCACTGTCGATTTCTCGGTTGATAAGGGTGTCATGTTCCCACCGACTTTAGGAAAAGCGCTTCCTTTGGAACAAGATGTGCGGGGGGATGTCTTTGTTACCGCGCGTCTTTTCTTTGATGGGGAGGCCATCCTTGGGCAATATGCTGCAAATGCGGTTTATTTGATTGAGGTCCCTATTTTGGGAAGGGGTAGGGTTGAGTTGGATTTCTCCGGTAACGTTGATTTAAGGTTAATGGCGTAATTTTGGCCATTTGATTTCTTTTTCTGCGTTTCGTTGAGAAGGTGCGATTACCGCACCAACCCCTTCATCCCCCGCTCCAATCCCTCCAGAGTCATCGGCACCATCGCATTTTCGAAGATCTCCTGGATCATCTTGATGGAATGGGTGTAGCCCCAGTATTTCTCGGGCACCGGGTTGATCCACAGGTGGGACGGCCATTGGTCGCGGGCGCGTTCCAGCCAGACCTGCCCGGATTCCGGGTTCCAATGTTCGTTGGCGCCACCGGGGTAGGCGATCTCGTAGGGGGACATGGATGCGTCGCCCACGAAAATGCATTTGTAATCAGAGCCGTAGGTGCGAAGGACCTCAGCCGTGGGGATCTGTTCGGACCAGCGGCGGCGGTTGTCGCGCCAGACGCCTTCGTAGAGGCAGTTATGGAAATAGTAATGTTCCAGGTGCTTGAATTCGGAGCGGGCGGCGGAGAAGAGTTCCTCGACCACCTTCACATGCGGATCCATGGAACCGCCGACATCGAGGAAGAGGACGACCTTGACGGCATTGTGCCGTTCGGGGCGCATTTTCACGTCGAGATAGCCGTTTTCCGCCGTTGAGCGGATCGTGGTGTCGAGGTCCAATTCCTCGTGCGCGCCGTCGCGGGCCCAGCGGCGCAGGCGTTTCAGCGCGACCTTGATGTTGCGGGTGCCCAGTTCGACCGTGTCGTCGAAATTGCGGAATTCGCGCTTGTCCCAGACCTTGACCGCGCGCTTGTGGCGGCTTTCGTCCTGGCCGATGCGCACACCTTCGGGGTTGTAGCCATGCGCGCCAAAGGGAGAGGTGCCGGCGGTGCCGATCCACTTGTTGCCGCCCTGGTGGCGCTCTTTCTGTTCCTCAAGGCGTTTCTTCAGTGTTTCCATGAGCTTGTCGAAGCCGCCAAGCGCTTCGATCTCGGCCTTTTCCTCGGCGCTCAGGTGCTTTTCGGCCATCTTGGCCAGCCAGTCGGCGGGGATGTCGACAGCGTCCATGACCTGGTCGATGGTGATGGCGGCGAGGCCCTCGAAGGTGGCGGCGAAGGCGCGGTCGAACTTGTCGATGTTGCGTTCGTCCTTCACCATGGCGGTGCGGGCGAGGTAGTAGAAGCCTTCGACGTCGTAGGTGACGAGGCCGGCCTTCATCGCATCCAGGAAGGTGAGGTATTCGCGCAAGCTGACCGGGACGCCGCCCTTTCGAAGGTTATCGAAGAAGGGCAGGAACATCCGGGTCAGACCGCCATGCGATGGATCACGATGGTGGCGATCATGCCGAGGATGGCGAAGGCGATGCCGTAGCCGGCGCCGTACTGGGCGATGTCGAGGCCTTCGCCACCGCGTTTCTTCGCCGTCAGGGCGCCGATAAGGGCGCCGAGGATCGCGCTGCCGAAGACGATCATATGGACCCGTCACTCCCTTTCAGCGGGTTCAGGGCCGCGATTTCGCGCATTTTCTGCCGCACGGCCCAGTCCGCCCCGAAGCCGTATCGCGCCCAGCCAAGGCTGTCCAGCCTGACGGCGCGTGCCTGGTCGGGGTGGCCGGTCAGTTCCAACGCCTCGGCCTTGAGCAGCATCAGCGTCGCCAGGAGCGAGGCGTTTTCGGATTGCCTGGCCACGGCGATGGCCGGGTCCAGCTGGCGGATGGCGCCGCCGGCGTCGCCGCGGGTGATGGCGATGGCCGCGGTCTGGGTGGTGACATAGGCCGATTGCAGGGCGGAAGACGGGCTTTTGGACAGGTAATACTGGGCGGCGGCATAATGCCTGTCGGCAAGATCGGGGTCGGAATACTGCGCCATGCGCCCGACGATGTAATGCGAGAAGGCGCGGCGATGGTCCTGCCAGCCATGCTGGATCGCGGTGGACAGCGCCAGGTCGGCGGCCTTGCGGCGCGCGTCCGGGTCGGCGCCGGGGCCAAGCGCGGTCTGCACGGCGTTGATCCAGACGCGGGGCGTGGGTTCGACGTTCTGCGCGGGCTTGCCGGCGCCGGCCGGGTTCAGGCGGGCCAGGATCGCGGGCAGTTGCGCGGCGACCTGGCTGGCGGTCATGCCGGTGTGCAGGTCCGGCGCGTAGGTGGCGCGCAGGATCAGCATGTCGAAGCCGGTCAGCACCCGGTGGACGTTGTCGTCGTTGAAGATGGACTCGTCCAGCCGGTAGAGATCGTTCAGTGGTCCCAGCGCCTGGGCCAGTTCCTCGTGCAGGCAGTCGCGGATTTCCTGGGGCGAGGTGTCGTTGGGCACGAAGACGGCCAGGCGTTCGCGTTTCTCAAGCAGTGCCCAGTTGGTCTTGGCCCGGCGGCGGTCGCGCTTGAATTCCTGCAGGCTGGACACGTTGGGCACGACAAAACAGGCGGCCTGGGGCAGGGCGCGGCGGATGTCCTCGCGCGGGACGGCCTCGATCGTGATGTTGGCGGTGCCGGTGGTGATTTCGGATATGTCGATGCCGGCCTCGGTGCGCAGGCGCTGGATCAGGCGGCGCAGGTCGGGGCCAAGGCTGGCGGGCGGCGCGCCGGTGACGCGCACGGTGACCGGGGTTTCGAACCGGGTGAACGTGTCGATGGTCCGTCCGCTTTCCAGCTGGAAATGCAGGGCCATGAAGTCGGTGGCGATGTCGGCGTTCGCTTCGGTCGGCGCCTTTGGCCGGGGCGTGGTGAAGACCTTCATCGGCGGCAGCGTGCTTTCGGCGATCACCGCCCGCGTGGGCATGTCGCTTTTGGGCGCGGTGGTGCAACTGGCCATCACCATGGCCGCAGCCGCCAGTTTCACCGACAGCCGCATCAGGGCCTCTGGTACTTGATGAACGGCGTCAGCGTGCCGATCCGGTCATACAGCTTGCGCGCCGTTTCGTTGAAATGCTGCGTGGTCCAGTAGACCGACGGCACGCCTTCGGCATCGGCGGCGGCATAGACCGCCTGGATCAACGCGCGGCCCGCGCCGGTGCCGCGGGTGTCGGCGCGCACGTAAAGATCCTGCAGGTAGCAGGTGTTTTCGATCTTCCAGCAATGGCGGTGGAACAGGTAATGCACCAGGCCCACGGGCCGGCCGTCGACTTCGGCGATCAGGCCGATCGGGTCATAGGGGTCGGACCCCATGAGCCGGGCGAAGGTGCTGTCATAGACCGCGTCCGGCAGCGTGGTTTCGTAAAAGTCGAGATAGGCGTGCCACAGCTCGCCCCAGACCTCGCGATCGGACGGCGCAAGCGGGCGAACGGTTGTTTTGGGCGTATCGGTCATGATGCTGAATCTGTCAGAGAGCGGCGCAAAGCTCCACGGTCGCGCGGGCGCGTGTGGGAGTTGATGGGGGCGCGTGACACAATTGCCCGTATGCGGGGCGTTCGGTCAGGTCCGGGCGACAATCCCGCCACGGCTTACCGCTGGCCCCGGGCCATGAAGGCCAGCCGTTCGAACAGGTGCACGTCCTGTTCGTTCTTCAGCAGCGCGCCGTGCAGCTTGGGCAGGGCCGAGGCGCCGTCGCGTTTCAGATCCTCCGGCGACAGGTCCTCGGCCAGCAGCAGTTTCAGCCAGTCGAGCACTTCGGAGGTCGAGGGCTTCTTCTTCAGCCCCGGCGTCTCGCGCAGCTCGTAGAACTGGGTCAGCGCGGTGGTCAGCAGCGCATCCTTGATGCCGGGGTGGTGGACCCCGACGATGCGGCGCATCGTGTCGGGATCGGGAAAGCGGATATAGTGGAAGAAGCAGCGGCGCAGGAAGGCGTCGGGCAGCTCCTTTTCGTTGTTCGAGGTGATGATGACGATGGGGCGCTGTTTCGCGCGGATCGTTTCGCCGGTCTCGTAGACGTGGAACTCCATCTTGTCGAGTTCCTGCAAAAGGTCGTTGGGGAATTCGATATCCGCCTTGTCGATCTCGTCGATCAGCAGCACGACTTTCTCGTCCGCCGAGAAAGCGTCCCAGAGTTTACCTTTCCGAAGGTAGTTTCGCACATCATGCACGCGTTCATCGCCCAGTTGACTGTCCCTTAGGCGGCTGACGGCGTCATATTCGTAAAGCCCCTGCTGGGCCCTTGTGGTCGACTTGATGTTCCATTCAAGCATCCGTAGACCCAAGGCATCGGCGACCTGGCGCGCAAGCTCCGTCTTGCCGGTGCCGGGTTCGCCCTTGACCAGCAGGGGCCTTTCGAGCGTGACGGCGGCGTTCACGGCGACCGTGAGGTCGTCGGTTGCGACATAGTTCTCGGTGCCTTGAAATTTCATTTCGAACCAATCCCTTGCTGTCCGTTGCGCCGTATGCATATCTACCGTGCGTTTTAGACCGAGCGCGACACACTTGTGTAGTGACAATTCTGAAAGCCTCGGATAAACGCTGCCATCATGGAGAGCCAGATGTCTAAGGAACTGAATTTGACGGACGTTGATGGCCATTCCGAGGGAGCCCAGATGAAGCAGGAAGTCTTTCTGCCGGACGATTATCGCCCGGCTGAGGATGAGCCGTTCATGAATGACCGGCAACTGGAATATTTCCGCCGCAAGTTGTTGACGTGGAAGGCAGAATTGCTTGCCGAAAGCCGCGACACCATCGAGGGTCTGCAGGACAGTACCCGCAACATCCCCGATGTGGCCGACCGCGCCAGCGAAGAAACCGATCGCGCGCTTGAACTGCGCACGCGTGACCGCCAGCGCAAGCTGGTCGCCAAGATCGATGCGGCCCTGCGCCGGATCGATGAAGGTGAATACGGCTATTGCGACGTGACCGGTGAACCGATCTCGCTCAAGCGTCTTGATGCCCGTCCGATTGCCACGATGAGCCTTGAGGCCCAGGAACGGCACGAACGGCGCGAGAAGGTCCACCGCGACGACTGATCGCTTGCGCGACATCATGAGATAAAGGGGCGCCGGGGGACAACCCATTGGCGCCCCTTGCTTTTTTGGCGCCCTTTGCTTTTTTGCGGGTGCACGTTGTGACGGGGATGAAGATGGCTGACGGCGAGGTGCTGGTTCTGGGCGCGGGCATCGGCGGGCTGGCGGCGGCGCTGTGCTTTCACCGGCGCGGATGCGCGGTGCGGGTGGTGGAACAGGCCGACGCGATTGCCGAGGTCGGCGCCGGCCTGCAGATCAGCCCGAACGGAGGCGCCGTTCTGCGGGCCCTGGGGCTTGGCAAGGGGCTTGACGCGCAGTCAGTGCGGGCCGAGGCGGTGGTGCTGTCCGACTACCGCCGCCCGGGCGATGTGCTGCGGCTGGACCTGCGGCGGCGGCCCGACCAGGTCTATGGTTTCCTTCATCGCGCGGATTTGATTGCCCTGCTGGAGGATGCGGTGCGCAGGGCCGGGATTCCGGTCGACCTGGGCTGCCGGGTGGTGCGGGTGGTCCCGGGCGATCCGGCCTGGGTGGAGTTCGAGGATGGCGCGCGCGCGACCGCCGACCTGGTCGTGGGCGCCGACGGGTTGCATTCGGTGGCGCGGGCGGCGCTGAACGGGGCGCTGAACGGGGCGGATGCGCCGTTCTTCACCGGCCAGGTGGCCTGGCGCGCGGTGGTGCCCCTGTCGCAGCCCCTGCGACCCGAGGCGCGGGTGGTCATGGCGCCGGGGCGTCACGTGGTCTTCTATCCGCTGCGGGACGGGCGGTTCGCCAACCTCGTGGCGGTGCGCGAACAGGCGGAATGGGTCGACGAAGGCTGGCACATCACGGGCGACCCGGACCGGTTGCGCCAGACATTCGCGGCCTTCCGCGGACCGGTGCGCCCACTGCTGGATGCGGTGGAAAAGGTCGGCGTCTGGGGGCTGTTCCGCCACCCTGTGGCGGCGCGTTGGCACGGTGGCGCGGTCGCGATCCTGGGCGACGCGGCGCATCCGACGCTGCCGTTCCTGGCGCAGGGGGCGAACCTGGCGCTGGAAGACGCCTGGGTCCTGGCGCAAAGCTGGGACGGAACGGCGGGATCGCTGGCCACCTACCAGGCGCGCCGGCGGGACAGGGCGCGAAAGGTGATCTCGGCGGCCAATCGCAACGCCTGGAAATATCACGTCCGATTTGGCCCAGCCCGGCTGTTGGGGCACGCGGGCCTGTCGGTGCTGGGGGCGGTGGCGCCGGACAGGATGGTGCGGCAGTTCGACTGGATCTACGGATACGACGTCACCGCCTGATGGGGGCGCTGCCCCCGCCCGCCGTTAGCGGACTCCCCCGAGGGTATTTGAACCAAGAAGAAGAACAAGAGCGCGTCCTGCTGCTTCTTCTTGGTTCAAATACCTAAGACCGACCTCTCCACCCCGTACGGCGGTCGGAAGTCAGGCTTCCAGCTCGATCCACACAGGCACGTGGTCCGAGGGCTTCTCGCGGCCGCGGATCCCGGCGTCGATGCCGCAATCGGTCAGGCGGTCGGCGGCCTGGGGGGTCAGCAGGAGGTGGTCGATGCGGATGCCGTCGTTCTTGTTCCAGGCGCCGGCCTGGTAATCCCAGAAGGAATAGACGCCCGGGGCCTGGGTGGTGGCGCGCAGGGCGTCGGTGAAACCCAGGTTGACCACCCGGCGAAACGCCTCGCGGCTTTCCAGGCGGAAAAGGGCGTCGTCGCGCCAGGCATCGGGGCGGGCGGCGTCTTCGGCCTGGGGGATGATGTTGTAATCGCCCGCCATGACCGCGATCTCTTCGCCGGCCAGCAGGTCGGCGGCGCGGGCTTTCAGGCGTTCCATCCAGGCAAGCTTGTAGTCGTATTTGGGGCCGGGCACAGGGTTGCCGTTGGGCAGGTAGAGACCGCACAGGCGCACTGCGGTGTCGCCGACCACCGTCGCCTCGATCCAGCGGGCCTGTTCGTCGTCGTCATCGCCGGGAAGTCCGCGGGTGACGTCTTCGAGGGGGAGTTTGGACAGGATCGCGACGCCGTTGAAGGACTTCTGCCCGTGGGTTTCCACGTTGTAGCCCCGGTCTTCGAACAGCTCCCTGGGGAAACCCTCGTCGACCGACTTGATCTCTTGCAGGAGCACGACGTCGGGCTGCGCCTCGTCCAGCCAGGCGGGCAGGGCTTCGGCCCGGGCGCGGATGCCGTTGATGTTGAACGTCGCGATCTTCATGGCCTTCTCCATCGCCGGTGCCGGACCCCGAGTCTATCACCCAAGCGGCGCGAAGGGGCAAGCCGTGCGTCTGCCCATTCGCAAGGCAGGCGCAGGGCAATGTCACCCCAACCTGGCGTCAGACAGCGTGATTCGCATGTGAGCGATACCGGAGTCGTGTCAGAAGACCGCCAATATGCGGCGTGTGGATAACTTATTTTGCACGGATTTGTGACAGTTTGTTTCCAAATCGCGTCAGCGGATTGCAGGCACGTCTTCATGTGGATAACTGTCAGTGAAATAACCTGTGGTTGAAAATATTCTTTTATGAACCCGGTATGCGTGTAATCATCGAGGGGTGATCAACCACCCATTGCGGAGACACTGTCATGAAATCCTTGCTGAAAACCTTCCGGGCTGACGCCCTTGTTCCGTCCTGCGGCCTGCTGACGGGCGACGGGGTCGAGATGTTCTCGTCCGGGTCGCAACCGGTGATGTCGGGTGACGTCATGGATGGCGCTGATACGCATCTGTTCTCGTCCGGATCCGCCCCTGTGATGTCCGCCGGTGCGGTGACCGGGGAAGGGACCGAAATGTTCTCTTCGGGTTCTGCGCCGCAGCGGGGCGAGGTCATGAGCGGCGACCTGGTGCAGATGTTCTCCTCGGGTTCCGCGCCCACCGCATCGGCGGACAGCGCGGCCGGCGAGGGCACGCAGATGTTTTCGTCGGGCTCGGCCCCGGCGCTGAGCGCGCAGGCCGCGCAGGGCGACGCCACGCACATGTTCTCCTCCGGCAGCTGAGCCGGGGAACACGTTGATCCGGGCCACGGGGCGTTCTTGCAACGCCATTCGGGAAAAGGAGATCCTGACATGTCGAACATCATTCGTCTGAACGTCCCGTCCCGGCGGCAAGCGGAAGGCGCCCGCCTGGGCGCCTTGCTGGACACATTCGCAAGCCATCGTCGGTTCGGGGACGACGTCTTTTGGCTGAAGGAAAACGCCGAGCTGCTGAACATCCTGGAATGCACGGGCCGGTCCGTGCCGGCCGGGGCGCTGGAGGCGCACGCCGGCTTTTACGACCGGGTCGCGCAGCGGCTGGAATTCTTCCCGCAATATTACCGGTTCCTGCTGTCGATCTGCCTGGACCTGGAAGACCTGGGGATCGAGGGCGACAAGGGGGCCGCGCTGGTCGATTGGGCCGCGCGCGAAGGGTTGGCCCGGGCCGAGATGTCGGACCTGCAACGCGCCGAGGCGCGGCGGCTGATGTGGCGGCGCGGTGTGGATCCGTTGCCCGAGGATGGCGGGCTGACGGAGCGGCTGCACCGGTTCATCGACCGGTCCGAGACGTTCCTTTTGCCCAACAAGAAAGCGGCTTACGAGCTGACGCACATCGTCTTTTACCTGAGCGCCTATGGAAGACAGGATCCGGGCCTGTCCGAGGCGGCGGTGACATCGCTGGAATACGCCGGGATTTTGGCCTACCTGGAGCAGAACGCCGACCTTCTGGCCGAGATCTGCGTCGCGCTGCGCTATGCGGGGCGGGTGCCTTCGCCGATCTGGGAGGACTGGATCGCCGGGGCGACGGGGGCGTTTCGGATCCTGACCGGGATGGAGGCGGATCCGCAGGACGATTACCACGAATATTTCGTGTCGAACTGGGCGCTTGCGGTGGCGGGGCGGGCGTCTTTCGACCGCACGCTGCCCGGGGGCGCGATGGCGTTGCGGGCGCGGCGGCCGATGCGTGCGCCGTTGCGGCAGCTGTCGGATTGCCTGTTCCGGATGGAGGACCGGCGCAGCGGCGACTGGGAGATCATGCGCGACCTGGTGGCCAATACGCTGGAAGACGACGGGCGCGACGTGCTGGAAGCGGCCGAGCAGAGCACCGACAAGTTCAACGCCTTCTTCGCGGGGTTTGCGCGGACCGGGCTGCGCGGGATCGCGTCGTGAGCCTGGTGGAAGGGGTCGGCGCAAGGGTCGCGTGGGCCGGGGCGGGGTTGGTGGTGGCCTATACCGGGCTGATTTCGTCGGCGGACGCGATCACCAAGGTGATTGCCGGGGGCTATGCCGCGCCGCAGATGTATGCGCTGAGCGGGCTGATGGTGATGGGCTTTTCGCTGCTGGCGGACCGGCATCCCAGCCAGCGGCAGGGGCTGCGCACGACGCGGCCCTGGGCGATGGCGGTGCGGTCGGGGGCGACGGTGGTTGCCGCGCTGGCGTTCTTCAACGCCTTCCGCCTGCTGCCCTTTGCCGAGGTCTTCCTGTTCATCGGGCTGATGCCGCTGCTGGCGGGGCTGATGTCGGGGCCGATCCTGGGCGAACATGTGCGTCCGGTGTCCTGGGCGGCGCTGGCGGTGGGGTTCGCGGGTGTGCTGTGCCTGTTCCCTGACGGGCTGGTTGCGGTGACGCCGGGCCATGGCTGGGCGCTGCTGGCGTCGCTGGCGGGGACGCTGTCGATGGTGATGGCGCGGTATATCGGGCGGTTCGAACGCAATGCGCTGGCGCAGGTGTTTTATCCCAATGCCGCCCTGGCGGGGGCGATGGGGCTGGCGCTGCCGTTCGTCTGGGTGGCGATGCCGCTGGCCGACCTGGGCTGGGTGGCGGGCTATGCCGGGGTGCTGTTCCTGGCGCGCTGGGTTCTGGTGGTGGCGCTGCGGATGATGGCGGCCTACGTGGTGACGCCGCTGATGAACCTGCAATTCGTCTGGATGGTGGCGCTTGGCACGCTGGTCTTCGGCGAGGTTCCGGCGCCGGGGATCTTCCTGGGCGTGATGATCGTCGTGGGATCCGGCCTGTTCCTGGTGGTCGAGGCCGAGATCGCGCGCCAGCAGGCGGTGGCCTGAACCTGTCGGGCTGGACATGGACCGGTTGGACAGGGGCGCCTTATCGGCGCCCCCGTTCCGTCAGCGGATCACGTGCACGCAGCAATTGACGTGGCGCACCACCCAGTCGGCGGTCGAGCCGACAAAGTAATCGCCTATCCCGTGCTTGTGCGAGGCCATGATCACGCAATCGATCCCGTGGTCCTTGGCATAGGTCACGATGGACCGCCCCGCATGACCATGCACCAGCGCGCTTTGCGCGCCGGGAACGGTGGCCACGGCCTCGTCCAGCAGGGTCTGGATCTCCTTGCGGGATTCGGTGAGGTATTGTTCGGGGATCTGGGTTTCGACGTAGGCCGGAAGCGGTTCCATCACGTGCAGCAGCGTCAGCGCCGCGCCGTCGTCGGCCAGCTTGCGTGCCACCGCATAGGCGCCGGTGGTGTCGTGATCCTGATCGAAGATCACGGGAACGAGGATGTTCTTGTACATGGGAATGCTCCTTGACCTCGGGCCGCGAACCGCTTCGCGACGTCGGATCAAGGATAATCCCCCGACGGTACGGCCGCGTTGATACAGGTCAAGCGGCCTTTCCGTGGGGTCGGCGCGTCAGATCGAAAACGACGTGCCGCAGCCGCAGGACGATGTGGCGTTGGGGTTTTCGATCACGAAACGCGCGCCGATCAGTTCTTCGGTGAAATCGATGACGGCGTTTTCCAGGAAGGGCAGCGACACGGCGTCCACCACCACTTTCTGGCCCTGGCCTTCCAGCACCAGATCCTCGGCGCCTGGGGTGTCCAGCGCGATCTCGTATTGGAAGCCCGAGCAGCCGCCGCCTTCGACGGCCACCCGCAGGGCCTGGCCCTGGGTCGCCGCGCCGATTTCGGCCAGGCGGGCAAAGGCGCGTTCCGTCACTTTGGGGGGCAGTTGCATGCGTGAACCCTCGCGGTTTTCTTCAAGGTGTTCCCGTAATATAGAAGTCGCGACGACGGGCGACAAGAACGAGAACTCACATGCGCGCGGCTTATGCCTCGGATCCGAAGACCAGCAGGGGACGGCTGGTCCCGGAAGAGGACAGTTCCTTCCGCTCCTGCTTTCAGCGGGACAGGGACCGGATCATCCATTCCGGCGCCTTTCGGCGTCTGAAACACAAGACCCAGGTCTTCGTCGAACACGAAGGCGACAATTACCGCACCCGGCTGACCCATTCGATCGAGGTCGCGCAGGTGGCCCGCACCATCGCCGGCGCGCTTGGCCTGAACGGCGAGCTGACCGAAGCCGTGGCGCTGGCCCATGACCTGGGCCACACGCCCTTTGGCCACACCGGCGAAGACGCGCTGCACGCGCTGATGGCGCCCTATGGCGGGTTCGATCACAACGCCCAGGCGATCCGCATCGTCACCAAGCTGGAACAGCATTACGCGCGCTTCGACGGCTGCAACCTGACATGGGAAACGCTGGAAGGCATCGCCAAGCACAATGGTCCCGTGGTCGGCGACCTGCCGTGGGAATTGTCGGAATACAACGAGATCCACGACCTGGAACTGCACACCCACGCCAGCGCCGAAGCGCAGGTGGCGGCGCTGTCCGATGATATCGCCTATAACAACCACGACCTGCTGGACGGTCTGCGCGCCGGGCTGTTCACCGATGACGAGGTGGCCGAGCTTCCCATCGTCGGCGCGGCCTACGCCGAAGTCGACGCGCTGTATCCGGGGCTGGAATATGGCCGGCGCCGGCACGAGGCGCTGCGCCGGGTCTTTGGCGTGATGGTGGGTGACGTGATCGACGTGTCGCGGGCCAGGCTTGCGGCGTCGGGGGCGCAAAGCGCCGCCGACATCCGCCACCTGGGCGCCCCGGTCATCGCGTTTTCCGACAGCCTGTGGGCGGATCTGAAGCAGATCCGGACGTTCCTGTTCGGGCATATGTACCGGGCGCCCGCCGTGATGAAGAAGCGCCAGGAAGTGACCTGTGTGGTCAATGACCTGTTTCCGCTGTTCATGGCGCAGCCCGACCTGATGCCGACCCGCTGGCAAAAGGCGGTAAAGCCCGACGATACCGCGCTGGCCCGGCTGGTCAGCGATTATATCGCCGGGATGACCGACCGCTTCGCGCTGCAGGAACATGCGCGGCTTCTGGGACCCGGCGATTGACGCCGCGCGGGGCCGTGTTAAACCGCGCCCCGGGCTTTCGATAGGATGTGAAGATGAACCTTTTTGCCGACATTCGGGGCGTTGTGCTCGACGCGCTCGGCGCCATGGTCGACGCGGGCGACCTGCCCGGCGGCCTGAACCTTGCCAACGTGACGGTCGAACCGCCGCGTGACGCGCTGCATGGGGACATGGCGACCAATGCCGCCATGGTGCTGGCCAAGCCCGCCGGCCTGAAACCCCGTGACATCGCCGAAAAGCTCAGTTCGCGCCTGATCTCGGACGATCGGATCATCTCGGCCGACGTGGCGGGGCCCGGGTTCCTGAACCTGCGACTGGCGCCGGCGGTCTGGCAAAGCGTCTTCGGCGCGGTGCTGGCCGAGGACGACGGGTTCGGCCGGTCCGGCATGGGGCAGGGGCTGAAGGTCAACGTCGAATATGTCTCGGCCAACCCGACGGGGCCACTGCACGTGGGCCACACGCGCGGCGCGGTCTTCGGCGATGCGCTGGCCAGCCTGCTGGATTACGCGGGCTATGACGTCACGCGCGAATATTACATCAACGACGGCGGCGCGCAGGTCGATGTGCTCGCGCGGTCGGTCTACCTGCGCTACCTTGAAGCCCATGGGCAGGACGTCGAATTCCCGTCCGGCACCTATCCCGGCGAATACCTGATCGAAGTCGGTCAGGCGCTGAAGGACAAGGTGGGCGATGCCTATGTCGGGCAGGGCGAAGAGGTCTGGCTGGAAGACATCCGCGAATTCGCCACCGAGAAGATGATGGACCTGATCCGGGGCGACCTGAAGGCGCTTGGGGTCGAGATGGACGTTTTCTATTCGGAAAAGTCGCTGTATGGCACCGGCCGGATCGAAGCGGCGCTGAAGGAGCTGGACGAGAAGGGCCTGATCTATGTCGGCGTGCTGGAACCACCGAAGGGCAAGACGCCCGAGGATTGGGAGCCGCGCGAGCAGACGCTGTTCAAGTCGACCGATCATGGCGACGACGTGGACCGGCCGGTCAAGAAGTCGGACGGTGCCTGGACCTATTTCGCTCCCGACATCGCCTATCACTACGACAAGATCACCCGCGGCTTCGACATGCTGATCGACGTCTTCGGCGCCGATCACGGCGGTTACGTCAAGCGGATGAAGGCGGCGGTGTCGGCGCTGTCCGAAGGCAAGGTGCCGCTGGATATCAAACTGACACAACTTGTCAGACTGTTCAAAAACGGCGAACCCTTCAAGATGTCCAAGCGGGCGGGCAATTTTGTCACCCTGCGCGACGTGGTCGACCAGGTGGGCCCGGACGTGACCCGGTTCGTCATGCTGACGCGCAAGAACGACGCGCCGCTGGACTTCGATTTCGACAAGGTGCTGGAACAAAGCCGCGAGAACCCGGTGTTCTACGTGCAATACGCCCATGCGCGGGTGAATTCGGTCATGCGCCGCGCGACCGAGGCCGGCATCGCCTGTGACATCGACACGCTGAAGACCGCCGATCTGGCCAAGCTGGACCACGACGCCGAACTGGGCCTGGCCCGGAAGCTGGCCGAATGGCCGCGCCTTGTCGAGATCGCCGCGCGGACCAACGAACCGCACCGGATCGCCTTTTACCTGTACGAACTGGCGGGCGACTTCCACGCGCTCTGGAACCGGGGCAACGAAGAGACCGGGCTGCGCTTTCTGCAGGAGGACGATCCGGCCACAAGCCAGTCCAAACTGGCGCTTGCAAGGGCGGTTGCCGTTGTTATTTCGTCGGGACTTGGTATTCTTGGCGTGACACCGGCGGAAGAAATGCGGTGATCCGGCCCTGCGCACAGCAATTTGGGCCGGTTGATCCGACATAATAAAACAATCTGCGCCGGTCCGAGGCAGAGTACAGGAAACCGACCGCGGGCCCGCCCTGCGGACCGGGCAGCGAGGCGGACATGGCAGACATGGACTACGCGCCGCAGGCGGGCGTAGGGGAAGAACGGTCTTCCCGTGGATTTGGCAATGCAGTGACGGTGGCCAGCGCCATCCTGTCGCTGACCTTCATGGCGGGCGTCGGCGTCTGGGGCTACAAGCTCATGGTGCGTGACGTCAGTGGCGTGCCGGTGGTGCGCGCGATCGAAGGCCCGATGCGCATACAACCCGAAGATCCCGGCGGGCAGACCGCCGACCACATGGGGCTGGCCGTCAACGCGGTCGCCGCCAGCGGCACCGCCGAAGATGCACCCGACAAGCTGATCCTGGCGCCGAAACCCGTCGCGCTCAGGGACGAAGACATGCCCGTCAGCGTGCTGGAAAAACGGCAAGAGGCCGAGATCCAGAAAGCATCTGCCGAGGGCGTTGAAACCGAAGCTGACGAGGTGGTCGAAGATGGCCCCGTCAAGCTGACCAGCGAAGAAGACATCGCGGCCCTGGTTGAAGAGCTGACAAAAGATGTCAAACCGTTGGACGAGCTTGGCGAGCAGACGGCCGCGATCCAGCCGGATGTGGATTGGGGCGAAGAGGTCGAGGACGATCCGACCGAAGAAACCGACGCACCGTCCATCGAAAGCCAGGTCGACGACACCCCCGCCGCCGTGATCAACGGTCCCGGCGTGCGCCGGTCGCCGCGCCCGCTGCCGCGTCCGGCGTCGCTGAAACGTCCGACCATCGCCCCGGATGTCCAGCGCGCCATCGAAGCGGCCACCGCCCAGGTGGCCGAGGTCGATCCCGACAAGCTGGCCCCGGGCACCAGGCTGGCCCAGCTTGGCGCCTTCGACAGCCCCGAGATCGCGCGCGACGAATGGCAAAAGCTGATCGCGCGCTTTGGCGATTATCTCGAAGGCAAGTCCCGCGTCGTCCAGCAGGCCTCAAGTGGGGGACGCACCTTCTACCGGCTGCGCGCCATGGGGTTCGAGGACCTGTCCGATGCCCGCCGGTTCTGTTCGGCGCTGGTCGCCGAGGGCGCCGATTGCATCCCCGTCGTGACACGGTAAGCGCATGACCCGGCCCAATGCCACCATCCTCGATGCCGAAGGCCTGCGGCTGAGCCCGCAGGAAAAGGCGTTCTTCCGGTCGGCCGATCCGTTTGGGTTCATCCTGTTCGCCCGCAACATCGACACGGCCGACCAGATCCGCGCGCTGACGTCGGAAATGCGCGAGGCCGTGGGCCGCGACGCGCCGGTGCTGATCGACCAGGAAGGCGGGCGGGTGCAACGCATCTGGCCACCGCTGGCGCGCAAGTGGTTGCCGCCGCTGGATTTTGCCAGGGCCGCCGGGGCAGGGGCCGCGCGCGCGATGTACATTCGCGCCCGCCTGATCGCCGACGAGCTGAAGGGGTATGGCATCGACACTGATTGCGCGCCGATGCTGGACGTGGCGCGCCCGGAAACCCACCCGTTCCTGCAAAACCGCTGTTACGGCAGCGACCCGGACGTGGTCGCGTCGCTGGGGCGGGCGACGGCGCAGGGGTTCCTGGATGGCGGCGTGCTGCCGGTCATGAAACACATGCCGGGCCACGGCCTGGCCATCGCCGACAGCCACCACGACCTGCCGCGCGTGGCGTCGTCGCTGGAGGAACTGTCGGACGTGGATTTCGCCCCGTTCCGCGCGCTGAACGATCTGCCCATGGGAATGACGGCGCATATCGTCTTTGACCGCATCGGGCCGGATCCGGCGACGGTGTCGTCCCAGGTGATCGGGCTGATCCGCGATGACATCGGCTTTGACGGGCTGCTGATGACCGACGATATCTCGATGAAGGCGCTGGCCGGGACGGCGCCTGACATCACCCGAAAGGCGCTGAAAGCGGGCTGCGATCTGGTGCTGTATTGCAACCAGACGCTGGACGATCGCATGAAAGTGGCCGACGCCGCCGGAGACATGTCGGACGCGTCGATGGCGCGCGCTGACAAATCCCTGGAAAAGCGTCAGACCCCCAAGCCGCTTGACATAGCCGCCCTCGAAGAGGAGCTTGACGCCCTCATGGGGCGCGGGCCGGGTGATGACTGAGGACCTGTTCAGGGACGACAAGCAAAGCGTCGAGGAACGGCTGGCGGCCGAAGCCCTGATCGTTGATGTCGACGGGTTCGAAGGCCCGCTGGACGTTCTGCTGACACTGTCGCGCACCCAGAAGGTCGACCTGCGCAAGATCTCGGTCCTGGAACTGGCCCGGCAATACCTGACCTTTGTCGAAAAGGCCAAGGCGCTGCGGATCGAACTGGCCGCCGACTACCTGGTGATGGCGGCCTGGCTGGCGTTTCTGAAATCGCGCCTGCTGCTGCCCCCCGACCCGGAAGAAGAAGGCCCCTCGGGCGAGGAACTGGCCGCCCACCTCGCGTTTCAGCTGGAACGGCTGCAAGCGATGCGCGACGTGGCCGCCCGGCTGATGGCGCGCGACCGGCTGGGCCGGGACATTTTCGCGCGCGGTTTGCCCGAGGACGTGACCCGGATCAAGACGGTGACCTATTCGGCGACGCTGCTGGACCTGATGCAGGCCTATGCCCGGATCCGCACCCGTGACGAATTTCGTCCATTTGTCATGGACCGGGATTCGGTCTTTACGATGGAACAGGCGTTGGACCGGATGCGCGGCCTGATCGGCTTTGCCGGGACATGGACCGACCTCACATCCTACCTGCCGCCGGGCTGGGAAGACGACCCGGTAAAGCGCCGGTCGGCGACGGCGGCGACCTTTGCGGCATCTCTGGAACTGGTTAAGGAAGGCAAACTGGAATTGCGGCAGAACGAGACTTTCGCGCCGATTGAACTGCGACGCCGGAAGGACGAGCGATGACCGACACGCCCGAGCAGGAGATGCCCGACGAGGAAGCGCGGGGACCTGACGCTGTCGAGGAAAGCCTATTCGACGCGCCGCCCATTGCCGAACAGGAACGCATGATCGAGGCGATCCTCTTTGCCACGGTCGAGCCGATTTCGGTGCGCGAC
Organism: Marinibacterium anthonyi; assembly: GCA_003217735.2. GTDB lineage: Bacteria > Pseudomonadota > Alphaproteobacteria > Rhodobacterales > Rhodobacteraceae > Marinibacterium > Marinibacterium anthonyi. The sequence continues at coordinate 3,530,566 of CP031585.1, read as the reverse complement.
CTGGAAGCCCGGATGCCCCATGGGTCGGACGCGGCCGAGGCGCTGGTCTACCTGCGCAAGCGCTACGAGGGGCGCGGTGTGCGCGTGGTCCGGGTGGGCGACGCCTGGGCTTTCCGCACCGCGCCGGACCTTGGGTTCCTGATGCGCAAGGAAACCGTCGAGACGCGCAAGCTGAGCCGCGCCGCGATCGAAACGCTGGCCATCATCGCCTATCACCAGCCCGTCACCCGCGCCGAGATCGAGGAGATCCGCGGCGTGTCGGTGTCGCGGGGCACCATCGATTTGTTGCTGGAACTGGAATGGATCCGCCTGGGCCGCCGCCGGATGACCCCGGGCCGTCCGGTGACCTTTGTGGTGACGCCGGTGTTCCTGGACCACTTCGGTCTGGAAAACGCCCGCGACCTGCCCGGCATCAAGGAACTGCGTGCCGCAGGCCTTCTGGAAAGCCGCCCGATGCCCGGATTGGGCGAGACCGAGGACGACGAGGACGACGAGGATATGGGCGGCGAGGATCAGACCGAGTTGTTCGAAGACTGAAACGCCCTGCTTAGGCCCTGAAAACGTCGGGATTCATCCCTAGATCAGGCTCAGGAAACGGAGCCGCCACATGGACAGATACATCAACATGTTCCTGCGCATCTTCATGCGCCGGGCCATGCGCAAGGGGATCAACGCGGGCATCCGCGCCGCCAGCCGCAACATGGGGCAGGGCAAGGCGCCCAAGGCCAAGCCGCGTCCGCCGGTCCAGGATGCACGCGATCATGCGCCCGATCATGCAAAAGGACCCTGGGACGCGCCCGCCCCGACCGAGGCCCGGAAACAGCGTCAGCAAAGCGACCTGGCGCGCCAGGCCGCGCAGCAGGCGCGCAAGGTGCGGCGGTTCTAGCGGAAGTGTTTGGCCAGTTTCAGACCCTGGCCCTGGTAATTCGACGCGATCCCGGCCCCATACAGCGTGGCCGGAGGCGCGGACATCCGTTCATAGACCAGCCGGCCCACCACCTGCCCGTGTTCCAGCACGAAAGGCGCCTCGTGGCAGCGCACTTCCAGCACGCCGCGCGCGCCCGCGCCGCCGGCTTCGGCATGGCCGAAGCCCGGGTCGAAGAAGCCCGCGTAATGCACCCGGAATTCGCCGACCATCGCCAGATAGGGCGCCATTTCAGCGGCATAGGCGGGCGGGATATGCACCGCCTCGCGGCTGACAAGGATGTAGAACGCCCCGGGATCCAGGATGATGCGGCCGGTTTCGGAATGGATTTCTTCCCAGTAATCGGCCGGGTCGTAAGCGCCGATCCGGTCCAGGTCGATCAGCCCGGTATGGGGTTTCGCCCGGTAGCCCACCAGCGTGGTGCCCTGCGGTTTCAGGTCGACGGAAAAGCCCAGACCGTCCTGGATCAGCGCCGGCGTGTCGACCAGCGGCGTCCGCGCATGCAGCGCGCGCAATTCGTCATCGCTTAGCACCGCCTGGCCGTCGCGGAACCGGATCTGGTTCAGCCGCATGCCGGGCCGCACCAGCACCGAAAAGCTGCGGGGGCAGATTTCGGCATAAAGCGGGCCGTCATAGCCGCCCTGGACGCGGTCGAATTCGGTGCCGTCATCGATCACCACCCGCGTCAGCAGGTCCAGCCGCCCGGTCGAGCTTTTGGCATTGGCCGCGGCCGATATGCCCTTGGGCAGGGACACCCGTTCCATCAGCGGCACAAGGTAGACGCAGCCCTTTTCCAGCACCGCGCCATCGGTCAGGTCGATGCAATGCATCTCCAGCTCGGTCATGCGGTCGGCGACGGTGGCGCCCTTGCCGGTCAGGAAGGACGCGCGCAGGCGATGGGCCCTGGTGCCAAGCCGCAAATCAAGGCTGGCCGGCTGGATCTGATCGGGGAGGATGTCGGGGTCGGCGGACACTGCGCCGGAGACGATCAAGTCGCGGATACCGCTGTCGCAGAGGACGCCACTCATGCCTTCGGGCCTCCTGTGTCCCGTGATCGTGTTCGGGATATTCGGTGCCGATCCTGGCGGGGATCAGCGATATTGGTCGGGCTAGCAGGACTCGAACCTGCGACCTTCCGTCCCCCAGACGGACGCGCTACCAGGCTGCGCCATAGCCCGACGTTGGAGTGTTCATAAAGATTTTGCCGGCGGGGGCAAGGGCAAATCCGGGACAAATCGGCAGGAGATTTCACCGAAATTCGCACGGCGGAAAAGCCCGGCCCGCGCCGGACCTATTGCGCCGCGTGGCGCGAGGCCTGGCCGGTCTTCCAGGCATGCAGCGCCTCGGCCAGCGAGGCGATATCGGCGCTTTGATCGGCGGGCAGGCGGTCCAGCCGGGCCACCAGCGACAGAAGGCCGGGGGCCGCGTCGATCTGGTCCTCGGCCGGCGGATCGGGGGCATCGACGACGCGCGGGCGCAGGCCGGTCGCGGGCGTCTGGTCTTCGACAGCGTCTTCGTTGACGTCCTCAAGCGCCGTATCGGCGGCCGCCAGCGGTTCGTCTTCCGGGGTCTCACCTTCGGGCGCTTCGTCTGCCTCGGGCGTCTCATCCTGCGGCGCATCTTCGACCGGCGCATCTTCGTCCGGCGCCACGCCGATCGGTTCGTCTTCGACCGCGGCGTCGTCCAGCGGGGCCTCGGTCACGTCATCCAGCGGGGCGTCAAAGTTTTCCTCGGCCGACTCCTCGACCGCCATTTCTTCCACCGCCTCAAGGGTCTCTTCGACCGGTTCTTCGATCTCGGGGGCCTCGGCGTCGTCCTCGTCGGGCAGGTCGAGAGAATCAGCGACCTCTTCGTCGACCTCTTCGCGCGCCGCGTCGACCGTCTCGGTCGGGTCTTCGACGGCGTCCGGGATCTCTGCAAAATCGGCGGTCACGCCGGGCAGGGTTTCTTCTTCCACCACCGGCCCTTCGATCATTGGGGCGGGCGCCACGGGGGCGGCCGGGTGGCGGCGGAAGGTCGGCATGGAGGGGGCGGCAGGCGCGCCGTCGTCGTCCGCGTCGGACAGATCAGGCGTCCGGGGCGCGGCATCCAGGGGCGTGGCCTCGGCCGGATTTTCCTCGCCGGTCTCGTCATCGACGGCGTCGAATGCGGCAGGCGTGGCGTCGTCGGGCCTGTCGCCCGCCAGCGGCGCGGCGGTCTGCGGCAGGACCGGGGCTTCGCGAAGGGGGCTGGATTCGATCAGGTCATCGCCGATGAAATCGTCGTCGAACCGGTCGTCCTCTCCGCTGAGCGCCAGTTCGACCTGCGCGTTCTCGCGCGCCTTCGCGGCGGTTTCCAGCACCGAAGGCCGGGCATGGAAGGGCACGACCGTCTGTGCCCGGCGCGGCCGGGCGGCGTTGACGGCCATGTCGTCCAGCGATTGCGACAGCTCTGACACCGTCGCAATCCCTTGTTCCCGCAACACTTTCTGGACGCCCTTGATGGTCATCCCGTCTTCGTGCAGCAGTTTCTTGATGCCACCCAGAAGCATCATGTCGGCAGGGCGGTAATACCGCCGCCCGCCGGCACGTTTGACTGGCTTCACCTGGGTAAACTTGCTTTCCCAGAAGCGAAGGACATGCGCCTGAATGCCCAGCCAGTCGGCGACTTCGCTGATGGTGCGAAAGGCGTCGGGCGATTTTTCCATTCAGGCTCCAATCAGGCCAAACCTGGCCTACGTCTTCTGGCCTACTTCTTGTTGCCGGCGGCAACACGGTCCTTCATCAGATGCGAGGGCCGGAAGGTCAGCACCCTGCGGGGCTGAATCGGCACCTCTTCCCCCGTCTTGGGGTTGCGCCCGACACGCGCGGATTTCTCGCGCACGGTGAAGGTGCCAAAGGACGAGATCTTGACCTGTTCCCCCCGCACCAACGCGTCGGACATATGCTCGAGCATGCTTTCCACAAGCTGCGAGCTTTCGTTGCGGGACAGACCGACTTCGCGGAACACCGCTTCGCTCAGATCCATCCGCGTCAAGGTCTTTTCTCCCATACCGTCCCCCGGGTTTTTTTCAAAGGATAGGCCCATGCAAATTTAGCTGTCAATATCAACGAATTGCAGGAAGCTTCTTTGGCGGTGTTTCTCCGCCGATACCAGACGGAAACCGAAAGCGCAGCGGGGCGCCCCCGGTGCGTCCGGTGCGTCCGGTGCGTCCCGGGCCTACCAGCGCAGGACCACCGCGCCCCAGGCCAGCCCGCCGCCGATCGCTTCGGTCACCAGCAGGTCGCCGGGCTTGATCTGGCCGCGTTCCACGCCCACCGACAGGGCCATCGGGATCGACGCGGCCGAGGTGTTGCCGTGGTCCTGGACGGTCACCACGACCTTGTCCATCGGCAGGTTCATCTTGCGGGCGGTGCCCTGGATGATGCGGATATTCGCCTGGTGCGGCACGATCCAGTCCAGGTCGTCGGGCCCCAGCCCGGCCTTTTCCAGCGCGGCGCGCGCGGTCGAGGCCAGTTTTTCCACCGCGTGGCGGAACACCTGATTGCCCTGCATGCGCAGGTAGCCGGTGGTTTGCGTGCTGACGCCGCCGTCGACATACAGCAGGTCGCGGTAGCGGCCGTCGGAATGCAGGTCGGCGGACAGGATGCCGCGATCGTCCGAGGTGCCTTCGCCTTCGTCCGCGCGCAGGATCAGCGCGCCGGCACCATCGCCGAACAGCACACAGGTCGCCCTGTCGGTCCAGTCCATGATCCGGCTGAAGGTTTCCGCCCCGATCACCATGACGGTCTTGACCTGGCCTGACACGATCAGCGCATTGGCATTGGTCAGCGCATAGACGAACCCCGCACAGACGGCTTGGACGTCAAAGGCGAACCCATGGGTCATGCCCAGGTCGGCCTGCACCATGGTGGCGGCAGAGGGGAAGGTCAGGTCGGCGGTGGATGTGGCGACGATGATCGCGTCGATCTCGTCGATCTCCATCCCTGCATTGGCCAGGGCGGCGCGGGCGGCATGGGCGGCCAGTTCCGACGTGGTCTGGCCCTCGGCCGCGAAATGGCGCCGTTCGATCCCGGACCGCGTGCGGATCCATTCGTCCGACGTGTCCAGAAAGCTCTCGAAATGGCTGTTCGGAACCACACGCTCAGGAAGATAGTGCCCCACACCTTGCACAACGGCTCGGCTAACCATTTGTCAAGTCTGCCCTTTTTTTATGATTGGTTCTTCGGCCGTCGTATCGGCACGGGCATCATGGTCAAGCTCGTCCACGGATGCAAGCCGTGCGGCGATCTTTTGCGAAAACTGCGATTCCGCCAGCTGAAAGGCCAGCTTGACCGCGGCCGATATCCCCGTGGCGTCGGCGCTGCCGTGGGATTTCACCACCGTGCCGTTCAGCCCCAGGAACACGCCGCCGTTGACCCGGCGCGGATCGATCCGCTTGTTCAGGCGCATCAGCGGGCGATAGGCCAGCATCGCCGCCAGCCGCGACAGCGGCGACATGCGGAAGCTGGCCTTCAGCTGGTCGCCGATCAGCGCCGCCGTGCCTTCGCCGGTCTTCAGAGCCACGTTTCCGGTAAACCCGTCGGTCACGATCACGTCGCAGACATCGCCGGGAAGGTCCCCGCCCTCGACGAAACCGATGAAATCGTATTGCGCGGGCTCGGCATAGCGCGAGATCAGCGCGTGCGCTTCCTGCAGCTCCGGGCGGCCCTTGGTCCGTTCGGTGCCCACGTTCAGCAGCCCGATCCGGGGACGTTTCAGCCCCAGGCCGTTGCGCGCATAGGATGTGCCCATCAGGGCGAATTGCAGAAGATCGCGGGCATCGGCGCGAATGTCGGCGCCGCCGTCCAGCATCACGTTGAACCCCTGCGGGTTCCGCGACGGCCACAGAACGGCAATCGCCGGACGCGACACGCCCGGCAACCGGCGCAGCCGGACCATCGACAGCGCCATCAGCGCGCCGGTGTTGCCGCAGCTCACCGCCACGGTCGCTTCGCCGTTGCGCACGCAATCCAGCGTCGACCACATCGACGTGCCCTCGCCATGGCGCATCACCTGGCTGGGGCGGTCTTCCATCGTGACCACGTCCGCGGCATGCCGGATCTCGACCCGGTCGTGCAGGGCACGCCGGCGCGCGATCAGCTTCTCAAGCTCGTCTTCCGGTCCGTGAAGGATGAAGGCGATGTCGGGGTTCTTCTGAACAGAGGTCGCAAGACCTGCGACCACAGCCGCAGGCCCCTTGTCTCCCCCCATGGCATCAACCGAAATAACGATACGGTCTGTCCGGTCGGGCATCGGAGGGGAGGGGGGCGTCACGTTCGTGTTGTCACTGAAGCCTGCAGGCAGTTGTCAGCGGTCAGGCAGCGTCTTCGTCGAGATCGATCTCGTCGCCCACGGCAACGATCTCGCGGTCGTCATAGTGACCGCAGGACGCGCACACGTGGTGCGGCCGCTTGAGTTCTCCGCAGTTGGAGCATTCATTCGGGTTCGCTGCGACCAGCGCGTCATGGGCGCGACGGTTGTTGCGGCGCGACTTGGAGACTTTGTTCTGTTGAACGGCCATGTCTCAACCTTACCTTCTCTGGGCCCGGGAGTTTCGGTGGGCCGCGTTTGCTAGTGTCACACTCTCGGGCGTGACGAGCGTGTAGGCCGCGGCCCCGAGCTTGTCCAACCCTAAATTCGATGAAGGCGCGAAAATACGGATTCGCGTTTCCGGCGCAAGGGGAAAGTGGGTGGTTTTCGCGAAATTCCGCTGCGATACCCCCCCTCAATCCTTCCCTCTTCACGCCATGATCATTTCTTTTCCGTACGGTCCGTCTTCAGAGCGGCCAGCGCGGCAAAGGGTTTGGTGTCGTCATCGGTCATCGCCTGCTTGCCCGGCTCGGTAAAGACGGTGCTTTCCATCTCGGCCGCGTCCGCGCGCGGATAGACCGGCAGCGCCAGCGACAGCGCCTCGGTCATCACCGCGCCCAGGTCGATCTCGCGGCCCAGCGGTTCGGTCTCGTCATCCTCGGGCATCTCGACCTCGTCGCCGTTGGGAAGCACGTAATCCTTCACGTAGACCCGGCGCACGTCCGTTTCGACCCGGGTCGTCACCGGGGCCAGCGTCACCACGCAGGGCTGCACCACCGTGGCGCCCAGCCGGCCGGTCAGCAGCCAGTCGCGCTGGCCTTGCGCGGCGATGGTGCCTTCAAAGCGCAGCTTGCGCAGGCCATCCAGGTCCAGAACCGCCGCGAGTCCCTTCAGCGCATCCGCGTCGGGCACGATGCGGAACGGGGTCGGGACCTGCTGGCTCAGGTCCGCGACGCGGATCTTGTCGGCTTGCTGCGGCTGATCGGTCATTCCAGGCCTCTTTTCGTTTCTTGAACCCCAAGGGCGGATTGGGGTATCGGGATAAAAGGCATGATACGGCAATACAAGAGGCAGACATGATCCCAAGAGCGACCCGATCCCGGCCCGGGCTCCGCCTGATGGCGGCACTGGCGCTGGCTGTCGGCCTTGGGGCCTGCACGGTGCAATACCGCAACCACGGCTATGCGCCGTCGGATGCCGAACTGGCGCAGCTGGTCGTGGGCGTGGATACGCGCGACAGCGTGGCCGAATCCGTCGGGACGCCGTCGTCGGTGGGGGTCCTGCCCAACAGCGACTATTACTATCTGTCGACAAAGATGCGCTATTTCGGCGCCGCCGAACCCAAGGAAGTCGAACGCAAGCTGGTCGCGATCAGCTTCGATGACTCCGGCGTCGTCCGCAATATCGAGACCTACGCGCTGGAAGACGGCAATGTCGTTCCGCTGACGCGGCGGGTCACCAGTTCGGGAATCACCGACAAGACCTTCCTGCGGCAATTGTTCGGCAACCTCGGAAATTATCGTCCGGGCGGTCTCTAGGGCCAGTATTCGGGGCCAGTATGTCGGGGACATTGCTTGGGGCCGGTGTTCCGGGCAATCGCTTGGGGCCGGCGCCTGATTCCCTTGTCCGTTTACCTTTTCGACCCCGGTGCGGGCCGCTCTGTGCCGGCCCGCCTTTTTCTTGGCCCGCCTTTTCCTTCGACCGTCGGCGTCACATAATTGTCGGATCCGGTGTGCTAGCCGCGGCCGGACCCTGAGTCGTTGCTGACAGGACGCCGTTGCCGATGCCGCTGAAACTGCCGTCGCTGACCCGTGGAAAATACCATGCCGCGCTGGCCGCGGGGCCGGGGGACCTGGCCCAGGCACAGGCCCTGCGGGGGCTGTGCTTCGGGCTTCAGGGGCCGGATTGTGACGTTTTCGACAAAACCTGTCTGCATGTCATGGTGCGCGATCTGCGGTCCGGGACGCTGGTCTGCTGCTTTCGGTTGCTGCTTCTGGAACACGGCGGCGAACTCGACCGCTGTTATTCGGCGCAGTATTACGGGTTGTCGGCTCTGGCCGATTTCCAGGGCCGCATGGTCGAGGTGGGGCGGTTCTGCATCCACCCCGACTGGTCCGATCCCGACATTCTGCGCGTGGCCTGGGGGGCGATGACCCGGCTGGTCGATGACCAGCGGGTCGAAATGCTGTTCGGCTGCTCTTCCTTCGCGGGGACCGAGACGGACACCTACCTGGACGCCTTCGCCGTGCTCAAGGCCCGCCACCTGGCGCCCAATCGCTGGCTGCCCCGGGTCAAGGCGCCCGAGATCTTCCGCTATGCCGCGCGGTTGCGCCGCAAGCCGGATGCGAAGAAGGCGATGCTGAAGATGCCGCCGTTGTTGCGGACCTACCTGATGATGGGCGGCTGGGTCAGCGATCATGCGGTCGTAGACCGGCAGATGAACACGCTGCACGTCTTCACCGGACTTGAAATCGGCGCCATTCCCCCTGCCCGCAAGAAGCTGCTGCGCGCGGTTGCCGGCTAGATCGCCGGTTTGCGATCGCCTCGATAACTTTGCCCTGATCGGCATATTGGTGGTCGGGCAATCGTGTCATTTTCTTGCAGACTTCAATCATGAAGTGTGAGCTAAGTTACTTACAGCGAAGTTGTTTGCTGCAATTCAAGATTTATTTGTTGATTGGGAGGCATGTCATGAACCTGTTGGAGACGCAGGAGATTTCTGGAAATGCCGAGCCGCGCAAGCTGAGGATCGCCATGATTTCGCCGCGATTCGAACCCAGCTATTACGGGTTCGACTATTCGCTGCCGCTGCTGCCGGGGGCCAAGAAAAGCCGGATGCTGGTTGGTGCCGTCACCGTTCTGGCCGCGCTGACCCCCGAACCTCACGACTTTGTGCTCTTCGACGAACAGATCGAACAGATAGATCCCGAAGTGCTGCGCGACTTCGACGTCATCGCCATCACCGGCATGATCGTCCAGCGCGAGCGGATGTTCGACTGGCTCGACCGCGTTGCCGATTTTCCCGCGATCAAGGTGGTCGGCGGCCCCTATGTCACCGTGAACGAAGCGCCGTTTCACGACCGCGCCGACGCGATCTTCATCGGCGAAGCCGAAGGCACCTGGCCGCAATTCCTGGACGATTACGCCCATGGCCGCCCGACGCTGAAACGCTACGAGATGGACGAAAAGCCCGACGTGCGCGACGTGCCCACCCCGCGGTTCGACCTGGTCCCGGCCGATGCCTATGTCACCGCGCCGGCCCAGTTCTCGCGCGGCTGCCCGTTCCTGTGCGAATTCTGCGACATCATCGTCATCTTCGGCCGCCGTCCCCGCACCAAGGCCCCGTCCCAGGTTCTGGCCGAAATCGACGCCGCCTTCGCCGCCGGTTACGGGTCGGTCATGCTGGTCGACGACAATTTCATCGGCGACAAAAAGGCCGCCCGGGCGCTGCTGCTCGACCTCATCGACTGGCAGAAGGCCCGCGGTTACCCGATGCGCGTCGCCGTCGAGGCGACGATCGACCTCGCCGATCAGCCCGAGCTTCTCGATCTGATGTTCCAGGCAAATATCTCGAACGTTTTCATCGGTATAGAAAGCCCAAACGAGGAGTCTCTGAAGGAGATCCGCAAGGTCCAGAACGTGCGCGGCGACAGCCTGTCTGACAAATTGCTGCGAATTCGTCAGGCCGGGATCATCGTCGACATGGGCATGATCGTGGGCTTCGACAACGACGATCCGGGTATTTTCGACCGGCAATACGACTTCACCTCCGCCAACGGCATCGCCGCCACGGTGGTCTCGATCCTGTCGGCGATCCCCGGCACGCCGCTGTTCAAGAGGCTCTCGGACGAAGGCCGCATCCGCACCGGCGACGCCGCCGTCAATTTCGAACCCCGGAACATGACGCCCGACGCGCTGAAACTGGGGCACAGCGCGCTGATGGAACGCCTTTATACGCCCGACGCCTATTTCGGGCGGATCCGGACCGACATCGTCCGCGCCGACGGTGCCAACCGCCGCAAGGCGGCGATGCTGGCCAGCCAGGGCGTCACGCCCTCGGCGCCAAGGGAATGGATCGGTGCCGCTATCATGGCCAGTCGCCTGGCGCGCGCCATGGCGCGGGAGGGCGAGCTGAAGGCGATGAGCCGCGAATACCTGCGCCAGTACCGCATTCAGAAGGCCGAGCTGGGCCGCGACGCCATCAGCGCCCCGCGCTTCGTGACCGCCTGCCTCTACCACTGGCATTTTCACCGCTATACCCGCGACATCGCCGCCGGCGCCTATGCCGAACGCGCCACCTACGGCTTTGCCCTCGAGGTGCCCGACAAGCAGAAGATCCCCGCCGAATAGAAGCGCCGGCAGCCCCCCGTCAACAAGCCCCGTTGACGGCGACCGCCGCGCTGATTAGCTGGCGCGCATGGCCCGTATCCCACTTTTGCAACTCACCGACATCTCGCTGACCTTCGGCGGCGACCCTGTCTTTTCCGACCTCGACCTCGTGGTGCACGAGGGCGACCGCCTGGCCCTTGTCGGGCGCAACGGGTCGGGCAAATCGACCCTGATGAAGGTCATGGCAGGCCTGGTCGAACCCGACCGGGGCCAGGTCATCGTGCCCCAGGGCACGTCGGTCGGCTATATGGAGCAGGACCCGGACATGGCGGGGTTCGCCACGCTGGGCGATTTCGCCTCCGCCTCGCTGGATCCGGGCGAACTCTACAAGGTCGAACAGGTGGCCGAGGGGCTGAAATTCGATCCCGCGCGCGCGGTCGGCGTCGCCTCGGGCGGCGAGCGGCGGCGCGCGGCCCTGGCGCGGCTGATGGCCGAAGCGCCGGACCTGATGCTGCTGGACGAACCGACCAACCACCTGGACATCGAAGCCATTGGCTGGCTTGAAAACCAGCTCAGGACCACCCGCGAGGCATTTGTCCTGATCAGTCACGACCGCGCCTTCCTGCGCGCGCTGACCCGGGGCACGCTCTGGATCGACCGGGGCGCGGTGCGCCGGCAGGACCGGGGCTTTGACGGTTTCGAGGAATGGCGCGACAAGGTCTGGGACGACGAAGACAACGCGCGCCACAAGCTTGACCGCAAGATCAAGGCCGAAGCCCGTTGGGCCGTCGAAGGCATTTCCGCCCGGCGCAAGCGCAACATGGGCCGGGTCCGCGCCCTGCAGGATCTGCGCGCCGACCGCGCCAGCCAGATCCGGCGGCAGGGGACGGCGGATTTCGCGCTCGAATCGGGGCCGAAATCCGGCAAGAAGGTCATCGAGGCGACCGACATCACCAAGGCCTTCGCCGAAAAGCCCATCGCGCAGGATTTTTCCATCTTGGTGAACCGGGGCGACCGGGTGGCTTTCGTGGGGCCCAACGGCGTGGGCAAGACCACGCTGCTCAAGATCCTGCTGGGCGAGGTCGAACCGGACGCCGGCACCGTAAAGCACGGCACAAACCTGGAAATCGCCGTCTTCGACCAGGCCCGCGCGCAGCTGGATCCCGACCTGACGCTGTGGGACAGCCTGACGACGGATCCGTCGATGAACGTTTCGGGGCAGGCCGACCAGGTCATGGTGCGGGGCCAGCCGCGTCACGTGGTGGGCTACCTCAAGGACTTCCTGTTCGACGAACGCCAGGTGCGTGCGCCGGTCCGTTCGCTGTCGGGCGGGGAAAAGGCGCGGCTGCTGCTGGCGCGGCTGATGGCCAAACCGTCGAACGTGCTGGTGCTGGACGAACCGACCAACGACCTGGACATCGAAACGCTGGACCTGCTGCAGGAACTGCTGGACGATTACGACGGCACCGTGCTGCTGGTCAGCCACGACCGCGACTTCCTGGACCGTGTCGCATCCACCACCATCGCGATGGAAGGCGACGGGCAGGCCACCGCCTATGCCGGCGGGTGGTCCGATTACATTGCCCAACGCCCGGATCGCGCGGGGGCAGAGGCCAAGCCGGCCCCCAAGCCAGACACCAAGGCCGGTGCCGGTGCGGCGAAGTCCGCCGAAAAACCCAAGGCGGGCCTGTCCTTTACCGAAAGACATCGGCTCCAGGCGCTTCCGGCCGAGATCGAGCGGCTGGAAGCCGAGATCGGCAAGCTGGAACAGCTGATGGCTGATCCCGAGCTTTTCACCCGCGAGCCGGTCAAGTTCCGCAAGGCGACCGAAGCCCTTGTCCAACGGCAGGAAAAGCTGTCCGCGGCCGAGGAGGAATGGCTGCATCTGGAAGAGAAGGCCGAAGGTTAGGGCACGGGACGCGCGGGCGGACGGGCCGGGGCGGGCGGCGGTTTGCGGAACCGGGCCGGCGCCAACCGCCCGGCCGGTGGCCACCAGGCCCAGACATCGCCCAGCGGGCGCGCCATCGCCCCGGTGCCCAGGCGGAACGCATCCGTATCCGGCGCACCGGACCCCAGGCTGCCCAGGTCGAACCGGTTGTAATTCCGTTCCGCCAGCCAGCACATCGCTTCCCACAGCAGCTGGTAATGGGCGGCCCTGGCCTGTCCATGGGGCGTGGTGCGCGCCATGTGCCAGGTCGCGACAGAATCATGCAGCAGGATCAGCGTCGCAGCGATGCGGGTCGGCCCCACGTGGGCGGTGAACAGTTTCGCATCGCCCGGGTTGGCGGCGGCATAGGCCAGCGTCAGCACGCTGGGCGGCAGCCGGCGCCGCCGGTCGGTCCGCTGGTCGCCAAAGATCCAATGACCGGGATCCATGGGCAGGTTGGTGCAGGACACGGACACGTCGTGGCGCACCGCGTGGCCCAGCCGGTGCCGCCAGACCGGATCCAGTCCCGCGGCCAGGTCCCCGTCCAGCGGCAATTCGATCGCGGCGGGGCTGCGCCCGATTCGCAGCGCGCCAAGCCGCGCGAGGTCGGGACAGGGGCGGTCGGGCGCCAGCAGGAAGGGGTGCCGCGACATGCCGGCATCCTTCACCAGCAGCGGCAGCAGCTGCGGTTCAAGATCCGCCCGGTTGATCCGGGTCACACGCAGCCCGGCGGGCAGCCGCCGGGTCGTCAACAGGGTTTCATCGGCCAGCCGGCGGGGTTTTTCCCCCGCGGCAAGAAGCGCCCGGAAATACGCGGGGCTCTGGGTCAGGGGCCGGGGCCTGGGTGAGAGCGGAACGGAATCGAACATGGACGCCATAAGAGCGCCTCAAGTGCTAATGTCTGGTTAACCTCGACCTGTGGAAATCTTTGGCACGTCTTGCCAAGGGGTAAACGCGCCTTTGCAAGTCCTTGAATTTCCTGAGGTCGGCGGATGTCCCACGCGTGGGACACCCATTTGGCCCGTCAGCCGTCCAGCTGGACCAGCGCGTGGCGTTTCTTGCCGGCGCTCAGCTTGATGGGCCGGGCCAGCGCGGCCGCATCCACCATCAGCCCCGCATCGGTCAGCGGCGCATCGTCCAGCCGCGCGCCATTCTCGGCGATCAGCCGCTTGGCCTCCTTGCCGGTCTTGGCAAGGCCCGAGCGCACGATCAGCTGCACGATGGAAATCCCGTCGCCCAGATCGGCCGCCGACAGCGTCAGCGTCGGCAGATCGTCCCCAACGCCGCCTTTCTCGAAGACCTCGCGCGCCGTCGCCTCGGCCGCCTTTGCCGCCTCGGCCCCGTGCAGCATCGTGGTGACCTCGTTGGCCAGCCGGATCTTGGCCTCGTTGATCTCGGCTCCCTCCAGCGCGCCCATCCGGTCGCAGTCCTCGACCGGAAGCTCGGTATAAAGCTTCAGGAACCGGCCCACGTCGGCATCTGTCGTGTTGCGCCAGAACTGCCAGAATTCGTAAGGGCTCAGCATGTCGCCGTTCAGCCAGACGGCCCCGCCGGCCGATTTGCCCATCTTGCGGCCATCCGACGTGGTCAGCAGCGGCGAGGTCAGGCCGAAGATCTCGTGATCCGCCACGCGGCGGGTCAGGTCGATGCCATTGATGATGTTGCCCCACTGGTCCGACCCGCCCATCTGCAGGATGCAGCCGTAGCGGCGGTTCAGTTCCAGGAAATCATAGGCCTGCAGGATCATGTAGTTGAATTCCAGGAAGGACAGCGATTGTTCGCGGTCCAGCCGGGATTTCACCGATTCAAACGACAGCATCCGGTTGACGCTGAAATGCCGGCCAATGTCGCGCAGGAACTCAAGGTAGTTCAGCCCGTCCAGCCATTCGGCATTGTTCAGCATCATCGCCTGGCCGTCGTCATAGGACAGGTAGCGGGCAAAGACCTTTTGCATTCCGGCGATATTGTCGTCGATCGCGGCCGCATCCAGCAGCGGCCGTTCGTCCGACCGGAACGACGGATCGCCCACCTTCGTCGTGCCCCCGCCCATCAGCGTGATCGGCTTGTGCCCGCATTTCTGGAACCAGCGCAGCATCATCACGTTCAGCAGATGGCCCACGTGCAGCGATCTCGCCGTAGCGTCATAGCCGATATAAGCCGTCTGCGGGCCGGAGATCAGGGCGTCGTCCAAGCCCTGATAATCCGTGCAGTCCGCCAGGAATCCGCGTTCCATCATGACGCGCATGAAGTCCGATTTCGGATGGTAGGTCATGGCTTGCCTCGGCTTTGAAATGCGAGGCAGTGTATAGGCGGCAGTCAGGCAAAGGAAAAGGCCATGAATAAGGCCGTGAAGGGCGCGGGAACGATCCGGGCACTGGGCGCGATGTCGGGAACCTCTCTGGACGGCGTCGACGCCGCGGTGATCGAGACCGACGGACATGTGATCACAGGCTTCGGCGAGACGGCATATCGGGAATATTGCGCGACGGAACGGGCGGTTCTGCGGGCGGCGCTGGGGCGTTGGTCGGGTCCGGAGGTCGACGCCGCCGCGAAAGTGATCGACGCGGTCCATGCCGAGGTGCTGTCGGGTTTCAGGAACGTGGACGTGGTGGGCTTTCATGGCCAGACGCTGGCCCATGCGCCGCGCCTGCAGGGCACGCTTCAGGTGGGCGATGGCGCGGCGCTGGCGGATCGGCTGGGGGTGCCGGTGGTCTGGGATTTCCGCAGCGACGACGTGCGTTTGGGGGGCGAGGGCGCGCCGTTGGCGCCGTTCTACCATTTCGCCTGTGCCCGCCGGATTGGGGCGGCGCGGCCCGTGGCCTTTCTGAACCTGGGTGGTGTCGGCAACCTGACCTGGGTCGATCCGCGCAAACCCGGCCCGGAAGCGCCGGCGGCCTTGCTGGCCTTCGATACCGGGCCCGCCAATGCGCCGGTCAACGATCTGGTGCAGTCCCGGCTGGGGCTGGAATACGATCGTGACGGTGCGATCGCCGCGCAGGGCAAGGTGGAAACCGGCGCGCTGGAACTGTTCCTGGCCGAGCCCTATTTCACCCGCATGCCGCCCAAATCCCTGGACCGCAACGATTTCGCCGAGATGATCGCGCTGGTCTCAGAGCTGAGCGATGCCGATGCCGCCGCGACCCTGACGGGCATGTGCGCCGCCGGTGTCCTGCAGGGGCTGGACCATTGCCCCGAACCGCCCGAACGCCTTCTGGTGACCGGGGGCGGCCGCAAGAACCCGGTCCTGATGGAGATGCTGCGCGTGGCGCTGGATTGTCCCGTCGAACCGGTGGAGGCCGCCGGACTGGACGGCGACATGCTTGAGGCACAGGCCTTTGCCTATCTTGCCGTTCGGGTGGCGCGGGGGATGGCGACGTCGTGCCCCACGACCACGGGCGTGCGCGCGCTGGTGGGCGGGGGGATCGTCAGCTCTCCAGCGTCTGCACGTAGTCCTTCGTAAAGGCCACGTAGCCCGGCGAGGTCGATTTCAGCATCGGTTTCAGTTCGGTGTGCAACTCGGGCAGGTGGTGGAAGGGGACGGCGGGGAAGGAATGGTGTTCGGCGTGATAAGGCATGTTCCAGGCCAGCCGCCGGATCGCCCGGTTGGTGAAGGTCGTGCGCGAGTTCTCCAGCATGTTGGCCACCGGTGGGCACAGCCCGTGTTCGGCCAGCAGGTAGGCGCGCAGGAACGGCTGGCCCAGCAGCAGCGGCAGGAACCAGACCCACAGCAGGAAGGGTGTGATCACAAGGCTGGCCAGCGCGGCGGCATAGATTGCCAGCAGGATCCGCGCCTCGCGTTTCATCGCGGCGTGGCGCCGGGGCGGCAGGTAGGGTGCATCGAATTGCCCGCGGGCGTTGCGCACCAGCCCCTGCGTCACGCCCGTCCAATAGCCCCAGCCGCCGAGATACAGGATCCACGCGCGCCAGTTCGACGGACGCCCGCCGTCTGCCAGTTCGGGATCCCTATCGGGGTCATTGGTGAACCGGTGATGGGCAAAGTGGAAATAGCGGAACCAGGTGAAGGGCAGCCCGATCAGCAGGCCCGCGCCATGTCCCACCGCGTCGTTCAGACGCGTCGTCTTGAACGGTGTCTGGTGGGTGCATTCGTGTTCCAGCGTGAACAGGAACACGATCCCGATCCCGTGCGGCACCATCATCAGCGGCCAGAGTGGCAGTTGCAGGGTGATGTAACTGCCTGTCAGGAGCAGGGCGCCCAAGTGACATGTCAGGTGCCTCAGCCCGGCCGCATCGGACCGTTCGGTCAGGCGGGCACGGGTGGTTTCCGGCAGGGCGGCAAGGGCGGCGGTGTGGTCCATGGGATGAGTGTGGCGACCGGTAGGCGTTCGGGCAATAGTCCCGTCGGGGTAACGACCCCGCATCGGGGATCAGGCGCGGGGAATGTCGAAACCGGGGGCTGCCAGGGTAAAGCCGGCAAAGTCGAAACCTGGTGAAACGATGCAGGTGACCAGCGTCCAGTCGCAGGTGGTTGCGGCGGCCTGCCAGTGATCCGTGGGAATCAGCACCTGCGGTTCGCCGGTGGACAGATCGGGCGAAAGGATGTGATCGCGCGCCGGCCCGGCCTCGGTTTTCGCGATGGACAGCGTCAGCGGCGCGCCGGCATTGTAGATCCAAAGCTCATCCGCATCGACCTTGTGCCAATGGCTGCGCTCGCCCGCCTTCAGCAGGAAATAGATCCCCGTGGCATGGGCGCGCGGGTCGCCGGCGCTGCGCCAGGTCTCGCGGTAATGGCCGCCCTCGGGATGGGGCGTCAGGTTCAGGGCGGCGATGATCTGATCGGCGGTCGCGGTCATGGGGGCCTTTGGGAGATTTGTGATCACAAGTCGAGCTGGAAGAAGACCAGTCGGTCGAGGATCTCGGCCGGTGGGTCCCAGTAGGGGGTGCGTTCACGGAACCCCAGCGAAAGGTAAAGCTTTTGCGCGGCCACCAGCGGGCGGCCGGTATCAAGCTGGATGCGCTGGAACCCCAGCGCGCGGGCGTCTTCGATCAGCGCGCCCATGATGGCCCGGCCCGCGCCTGTGCCACGGGCGGACTCGGTGATGTAGACGCGTTTGACCTCGGCCGTGCCGGGGGCGATCGTCTGCATCATGCCGCAGCCTACCGCAACACCATCCAGTCGCGCCAGTTTCAGCGCCCCCCGAGGCGGGGCGTGCAGAATGTCTATCTGGTTCAAGATCGCCGCGTAAGCGTCTACGTCGTAAGCGAAAGTCGTAACGACATTGTCGGGCGGCGGCAGGCTGGCCAGGAAGTCGCGGTAGGCCCAGGCCAGTTGCCGGACGGCATCGAAGTCGTCCGGCGTGCATGGGGTCGCGACCTCCAGCAAGGGTCAGCCCTTGAGGATCGAGGTGCCCGCGAATTCGGCGACCTCGCCCAGCCCTTCCTCGATGCGGATCAGCTGGTTGTACTTGGCCAGCCGGTCCGACCGCGCCAGCGAGCCGGTCTTGATCTGCCCGCAATTGGTGGCGACGGCCAGGTCGGCGATGGTGGTGTCCTCTGTCTCGCCCGAGCGGTGCGACATCACGTTGGTAAAGCCCGCGCGATGGGCCATGTCGACGGCCTTCAGCGTTTCGGTCAGCGATCCGATCTGGTTGACCTTCACCAGCATGGAATTGGCGCAGCCCTTGGCGATCCCGGTGGCCAGCCGCGCGGGGTTGGTGACGAACAGGTCGTCGCCCACCAGCTGGATCTTGCCGCCAAGTGCCTCGGTCAGAAGCTTCCAGCCGTCCCAGTCATCTTCGGACATGCCGTCTTCGATCGAGATGATCGGATAGTCGTTCACCAGCGCTTCGAGGTAGGCGACATTCTCGGCCGCATCCAGGGTTTTCCCTTCTCCGGCCATGACATACTTGCCGTCCTTGAAGTATTCCGTCGCGGCGCAATCCAGCGCCAGATAGATGTCCTGGCCCGGGGTATAGCCGGCCTTCTCGATCGACTTCAGGATGAAATCCAGCGCGTCGCGGGTCGATGCCAGTTCGGGCGCAAAGCCGCCTTCGTCGCCCAGGCCGGTGGACATGCCGGCGGCCGACAGTTCCTTTTTCAGCGTGTGGAACACTTCCGAGCCCATGCGCACCGCGTCGCGGATGTTCTCCGCGGCGACCGGCATGATCATGAATTCCTGGATGTCGATCGGGTTGTCGGCATGTTCGCCGCCGTTGATGATGTTCATCATCGGCACCGGCAGGACGCGGGCGGACGTGCCCCCGACGTAGCGGTACAGCGGCATGGCCGAGAAATCCGATGCCGCCCGCGCGACGGCGAGCGAGACGCCCAGGATCGCGTTGGCGCCCAGCCGGCCCTTGTTCTCGGTGCCGTCCAGTTCGATCATGGCCATGTCGACGGCCACCTGTTCGGTGGCGTCGAACCCCACCAGCGCCTCGGCGATCTCGCCGTTGACGGCTGCGACGGCTTCCAGCACGCCCTTGCCCATGTAACGCGACGTGTCCCCGTCGCGTTTCTCTACCGCCTCGTAGGCGCCCGTGGAGGCCCCCGAAGGCACGGCGGCGCGGCCCATGGTGCCGTCTTCCAGCGTCACTTCCGCCTCGAGCGTCGGGTTGCCCCGGCTGTCGAGGATCTCGCGGGCGTGAATGTCGATGATCGTGCTCATGATAACTCCAAGTCCCTGGATCGCTTTTTGCTCTAACGGGTTTCGGGCGGTCCCGCAAACTGCACTGTCAGTAAGGGAGCGTTAGCGATTGATGTGTAGCTATCTGGAATACGCAAGGGCCAGATTTTGGGGGCGAACTTGACCGACAGCGCGCCGAAGACCAATTCGTACGAACAGGAAGTAGCCGATTTCCGAATCGACGACCTGTTCATGTCACGCACCGATGACAGGGGCGTGATCCTGTCCGGGAACCAGACTTTCCAGCGCCTGTCCGGCTATGGCTGGGGCGAATTGCTGGGTGCGCCACACAAGACGATCCGCCACCCGGACATGCCCAAATGCGTCTTTCGCGTCTTCTGGGAACGGTTGAAGGCCGGCAAGCCGGTCGGCGCCTACGTGAAGAACAGGGCCAAGGACGGGCGGTATTACTGGGTCTTCGCCATCGCCCTGCCAGTGGAAGGCGGGTTCGTGTCGGTGCGGCTGAAACCATCGAGCCCGATCTTCGAGACGGTCAAGGGCGTCTATGCCGCGCTGCTGGACGCGGAACACAAGGGGATGAGCATCGAGGGCGGCGTCGAGATGATCGACGACTTCCTGAAAAAGCATGGCCGGACGTCCTATCGCGACGCCATGGCCGCCTGGGTCCGGTCCGAGATCGCCTCGCGCCGGTCGCATCTGGGGCGCAAGCCCGACCCGGTTCTCGACGGGCTGGAGGAGCTCAAGAGCTGCATCCTGAAGATCGGCAACGAGCTGGACGAAGTGCGCGGCACCTTCGAAAGCATCCGGGGCACGCCGACCAACCTGCGCATCCAGGCCTCGCGCTTCGGCGAAAAGGCGATCACCATCCAGATCATTTCGCAGAACTATGACCTGCTCACCAAGGAGATCGAGGCCGCCAACGCGACCATGGGCCAGATCTACGAGAGCCTTTTGCAGGTGCTGGACGAGGATTCCTTTGGCCTGGCTGCGGTGTCGCTGCTGCACGAGGCGTTTCGCCGGTTCGAATCGGAAGACGGCCTGCCCGAGGGGATCTCGATGGAGGTCGAGGCGCAGATCATCCAGCCGCACACCCGCAATTTCAGCGCCCGCGCGGACGTGATGCTGAAGCGGACCGAGGAGCTGGTGGTGCAGGTGCGCCAGTTGCAACGAATCGTGTCGGGGCTCGCCGTGACGCGGGTGATGTGCCGTATCGAAGAGGCGGGGCTGAGCGGCGATTCGGGCGGGATCGCCGACATCGTCGACCGGCTGCTGCAATTCCAGACCAAGGTGATGGGGTGCATCGAACACATCGACACCGAATGCCGCAACGCGCACCGGTCGATGACCCGGCTGGCCGCCAATTTCTCTGCCGTGCCGGACGAGATGAAGCCGCAGGGCGGAAAGGACCGCCGCCGTGCCCCCCGCGAACCGCGTCTGCGGTCCGACTCGGCGGCCTGATCGTCATGGCCTTGGGCGGACACAGCTGAATTTTCGGTCGGGACGCTGTGAAATTTTCCCATTGCGACAGGGCATTCCGGTGGATGGCGCAATCCGGAAGGTGCTGCTAACAGGGGGCATGCGTTGGATTCCCACTCGACCGGAACTGAGTTCCACTGCGCTAACCCTCGCAATCGCGGCAATCGGTGCAGGTGTTGGCGCGCTTGTGCATTTTCCGGCGCCGACCATGACCGGGCCGGCTCTTGGGGTGACCCTTGCGGGTCTCTTCGGCCTGCGCCTGGGCATCATGCCCCATGTCCGAGCCCTGGCATTCCTGGTGGTGGGCATCGGCCTTGGCTCTATCGTCACGGCCGAAACCACGTCGGCGCTGACCCGCTGGCCGCTGGCCTTCGTTGCGCTGACGATCAGCCTGGCGGCGACGATGGCGCTCTGCCAGTTCGTGCTGAGGCGGTATTTCAATTTTGACCGACGCGGCGCGGTCCTGGCCTCCACGCCCGGGCACCTGAGCTTCGTCATCGGGCTGGGGACCAGCCTCGAGGTCGACATGACCCGCGTGACGATCGTGCAATCCATGCGTCTTTTGACCATGAGCCTGCTGGTCCCGCTGCTGGCCCTGGTCTTCGGCGTCGAAGTGACGCTGAACGCAGTGTCGAGCGCCCAGCCCATCGGCTGGGTCGCCTTCGTGATCCTTATTGTCGTGGCGGCGGGGGCCGGTTGGGGGCTGGCCCGGTTGCACATGCCCGCGGGGTTGATGATCGGCGCGATGGTCGTGTCGGCGGTAGCGCATGGGCTGGGCGTGGTCTCGGGCGGCCTGGCCCCCGAAGTGGCGAACGTGGGCTTCATCGTGCTTGGCGCCCTGATCGGGACACGGTTTTCCGGCGTCACCTGGGATGCCTTCGTCAAGGCCCTGGGCGCTGGCGCGGCGACGACGGTCATCGGTTCGGCGATCGCCGCCGCGGCAGCGATCCCCGTCGCAGCCTGGCTTGGCATGCCGGTTCTTGGGATTGTGGCTGCCTTTGCGCCCGGCGGGTTCGAGATGATGATCGCCCTCGGCGCCGTGCTTGGCGCCAACCCGGGGCTTGTCGCGGCTTGCCACCTGGTCCGGTTGCTGATCCTGACCGTGCTCGTGCCGCTGTTCCTGGCCCGCGCAAAACGCGGCGTCGCCGCCTAGCGCTTCTTGCGCACCCCGTACAGTTCCAGCCGGTGGCCCCGCAATTCATAGCCCAGCTTTTCCGCGATCCGTTCCTGCAGCGCCTCGATCTCGGGGTCGACGAATTCGATCACAGCACCGGTCGCCAGGTCAATCAGGTGGTCGTGGTGGTCCCGATCCGCATCCTCGTAACGCGCGCGCCCGTCACCGAATTCCAGTTTCTCCAGGATCCCGGCCTCTTCGAACAGTTTCACTGTCCGGTAGACCGTCGCGATCGAGATCTGGGAATCGTGTTGCACCGCCCGGGCATAAAGCTCTTCGACATCCGGGTGGTCAAGGCTGGCCTCAAGCACATGGGCAATGGTCCGGCGCTGGCCGGTCATACGCAGGCCCTTGGCCTCGCAGCGGGAAATGATGGTGTCGGTCATGCACTCTGTCGGATGGAACATGGGGCGGGCGATTAGGCTTCCGGGTTTAGCCTGTCGGGCGGGGGTCTGCCAACGTCCAAAGTTCCCGAAATGCGCTCGCGCCCCTCACGTCCCGCAGAAGGTGGCGCGCACGACCTGGTCCTCGGTCGGCGGCGCCATCAGGTCCGCGTCCTTGGGCTGATCGTCGCAAGGGCGCGCCAGGACGCGGTTCATCCGTTCGAACGGAGCGAAATCCGCATCCAGTGCGGCGGCGATTACCTCTTCGATCCGATGGTTGCGCGGAATGAAGGCCGGGTTGGCGACGCGCATCCGGGCCTCGGGATCAGGTTCGCCCTGCAACCGGTCCTGCCAGCGCGCGGACCACGCATCAAAGCCGTCACGATCCAGCAGCCAGTCGCGCGCCGTACCGTTGGTCAGACCACGGAAGGCATTGGTGAAATCGGCCTTGTCAGTGGCCAGCAGCCGCAGGAAATCGGCGATCAGGTCGCCATCTTCGGGCCGGGCGCTGGTCAAACCGATCTTGGCGCGGAAGATCGCCAGCCAATGGTCGCGGATCAGGTCCGGCATGGCGTGCACGATGGCGGTGGCCTCGGCGACGGCCGCATCCTTGTCGTCGATCTGCTGGATCAGCGCGGTGGCCAGTTGCGCGATGTTCCAGACCGCGATTTCCGGTTGCTGGGCATAGGCATAGCGGCCCTGCTGATCGATCGAGGAATAGACCGTCTGCGGATGATAGCTGTCCATGAAGGCGCAGGGCCCGTAATCGATCGTCTCGCCGGAAATCGCACAATTGTCGGTGTTCATCACCCCGTGGATGAACCCCACGCCCATCCATTGTGCGACCAGCTTCGCCTGGGCATCCCGCACCGCCGTCAGCAGGCCCATCGGACCGTCGGCCTCTGGATAATGGCGGGCAATCGCGAAATCGGTGATCTGGCGCAGCTTGTCGATCTCGCCCCGGGCGGCGAAGACCTGGAAGGTGCCGACACGCAAATGGCTTTTGGCCACCCGGGTCAGGACAGCGCCGGGCAGGACGCGTTCGCGCAGAACCGGCTCTCCGGTCGACACGGCGGCAAGGGCGCGGGTGGTGGGAATGGCAAGAGCGTGCATCGCTTCTGACACGATGTATTCCCGCAAAACCGGCCCCAGCCAGGCGCGCCCGTCGCCACCGCGCGAATAGGGGGTGCGGCCGGCGCCTTTCAGCTGAATGTCGCGGCGCACGCCATCCTTGCCTATGGTTTCCCCCAGCAGCACCGCGCGACCATCGCCAAGTTGCGGATTGTAATGGCCAAATTGATGGCCGGAATACAGCTGCGCCAGCGGCTCGGCGCCATCGGGCAGCCGGTTGCCGGCAAAGATCTGGGCCATTTCCTCGGGCGAGCCGGCTTCGATCCCCAGCAATTCGGCAAGGGGCGCATTGAAGGCGATCAGGTCCGGCGCAGAGACCGGCGTAGGGGCCTGGGAGGAAAAGAAACCCTCGGGCAGGCGGGCGTAGGAATTGTCGAACGGGATATGGAGCGTCATGGCAGGTCCTGTCGAAAAGATGTCAGGAGAGGGCGCGCGTTACCCACATGTAATGATCCCGCGGCTTGAATCCAGTCCTTTGGGACAGGCGCAGTGCGGTGCCGTCGTCGCGATCCAGGCGCATGTGCAGGGCGCACAGGCCGGCATCAGACAGCGCCGAGGCAAGCGACAGCAGGATTTCGGTGGCGATGCTGCGTCTGCGGACCGGCGGGCGGATGTACAGGTGGTCGACAGACCCGTCGAGCCCGCCGTATTCCACCGACCAGCCGAAGGTGACCACCACGTAGCCGACCGGCGCCCGCGCTGGCCCGATCAGGTAGACGGCGCCGTGGGGCGACCCTTCGAGAAGGGGCGCCAGCGCCGCCCGGCGCCGGGCGTCCGGTGTGGCGATCCCCCGTTCGGCATGCGAGGCGGCGACAAGCGTGTCGAGCCTGTCGGCATCCTCGGGCCGGGCGAGGTGAAGCGCCGCCTTCACAGCCGGGCCAGGCGCTCGGTCAGGAGGGTGAAGAACCCGTCGGCGTCGATGTCGCCCATGAAGGTCGCGTTGGCGGGCCGGTCGGTCACGCCCCACCAGTCGGCCACGGTCATACCCAGCGTCAGGTCCGAGGTCGTCTCGATCTCGACATTGATGTGGCGGCCTTTGAAGAGGTCGGGATTGATGAGGTACGCGGTGACGCAGGGATCATGCAGCGGCGCGCCGTTGGATCCGTATTTTTCCTTGTCGAACCGTTCGAAGAAATCGGTCATCTGGGCGACCGCGTCGCCGACGGGCGTTCCCAGCGCGCGGAAGGCGTCGTTACGGGCGGTGGTGACCAGCGCCTTGTGCGTGACGTCCAGCGGCATGACCGTGATCGGTGCGCCGGATTTGAAAACGATATCAGCGGCTTCCGGGTCGACATAAATGTTGAATTCGGCGGTGGGGGTGATGTTGCCCACTTCGAAATAGGCGCCCCCCATCAGAACGATTTCCTGAACCTTTTCAACGATATCCGGCGCGGCCTTGAACGCCTTTGCGATATTGGTCAATGGCCCCAGCGGACACAGCGTGATGGCCCCCGCATCAGAGCCGCGCAGCGTGTCGACGATGTAATCCACCGCGTGCTGATCCTGCAGCGGCATGGTCGGATCGGGCAGGTTCGGGCCGTTCAGCCCGGTCTTGCCATGGACATGTTCGGCCGTCACCAGAGGGCGGGTCAGCGGGGCGTCGCAGCCGGCATAGATGGCCACGTCAGGCCGTCCGGCCAGTTCGCAGATGATCCGCGCATTCTTGGACGTCAGCGCCAGCGGCACGTTGCCGGCGACCGCCGTGATGGCGAGAACGTCGATCTCCTCGGGGCTGGCGAGCGCCAGCATGATGGCGATGGCATCGTCCTGGCCGGGATCGGTGTCGATGATGATCTTGCGAGGGGGCATGAGACCTCCGGGTCGGTGAGGGCGGAAAGTGACAAGGGTCAGGCTCTTTGTCCAGAAGCCATTGCGGAAAGGCAATGGAATGCGCATCGTTGCGCCAAAAGAGGCGTGGATGGGCAAGCGGATCTTTCTGCATGCGGGGGCGCATCGGACGGGGTCGAGTTCGTTCCAGATGTGCCTTCATGACAATCGGTCGGTGCTGGACAGGGCAGGGTATGACGTGGCGTATCCGGGCCGTGACGGGGTGCCGGGCGGTCGGTTGGCCCTGCGGTTGCCAAGCCCGCGGCATGAAGGGCAACGTCATGGGAAGTTCGTCGGTTCGGTCCGTGGGGCGGTGGCGAAGTTCAGTCCGGATCCGGCGCGCGCGCTTGTGATTTCCGAAGAAAACGTGCCCGGGCGGATGTTCCATTTCTACCAGGGGCGGTTCTTTCCGGCGGCGGGGATGCGGTTTCAATGCCTGCGGGACGGGGTTGGCGACGCCCGGCTGCAGATCGTCTATGTGCTTCGCTCTTATGATGAAATCTACGTCTCGGCCTATCGCAAGCGGGCCGAGGACAACGCGGTCGCCGATTTCGATGCGCTGGTGGCGAAGTTCCTGGGCATGGATCGCGGCTGGCCCGAGTTGATCGCGCAGATGCAACAGATCCTGCGGCCCGAACGGCTGGTCGTCGTGCCTTATGATCGGCGTGGCAGCAGTGCCGCGCTCCTGACAAAGCTCCTGCCAGAGGTTCCTTTGACGGATCTGGAAGAGCCGGAGGAGGTGCTGAACCTCAGCGCGACCGATGCGGGATTGATGGCGCTTCAGACGATCTATCGCGGGGGCGGATCGCTGGCGCGCGATGAGTGGCAGGAGGTTGTCAGGAGCCATGCCGACGACGCGACGCCCAGGGGGATCGCCGCCTTTGGAGAGGCCGAAAGAACCGTTCTGCAAGACCGTTACGCGCGCGACCTGGACAGGGTGTCCGCGATGGCTGGGATCGAGATGATCTAGCGCCTTTCCTCGGCTTTTACCGCGTCCCAAAGCGCGTCCATCTCGGGTAGATCGCTGGTCGTCGGGGTCTTGCCGCGTTCGGCCAGCTTTGTCTCGACCGCGCCGAATCGGCGGGTGAACTTGGCGTTGGTGCGGCGCAGGGCGGCTTCGGGGTCGACGCCCAGGTGCCGGCCCAGGTTGACCATCACGAACAGCAGATCGCCGAATTCATCCTCGATCTCGTCGGGTCCCATCGTGTCGCGGGCCTCGGCCAATTCGCCGGCTTCCTCGGTGATCTTGGCCAGAACGTCGCCGATATCGGACCAGTCAAAACCCACGCGCGCGGCCCGTTTCTGCAGCTTGAGCGCCCGCAAAAGCGCGGGCAGGTTCAGGGCAACGCCGTCCAGGGCGCCTTTTTGCGCCTTGCCGGCCCGTTCCGCGGCCTTGATCGTTTCCCAGTCCACAGTCTGCTGTTCGGCTGATTTGTCGCGGCTTTCGTCGCCGAAGACATGTGGATGGCGGGCGACCATCTTGTCGGAAATGCCGCGCACGATCCGCTGAAAGGTGAAATGCCCGGCCTCTTCCGCCATCTGCGCGAAATAGACGGCCTGCAGCAGCAGATCGCCCAATTCGCCTTCCAATTCCTCCATGGCGCCGCGTTCGACCGCATCGGCGACCTCGTAGGCTTCCTCGATCGTGTAGGGGGCGATGGTTTCAAACGTCTGTTCGATGTCCCAGGGGCAACCGGTTTCGGGGTCGCGCAACCTGCGCATGATTTCAAGCAGGCGGTCCATCCCGGCGTCGGGGTCGTGGATCAGGGCATCATCGGGCATTGCGGCGGCATCCGGTTCGGTGTCAGATGCGGCCAGTCCTACTGCCACTTGCCGGGGTTTTTCCATGCCTGTCGTCAACCGTATCGCCGATTTCGCTCCTGACCTGACGGCGTGGCGCCAGCATTTGCACCAGATCCCGGAATTGGGATTTGACTGCCCCAAGACGGCGGCCTTCATCGCAGACCGGCTGCGCGAATTCGGGGTGGACGAAATTCACGAAGGCATCGCGCAGACCGGGATCGTTGCGATCATCGAAGGCCAGGGACCCGGGCGCACCATCGGGCTGCGTGCCGATTTCGATGCGCTGCCGGTGATCGAACAGACCGGCGCGGCCTATGCCTCGACCCACGAGGGGCGGATGCATGCCTGCGGCCATGACGGGCACACGACGATGCTGCTGGGCGCGGCGCGCTACCTGGCCGAGACACGCAAGTTCAACGGGCGGGCGGCGATCATCTTTCAGCCGGCCGAGGAACATGGCGCGGGCGCCGAGGTCATGGTGCGCGAAGGCATCATGGAACGCTTCGGCATCGCCGAGGTCTATGCGTTGCACAATGCGCCGGGGCTGAGCGAAGGCGCGTTCCTGACGACGCCGGGGCCGATCATGGCGGCGGTCGACACGTTTGACCTGTATATCAAGGGAGTCGGCGGGCACGGCGCGCTGCCGCACGAGACCAAGGATCCGATCGTGGCGGCGATCGCCATCGCGCAGGCCTTCCAGACCATCGTCAGCCGGAACAATTCAGCGCAGGACGACCTGGTGATTTCGATCACGCAGATCCATGCCGGCAACGTGGACAACGTCATCCCCGACACGGCCTATGTGAACGGCACCATCCGCACTTTCGATCCGCGCGTGCAGGACATGGTGCGCCGGCGGATGGAAACGATCGTCGCCGGTCATGCCGCCAGCTTCGAGGTCGAGGCCGATTTCACCTATGAGGTCGGCTATCCCGCGACGGTGAACCATGCCGCGCAGGCGGGGTTCGCGGCGGAGGTGGCGCGCGAGGTGTCGGGCGACGACAAGGTCGAAGCCGACGGGCGACGCGAGATGGGGGCGGAGGATTTCGCCTACATGCTGAACTCGCGTCCCGGGGCCTACCTGTTCATCGGGCAGGGACCAGGCGCGGGGCTGCATCATCCGGAATACGATTTCAACGACGCGGTGGCGCCGGTGGGCGCGTCGTTCCTGGCGCGGCTGGTCGAAAGGGCGCAGCCTGCGGGATGATGCCCTTCCGAGCGTCTCCCACCCACCCCGACACTCGAAAGGGCATCAAGATGAGCTTGGAAGATGCAAAGACCCAGGTCGATCAGGCCTTTTCCCGCGCCGATCCGCGCGGCCCCTCGTTCGAGAACACCTTTGGCGGCGCGCTGTCCTTCCTGCGGCGGCGCTATACCAAGGACCTGACCGGGGTCGACATTGCCGTAACCGGCGTGCCTTTCGACCAGGCGGTGACCAACCGGCCGGGCACGCGGCTGGGGCCGCGGGCGATCCGCGAGGCGTCTGCCCTGCAGGCGCCGGATGCGCCCTATGGCTGGGGCTTTGATCCCCTGTCGGAATTCACCATCGTGGATTACGGGGACCTGGCCTTTGATTATGCCAATGTTCCGGCGTTTCCTGACGCTTTGACAGATCATGTCAGAACAATATTGGCCGCCGGTGTGGCCCCCGTCACGCTGGGGGGCGACCATTACATCAGCTTCCCGATCCTGCGCGCGATGCACGAGAAATACGGGCCGCTGTCGCTGGTCCATGTGGATGCGCATTCCGACACCTGGGCCGATGACGACATGACCCGGATCGACCACGGGACGATGTTCTACAAGGCGGTCAAATGCGGCTTCATCGACCCGGCGACATCGGTCCAGATCGGGATTCGCACCAACAATCCCGACACGCTGGGCATCACCACCTTCGATGCGCGCAGCGTGCATGAACGCGGACCGTCCGAGATTGCCAGGGCCACGCGCGAGATCGTCGGCGACCGCCCGGTCTATCTGACCTTCGACATCGACGGGCTGGACCCGGCGTTCGCGCCCGGCACCGGCACGCCGGTCTGGGGGGGGCTCAGTTCGGGGCAGGCGGCGATCCTGCTGCGGGACCTGGCGGGGATCAACATAAAGGGTGGCGATGTGGTCGAGGTGTCTCCGCCGTTCGACACCACGGGCGCGACGGCGATCGCCGGCGCCCACGTGGCGATGGAGATCATCTGCCTTCTGGGATGGAACATGCGCGCATGACGACACCGAACCAGCCGATTTCCGGCAATGACCTGGCGCGGTTTTCCGGGCCGAACACCTTCATGCGGCTGCCGCAGGCCGGCGTGCTGGACGGGCTGGACGTGGCCATCCTTGGCATTCCGATGGATATCGGCACATCCTGGCGGTCGGGCACGCGGTTCGGTCCGAAACAGGTGCGCGCCGAAAGCGCAATGATCCGGCCCTACAACCTCCAGACCGGGGCGGCGCCCTTCGACAGCCTGAACATGGCCGATGTGGGCGACCTGGCGATCAACACGTTCTCGTTGTCCGACAGCCTGCGAATCATCCGCGAGAGCTACACGACGATCCTGGGCAGCGGTGCGATCCCGGTGGCGATCGGCGGGGATCATTCCCTGACGCTGCCCATTCTGCGGGCCGTGGCAGAACGTCACGGGCCGGTCGCGCTGGTGCATGTGGACGCCCATGCCGACGTCAACGACGAGATGTTCGGCGAACGCGAAACCCACGGCACGGTGTTCCGGCGCGCCTATGAAGAAGGCCTTCTAAACCCCCAGAAAACCTATCAGATCGGGCTGCGGGGCACCGGCTATGCGGCCACCGATTTCACCGAGGCGCAGGGCTGGGGATTCCAGCAGTTCCTGGCGCCCGAACTGTGGCACCGGTCGCTGGCGCCGCTGGGTGCGGAAATTCGTCGCGATATCGGGGAGGGTCCCGTTTACGTCTCCTATGATATCGACAGCCTGGACCCGGCTTTCGCGCCGGGGACCGGCACGCCCGAGATCGGGGGGCTGACGACGGCGCAGGCGATGGAACTGATCCGCGCGCTGAGAGGTTTGAACATCGTGGGGTGCGACATGGTCGAAGTGTCGCCGCCCTATGATCCGTCAGGCAATACCGCGCTGACGGCGGCCAATCTGCTGTTCGAACTGCTCTGCGTTCTGCCGGGCGTGACATACAGATAAGAGGCCGGCGGCAGGTCCTGCGTCGGGCGGCCTTTGAAAAAGGCCGCAACCCGGCCCGCAACAAGAGAAGCCAGTGGGACCGCCATGGGACGCTACATCGTGGTTCTTGTTACCATCATCGCTTTGCTCGCCATCGTGGTGGGCTACATCAGGCTGGCGCCCAGCGACCCGGCCGACTGGCATGAAATGCCCGATTTCTCGGCCGATGCCGATCTGTCCGGCGGGGTCATGCGGGTTGTCGACACCGGGCCGGACGGGCTTGGGCGGCTGGCGAATGTCGCGCTGGCCACGCCGCGGACCACGCGTCTGGCCGGATCGGTCGAAGAGGGGATGATGACCTTCGTCACCCGCTCAAAGCTCTGGGGATTTCCCGATTACACCACGGCGCGCCAGGACGGTGACCTGCTGAAGATATATGGGCGTCTGCGCTTTGGCCGGTCGGACCTGGGCGTGAACCGGGCCCGGGTCGACGGCTGGATCGCCGGGTTGTGAACCGAACGGGGACAGGCGCGCCGTCAGGCACCCGTCCTGGATCTTGCGCCACATCGGCACGTTCAGCGACATCTGGCACTGGGCCATGAACGCCTTGCCGTCGACCCGCAGGCAGATCATCTCGCCCAGTTCGATGCGCCCGCCGCTGCGATCGGTGCAATAGCAATCGATCACCTTGCCGCCCGGACCGGCCACGTCGGCCAGGCCCAGGGCGGGCAACGCGCACAGCAGGATCGCAAGGGCGTTCTTCATATGGAAAGGCTACCATGGGCCGGCTCTTGACCAAAGCGTGGCGATGGCACAGAGAACATCAATGATCCCCGAAGACCGCCTGAACCAGATATCGCAACGCTTTCACTATCTCGAGGCTGCCATGGCCGACGGGTCCGGCGACATTGCGGAACTGGCCCGCGAATATTCCGAGCTGAGGCCGGTGGTCGAACAGATCACCGTCTGGCGCGGCGTGCGCGCGGATCTGGAGGAGGCCGAGGCGCTGCTGTCGGATCCCGACATGAAGCCGCTGGCCGAGGAAGAGCTGCCGGTGCTGCGCGCGCGGCTGCCGCAGGTCGAAAAGGCCCTGCAGATCGCGCTGTTGCCGAAGGATTCCGCCGACGCGCGGCCCGCCATGCTGGAAATCCGCCCCGGCACCGGCGGGGACGAGGCGGCGCTGTTCGCCGCCGACCTGCTGCGCATGTACCAGCGCTATGCCGACGCCCATGGCTGGCGGTTCGAGGTGATCGACGAACAGGCGACCGAACTGGGCGGGATCAAGGAAGTCACCGCCCATGTGCAGGGCGAGGGCGTCTTCGCCCGGTTGAAATTCGAAAGCGGCGTGCACCGGGTGCAGCGGGTGCCCGCGACGGAAAGCGGCGGGCGGATCCATACCTCGGCCGCGACGGTGGCGGTGCTGCCCGAGGCGCAGGACGTCGATATCGCGATTGCTCCGGGCGACATCCGCATCGACACCATGCGGTCGTCGGGGGCCGGCGGGCAGCATGTGAACACCACCGATTCCGCGGTGCGCATCACCCATATCCCGTCCGGCATCGTCGTCACCAGTTCCGAGAAATCGCAGCACCGCAACCGCGAGCTGGCGATGCAGGTGCTGCGCGCGCGGCTGTTCGATCGCGAACGGCAGCGGCTGGCCAGCGAACGGTCCGCCAGCCGGGCGGCGCAGGTGGGCTCGGGCGACCGGTCGGAACGGATCCGGACCTACAATTTCCCGCAAGGCAGAATGACGGATCACCGGATCAACCTGACGCTCTACAAGCTGGACCAGATCCTGGGCGGCGACCTGGACGAGGTGATCGATGCGCTGATCTCGGACGACCAGGCGCGGCGAATGGCGGAGATGGGCGGATGACCACAGCGGCAGAGGCAATGGCGGCGGCAACGGCGCGGCTGAGGGCGGCGGGGGTATCGGACCCGGCGCGCGACGCACGCGTCCTGCTGGCCCACGCGGCCCGGATCGAAGCGGCGCGGGTGACCCTGATCGCGCCCGAGGACCTGGAACCGGATATCGCCGAACGCTACGACCGTCTGATCGCGCTCAGATCGGTCCGCGTCCCGGTGTCGCACCTTGTCGGAGAGCGCGCCTTTTACGGACGCAAGTTCAAGGTAAGCCGCGATGTGCTGGATCCGCGCCCCGAAACCGAGGCCCTGATCGAGGTCGCCCTGGCCGAGCCGTTCGACCGCGTCCTGGACCTTGGCACCGGGTCGGGCTGCATCCTGGTGACGCTGCTGGCCGAGATGCCGCGGTCGCTGGGCATGGGCGTCGATCTGAGCGAGGCGGCCTGCCTGCAGGCCAGTGCCAACGCGATCCTGCACGAGGTTCACAACCGGTCGCGGATCGTGGTGTCGAACTGGTTCTCGCATGTCGACGATGTCTTTGATCTCATTGTATCAAATCCGCCCTACATCTCGCGCGCAGAGATGCCGGGCCTGGCCCCGGAAGTGCGCGAGCACGAGCCCGACATGGCGCTGACCGACGGCGCCGACGGGCTGAGCGCCTATCGCAAGATCTGTGCGGGCGTGCGGCGCTTCCTGGCGGTGGATGGACGGCTGGTTCTTGAGATCGGGCCGACCCAGGGCGAAGCCGTGGTGCAGATCTGCCGCGACGCCGGTTTTGCCGATGTCGACATCCTGCCGGATCTGGACGGCAGGGACCGCGTCGTGCTGGCCCGACGGCCGGAATAAACACTGCAAATCCCTCGAGACGACTTCCGGAGTGAACCGGAAATTGAGGGTTTTTGATGGTAAAATCCGACTTTCCGGCCCGGAAGGTCTTGTTTCGAAGGGCCGGACATGCTTAGTCGTACATGTTGCTGCGCTGGACGCTGTTTACGCTCCCGCGCAACGTTAAGCCAACAAGTCGTCGACCTGGAAACGATAAGAGCGCGTGAGGCGTGAAGCGGGTCGACACACGGTAGAAAAAAGCTGACAGCAAATAGATGAGATCGTCCAAATCACGTTCGCGGTCTAAGTCCAACCGCAGCCGTCCTTCTGGAGGTAACGTTGTCAACCGCGTGTTCGACAGCTCGGGTCCCGAAGGCAAGGTGCGGGGAACGCCGCAGCAGATTATCGACAAGTACAACCAGCTTGCTCGCGATGCCCAGCTGGGCAATGACCGCGTGGCGGCCGAAAATTTCCAGCAGCATGCGGAACACTATCTGCGCATGCTGAGCGAAGCGCAGCGCGAGCAGGATCAGCGTCGGGAGGAGCAGGAGCGGCAGAACCGCGAACGCCAGGCCGAACGCGACCGCGAGCGGGCCGATCGCCAGGAACGCGACTCCAACGGCCGGTCCGCGGATCCCGCCGAAGCGCCGCAGCCTGACGTGATCGAGGTCATCTCGTCTTCGGACGAGGCGTCGGAAGGCGACAGCGGCCTGGTGGAAACGCCGGAAAGCGCGCCGAAGAAAACCTCGGGCCGGTCGAGCAGCTCAAAGTCGTCCACCAAGTCGGGCACGCCGCGCAGCACCACGCCGCGCAAGCGGTCGACGGCGAAGAAGGACAAGCCTGCGGATGACGCGGCCGCCGCGGATGCGCCGGCTGACAAGACGTCCGAGGCGAAATCGGCCAAGGGGTCGGACGACGCGCCCGAGAGCTCTTCGAGCCAGGCCGCCGCAAGCTGACCCGAGTGGCCCGGCCCTTCTAGGTGCCGGCCACTTCCCGGGCAAGCGCGCAGAACCCTTCCAGAGGCACCGTTTCGGCACGGTCCGTCGGCTTCAGGCCGGCGGCGACCAGCCGGTCCTCGATATCCGGGGCGACGCCCTTGAGCGCCGCGCGCAGCATCTTGCGCCGCTGGTTGAAGGCGGCCGCCACCACGCGCGACAGAACGGCCGGATCGGCCGGATAGCGCGGTTCGGGCAGGGCGGTCAGATGCACCACGGCGCTGGAAATCTTCGGCGGCGGGGTGAACGCTTCGGGCGGCAGCGACAGCACGATCCGCGCCTCGGCCCGCCACTGGGCCAGGATCGCCAGGCGCCCATAGGCCTTTGACCCGGGCTGCGCCACGATGCGGTCGGCCACTTCCCTTTGAAACATCAGCGTCAGGCTTTGCCAGAACGGCGGCCATTGCGCGGGCGTCAGCCAGCGCACCAGCAGTTCCGTGCCCACGTTGTAGGGCAGGTTGGCGGCGATGCGGATCGGCGGCGTCAGATGCGCCATGGGATCGATCTGCAGCGCGTCGCCTTCCAGGATCTCCAGCCGGCCGGGATAGGCGGCGGCGATCTCGTGCAGGGCGGGCAGGCAGCGGCTGTCCTTTTCCACGGCGACCACGCGGCGCGCGCCTTCGGCCAGCAGGCCCCGGGTCAGGCCGCCGGGACCGGGGCCGATTTCCAGCACGTCGCAGGCGGACAGGTCACCGGCCTGACGGGCGATCTTGGCGGTCAGGTTCAGATCCAGAAGAAAGTTCTGGCCCAGCGATTTGCGCGCCGAAAGGCCGTGGCTGGCGATGACCTCGCGCAGGGGGGGCAGGGTGTCGATCGCGCTCATGTCCGAAGCCTTGGTGCGGGCGGCAGGGGGCGCGCCGGGGTATTTGTAAAGAGAAAGAAACAGCAGCTCATGCGTTGGCCAGGCGTTGGGCGAGCTTGAGCGCTTCGATCAGGCTGGTCGGGGTGGCGATGCCCTTGCCGGCAATGTCGTAGGCGGTGCCGTGGTCGGGCGAGGTGCGGATGAAGGGCAGGCCCAGGGTGACGTTCACGCCGCGGTCGAAATCCAGCGTCTTGATTGGGATCAGCGCCTGGTCGTGGTACATGCAGATCGCCACGTCGTAGCGGGCGCGCGCGGCGGCGTGGAACAGCGTGTCGGCGGGGTGTGGACCGGTGATCGCGTGGCCCTCGGCCTTCATCGTCTCGACGAGGGGGGCGATCCAGGCCAGTTCCTCGTGGCCCATGGCGCCGCCTTCGCCGGCATGGGGGTTCAGGCCCGCCACCGCGATGCGGGGGGCCACAAGGCCGAAGCGGTCGCGCAAGTCGCGGGCGGTTATTTCTATCGTCTCGCGCAGGAGCGCGGGCGTGAGGGCCGTCGGCACGTCCGACAGGGCGATGTGGATGGTGGTCGGCACGACGCGCAGGTCGGGGCCGGCCAGCATCATGACGACGCGGTCGACGCCGGCGCGGGCGGCCAGGTATTCGGTGTGGCCGGGATGGGCGAAATCGGCGCCGTCGATCAGCACCTTCTTGTTGATCGGCGCGGTGCACAGGCCCGAGGCCGCCCCCGACATCACCAGGTCGACCGCGCGGTCCAGCACCGCCACGACCGAGGCGGCGTTGGCCGGATCGGGCTGACCCGGACGTGCCGGGGCGGGGAAGGGATGCGCCAGGACCGGAAGCGCATTGGCGCTGACCGACAGTGCCTCGGCCGGGGTCCGGATTTCGGTCCAGGCGGCGCCGGTCGGCAGATGCGCCGGATCGCCGATCCAGGCAAAGGGCACTTCGGCGCGCAGCTGGTCCCAGGCCTTTGCCGCAAGTTCCGGTCCGATCCCGGCCGGGTCGCCGCAGGAGAGGACCAGGGCCCGGGTCATTCGACCTTGATCATGGCGTTGGCCTTGAGCTGGTCGAGATAGCTGCTGGCATAGGCTTCGAGCCGCTGTGCGGTCAGGGCATTGGCCACCTGTTCGCGCGAGGCGTCTTCGTTGGCGGTGGCGGTGCGGCCGCAAAGCATCAGCAGCATCAGCGACTGGCCGTTGTTGCGGGTCAGCGCCAGAGATGTTTCGCCCGGGTCGAGCTTGGCCAGTTCCACGGCAACGTCGCTGGGGATCTGCGCCGGCGCCTGCGACTGGCGTTGCAGCGTGCCTGCGGGCTGGCCCTTGGCGAGGCCGTAGAAATCGTCGCAGGTGTCGACGCTGTTGGCGATCTGCTGGCCGGCCGACAGCGCCTCGGCGGTGCGCCCGCCGGGGATGAAGTACATCGCGTAATCGATGGCGGAATAGGATGTCGACTTGCCGGTGATCTCGCCGATGTCGCGCAGCTGGAACAGCGCGACGGCGTTCGGCAGCTGCAGCGGCGGGGTCACGTCGCCCGGCGACAACGCCAGGATCGCCGGCCGCAGCGCGGGCGGCAGATCGTTCAGCGCCACCCAGTCCATGCGGCCGCCCTGGTCACGTGTGTTGGTGGCCGACACTTCGCGGGCCTGGGCCGAAAACGCGTCGATGCTCTTGATCTGCGCGATTTCCTCGGCCCTTGCGCGCACGGCGTCCTGGTTTTCCGGCGTCAGCGGCATCACGATTTCCGACAGCAGCACCCGCAGGCCGCCCCGGCCGCCGGCGCCCATGGCGCGGTCGATTTCGGCATCCGAAGGCCGGGCCTGCGACAGGAACCGGCCGCGCACCACGTCGCGCCAGAGCACGCCGACCTGGACGAAATCGCGGAAGGTCTGTTCGGACACGCCCGCCTCGGACAGCCGGCCGACGAATTCGTCCGAGCTGAGATTGGCGCGACCGGCGAATTCCTCCATCCCGGCCCTGAGGTCCTCGGGCGAGACGGTAACGCCGTATTCGTTGGCGGCCCGGAACTTCAGGCGGTCCTCGATCAGCTGATCCTGCGCCAGTTTCGCGGGATCCGACGGCGCGCCGAGAAGGCGCAGGAATTGTTCGCGCTGGTTCAGCTCGTACCGGCTGACCACGTCGCCGTTCACGGTGATGGCGGGGGCGAACAGGTTCTGCGCGGTCAGGGCCGCGGGCGAGATCGCGGCGGCAAGACCGGCGCTGACGGACAGCGCGCGCAGCGCTCTGATCAGGACTTTTGGCATGTGGACGTGTATCTTTCTGCTCCGTCGGCGGTTCCGAACCCGCGTAGCGCGATGGTAAAGCCGAAAATCGTGGAAGGCTCAACCGTTGTCGAAGAGGTGAACCGGCGATCGACGGTCAGCTCAAGCTCGACACATTCGTTTATGTAGCCCAGGCCGACGCCGGCCCGGGTCGGGCTTTCTTCGGCGATGTCATAACGCCAGTTGGCCGAGGCGGTCCAGTGCCGGTTGATCTCGTAGGCGCCATCCAGGAAGATCTCGTGCGCGTCGTCGCTGCGGCCCTCGGCTTCGTCCGCCACCAGCCACAGGTAGCTGCCCTGCAGCGTGCTGCGCCCGGTGTCCCATGTCCCGATGACCTCGGCCTTGGTGAAATCGAAGCTGTCGTCGAACAGGCTGCGGGCCGTCAGCGTAAGGTCGTCGCTGTAAAGCAGCTGGCCTGCGACCAGGAAATCGGACCTGTTGCCCGACAGACCGGACGAGCTGGAAAATTCCGAAGAGCTGAAGTCGCGCAGGATCTGGCCAAAGCTTGCATGCGCGCCCCAGCCCTTGCCGCGCGGCGTGCGGGTCCAGTTCAGGCCGTAGGCAAAGACCAGCCCGTCCTCGCGCTGGTCGTCGGAGGGAAACCGCGACAGGGCCAGCAGGTTGCCGTCGTCGAATTCGACCAGGTTGCTTTCGTCGTTGGGCACGTCATCGCCCGTCACGTCCGACCAGGCGACCTGGACGATGGGTTCCAGCAGGTGCGACCCGCCGGCGGTCTGCTTGATCATCGGATAGCGCAGCGTCAGCGCGGTCTGCGGGGTCAGCACCGCCTCGGTGTCGTTCTGGGTGCTGTCCTGGCGGATGAAGAACAGGTCGCCGGCCACCCCCGCCCGCAGATCCGTCCGCAGACCGTTCGGCAGGAAGTAGCTGTGCAGGTACATCATTTCGGCGGTGGTGCGGGTCATGTCGCGGCCGATGATGTCCTCGTCGGATTCGCGGGCATGGGAATGGCCGACCAGGGTGGTGCGCAGCTCGCCTCCCAGCCAGGACGGGTAGCTGCGGCGCTGGTAGCGCACGTCAAGCATGCTGGTGGGCTGCAGCGCGGCATCCTCGCTGTCGCGCAGCGAGGTGAAGTTCACCGCCGAGGCGCCGAAGAAACTGTCGCGGTCCGACCGGCTCAGCTCGATCTCGCGGCGCAGGCGGTCGGCGTCGGAAATCCCGTATTCCTTCAGATAGGCGTCGTCCGAGGCCATCGAGACATCGAAATCCAGCCGGAACCGGTTCTTCAGATCGAAACTGCCGTTGCCGAACAGGTAGCCGCGCCATTCGTCCGGCAGCAGGGTGTCGCGGGTCACGGCGCCTTCGAATTCCACGTTGCCGTTCCAGAAGGCCTGGCGATAGCGGAAGTCCAGCGTGCGCGTGTTGGGCGACCAGTACGGTGTAAGCGTCACGTCGGCGCTGTCGCCGATCGGCACGAAATAGGGGACCTTGATGCCGGTGCCCAGCTGCGAGGTGGTCTGGATTTCCGGGATCAGGAAGCCGCGCGCCCGTTTCAGCGTGGGATCGGGGAGGCGCAGGCGCGGCAGGTAGAAGATCGGCACATCCATGACGCGCAGCTGGGCGTCTTCGAAGTACAGCTGTTTTTCCTGCTCGTCGTGAATCACCTTGCGCGCGCGGATCGACCACAGCGGCGGCTTGCCGTCATCGCAGACCTTGCACGACGTCACCGCCGTCTTCAGCAGCTGGGTATAGCGCCCGCCCGCGCGGGTCATCTGGGTCGCGGCCAGCTGGACCTGTTCGTTGAACACCAGCCGGGCGCCGGTCAGAAGGCCATCCTTCAGCTGATCGTCAAGCTCGGCCGCCGAGGCCAGGATGATGACGCCCTGGTCGTCCTCGATGCGGATCGGGCCTTCGATCGTCAGCGTGCCGCTGGCCTGGTCGTATTCGATGCGGCTTGCGGTCAGGCGGGTGGCGCCCTGGTAGGCCTCGACCTGGCCTTCGGCCACCAGCTTGCGGTCGGCGGTGACATAGACCTCGTTGGCGACCAGCATCGCCGGTCCGTCGGTCTGGACGTCCTGCGCCATGGCGGGCGTGGCCAGCCAGAGCGCGGCGATCAGGGAGAGAAGCGGGCGTCTCATCCGTCCTCCGCATGCAGCAAAAGGCCAAGCGCCAGCAGGACCGAGGCGACGGGCGCGGCCCAGGCAGCCATGGGCACGGGGATCTGGCCGTTTTCGCCAAGGATCTGGGCGAAGTTGCGGATGAAATACAGCCCGAACCCCAGCAGCACCGCCATCAGCACCGCCAGGCCGGTGCCGCCGAAACGGACGTGGCGCATGGTGAAGGCGGCGCCGATCAGCACCATGGCGACCAGGAACAGCGGCCGGGACAGTTCGGACTGGTACCAGACGCGGTGGCGCAGGGTGGAAAACCCGGCCTCGTCCAGCTGGCGGATGGTCTTGGGCAGGTCCCAGACCGAAATGTTCATGCGCCCGCCGATGGTTTCGCGGATCCGTTCGGGCGTCAGGGTCGAGGGCAGGCGATAGGTCTCGAAGGTCTCGGCCGTGGCCTCGGGGTTGCCGTCGGTTGTCAGCGACCAGATCTTGGCCTTCTTCAACGTCCAGCCATCGTTTTCCAGCTTCGCCGACGTCGCCTCGATCCGCCGGGACGGGCCGCCATTGGCCGCGTAGCTCAATACGGTGACGCCGAAAATCTCTGAATCCTCGGGCACATAGCCGGTGGCGTGGATGACCGACTGGCCGCTGGTGTCGCCCTGGCGCAGCCACAGGCCTTCGCCCGACAGCGAGGCGGCGGAAATTTCGCCCGAGCGATAGATCTCGGACATGCGCTGATACTGGTTCATGCTGGCGGCGACGATCGGGTTCAGCATGGCGACCGCCAGGATCCCGATCAGGAAGGACACCACCGCCGGCGCCAGCAGCGCGCGGATCCCCGACCGGCCGGTGGCGCGCGTCACGACCAGTTCCGAGCTGCGGGCGAGGCCGATGAACAGCGACACGGTGGCCAGGATGGTGATCAGCGGCAGGATGGTGGACATTGCCGCCGGGACGTTGAGGCTGACAAGATAGAGGATTTGTGTCAGCCTGACGTCATTGTCGCTGAACCGGCGCACCTGTTCGATCAGCTCGATCAGGAACATCAGCGTCAGCAGCACGCACATGATGATCGCCAGCTGCAACAGGAAGCGGCGGGCAAAGTACCGGTCCAGGATCATGCGCCCGCCTCCCGCCGGAACAGCCGCCTGAGCCGGCCCGGCCGGCCGGCCATGTACAGGAACAGCCCGGCAATCGCGAACCCGATCAGCGAGGGCAGGTACAGGATCGGCCACATGGCCGGATTGGCCACGACCGGCGGCGACACGGTGCCGCGCAGCGTCTCCAGCACCACTAGCAGCCCGAAGGCGCCCAGCATCTGCCGCCACAGGCCAAAGCGCGAAAACCCGCCGAGAAGCAGCGTCGAGAAGGCGATCAGCGACACCGCCACACAGCTGAGCGGCCGCGTGAAGCGCACGTGCAACTCTTCGGTCAGCTTGCCCAGGCCCTGATTCTCGGTCTCCGCGATGTTTTGCCGGTCGGTGATCAGCTCCATCGTGGGGATCTCTCGGTAACTGCGATTGCCTTCGCCACCGGACGGCATCAGGGCGCTGATATCATAGGAAAAATCCTCGAACCGGGTCAATGACAGCGCCTCGCGTTTGGCATTCAGCGCCTGGGCCATCCCGTCGACCATGATCAGCCGCGCGCCGCTGTCTTCGCGCACCAGATAGGCATGGGCGGCGGTATAAAGCACGCTTTCCGCCGGATCGCGGCGGTCGGACAGAAAGACATCGCTCAGCGCGCCGTCCAGCCCGATTTCGCGGATGTAAAAGGTCACCCCGTCGGTGGGGTGCAGGAACGTGCCTTCGGTCAGCAGCCGCGCCGCGATGTTCTGCGAAATCTCGGCCTCGCGCACCTGCAGCCGGCTGATCGACAGCGGCAGCAGGAAATTGGTCAGCACCGCCATCGCCAGCCCCACGATCACCCCGAACCACAACGCCGGCCGCGCCATCTGCCAGGGCGACGACCCGGTGGCCTGCATCACCGTCAGCTCGCTTTCGTTGCTCAGCCGGTTGGTGGCATAGATCACGCCCGCGAAGGTCGCCATCGGCAGGATCATGCGGATCAGGCGGGGAAGCGCCAGTGCGGTGAATTCGACGAAGACCATGGCCGACTGGCCGTCGCCGACCAGCACGTCGAACAGCACCACCGCCTGGTTCAGCCAGAACACGGCGACCAGAATCAGCGAGAAGAAACCGAAGAACAACAGATACTGGGAGAGCACGTATCGGTCGAATTTTGACAATGTGGTCTCCGGATCGTCGTGCAGGTTCGCGAATTCTAGTGCAATTGCCCAGACTGGAAAACTGCTCTCTGGTCAAGCAGCCGGTCGCAGGCTAGGTCAGGAATGTGACTTTCAGGAGGACGACATGAGCGCGCTTGCACCGATCCAGTTTCTGGAAACCGACCTCGACAGCATTGCGACCGCCACGGGGCGGGTTGCAATCTTCGTCACACCGGACGGCAAGCTGAGCCCGGCAGGACGTCGGGTCAACAAGCTGACGCGGGGGGCGTTGCAGCGCCTGATCGACAGCGACGCCTTCGGCAAGCTCTCTGTCGGCAAGACGGTGTCGCTGGCCTGGCCCACGGGCATGGCGGCCGACGCGCTGGACGTGCTGGTGATGGACCGTCGGGTCACGCCGATCGAGGCGCGCAAGGCGGGGGCCGCTCTTGGCAAGCTCAAGGGCAAGAGCGCGATGACCGTCCTGGCGGGCAGCCATCCCAAGACGATGGAAATGGCTCTGGGCGTGCAGCTGCGCGCCTATGAATTCAGCGAACACAAGACCGGGGCCGACGCCGCGGAGCCGGTCGAAGGCGTCGTCTTTCAGGTGACGAACCCCGACGAGGCCGCGGATGATTTCGTGCGCTTTTCCGCCATCGCCGAAGGCGCGTTCTTTACCCGCGACCTGACGAACGAACCGGCCAACGTGCTGACCACAACCGAATTCGCCAACCGCCTGGCCGAGCTGACCGAGATCGGGCTCGAGGTCGAGGTGCTGGAGGAAGACCAGCTGGCCGAACTGGGCATGCGCACGCTGCTGAGCGTCGGCCACGGGTCGGACAGCCCTTCGAAGGTGGTCGTCATGCAGTGGAAGGGTGGCGAAGAGGGCGCCGCGCCGCTGGCGCTGGTCGGCAAGGGCGTGGTCTTTGATACCGGCGGCATCTCGCTCAAGCCCGCGGCCGGCATGGAAGACATGACCATGGACATGGGCGGCGCCGGTGTGGTGGCCGGCACGATGAAGGCGCTGGCCCTGCGCAAGGCCAAGGCCAACGTGGTCGGCCTGGTGGGCCTGGTCGAGAACATGCCGTCCGCCCGCGCGACCCGTCCGGGCGACGTGGTCAAGTCCATGAAGGGCGACACGGTCGAGATCATCAACACCGACGCCGAAGGCCGCCTGGTCCTGTGCGACGTGCTCTGGTACACGCAGGAACGGTTCGCACCGGCCGGCATCGTCGACCTGGCGACCCTGACCGGCGCGATTATCGTCGGCCTCGGCAATGAAAACGCCGGCGTGTTTTCCAACGACGACACGTTCTGCCAGAGCTTCCTGAAGGCAGCTGAATCGCAGGGCGAAGGTGCCTGGCGGATGCCGCTGGGACAGGGCTATGACGACCTGCTGAAATCGGCGATCGCCGACATGAAGAACGTCGGTGGACGGGCCGGCGGGTCGATCACCGCGGCGCAGTTCCTGAAGCGCTTCATCAAGGAAGGCCAGCCCTGGATCCACCTGGACATCGCCGGGGTGGCGTCGTTGAAGACCGACTCGACCTTCGCGCCCAAGGGGGCGACCGGCTGGGGTGTGGCCGCGCTGAACCGGCTGGTTGCGGACGGATACGAAGGCTGATCCTGTTCCGGCAGGCACAGCCAAGGATTGTGACATGCTGATCCCGGCCACCCGATATTCCGACTGCGAGGGCGCGCTGGCGTTTCTCAAGAAGGTCATCGGCATGGAGGAACTGCAGGTTCACCGCGACGATGACGGCACGATCGTGCATGCAGAGATGAAGTTGGGAGAGAGCCTCTTCATGTTCGGGCCCGAGGCGGACACGCCGTTTTCCCGCTACATGACCGCGCCCCGCGACACCGGGGGGCGCGAGACCACGACGATGTACGTGGTCGTGGGCGACGTCGAGACGCACAATGCCAAGGCGATGGCGGCGGGGGCGACGATCGTGCTGCCGCTGACCCAGAAGGATTATGGCGGGCTGCAATATTCGCTGCGCGATCCCGAAGGGCACGTCTGGACCATCGGCAATTACGATCCCAGGGGCTGAAGCCGGATGGGCGACGTCTATTTCTATCACCTGACCCGGCGGCCGCTGGACGCCGTGCTGCCCATGCTGCTGGACCGCGCGCTGCAGGCCGGCTGGCGGATTGCCGTGCGGGGCACCGATGCGCGGCGGATGTCCTGGCTGGACGAAAAGCTGTGGCAGGGCCCCGAGGAGCATTTCCTGCCGCATGGACTGGCCGGTGGCCCGCATGATGCGCTGCAGCCCGTGCTCCTGACAGCCGATCGTCAGGATCTGGCCGGATTCGCCTGTGCGATGTCAGTTGACGGCGCCGATATCGCGCCCGACGAGGTCGCCCAGCTACAGCGCGCCTGCATCCTGTTTGACGGGCTCGACGGCCAGGCGGTGCAGCATGCGCGCGGCCAATGGAAGGCGCTGACCGGGGCAGGGTGCAAGGCGCAATACTGGTCCGAGGAAAGCGGCCGCTGGGAGAAGAAGGCCGAGGCCTGACCTGTCAGGAGCGTGTCAGGATCTGGGTCTCACCGTGTCAGGACCAGTTCCCCGCCCCCCATTTCCATCCGGCTCCAGCGGTCCAGGTAGCTCATCCCCAGAAGCGATCCGCCCATGTCGCCGTCATTGATGCTGGCGGTCACGTTGCGGTCGACGTAAGGGCCCAGGGCCACGGATTTCAGCGTGACAGGCGCGGTGCGCACCTCGCCGTTGGCGGTGCGGGCGCGG
The DNA here is from genome assembly GCA_003217735.2 of Marinibacterium anthonyi. Taxonomy (GTDB): domain Bacteria; phylum Pseudomonadota; class Alphaproteobacteria; order Rhodobacterales; family Rhodobacteraceae; genus Marinibacterium; species Marinibacterium anthonyi. The sequence continues at coordinate 3,486,696 of CP031585.1, read as the reverse complement.
CCGAAATAGCTGAAGCTGTCGGGGTCCAGCCCGGCCTTCACCGCATCCTCGCGGGTCAGCACAAGGTCCGAGGCGCCGGTGTCGACCATGAAGCGGACCGGGCGTTCGTTGATATCCAGCGTCAGGTAGAAATGGCCATCCGGGCTGCGCGGCACGACGATGCGGTTTTCCGAGGCGATGACCGTCTGCGTCGGCATCACGGTGCGCTTGACGTCTTCCCACAGGCCATAGCCGGCCAGAACCGCCAGAAAGATCAGACACCAGCTGATCATCTGGCGCAGGGTCGCGCCGATGCCCTGGCGATGGTTCACGATGAACATCACGATCAGGGCCGCGCCCAGCACCACAAGATAGATCAGGTTTCCGGTCTGGAATTCACTCATGCCACTCTCCTGACATGGGATATAGGCGCCCGGACCGGGCCGCGCTAGGAGGCGATGCCGAAGGCGGCAAGCCCGTCCATGACGAATTGCACCGAAAGCGCCGCCAGAAGCATGCCAAGGATGCGCGTCACCACGTTGGTGCCGGTCTGCCCCAGCGCGCGTTCCAGAAGCCCGCTGGCCAGGAACAGGCAGAAGACCAGGGCAAGCACCGCCAGCATCACGCCCAGCGACACCGCCAGCCCCTCGATCCCCGGGTGCTGCCCGGTCAGCAGGATCATCGACGCGATCGCGCCGGGCCCGGCGATCAGCGGGATCGCCAGCGGAAACACCGATGGATCGTCGTCCGGGTCATGCACGCTTTTGTCCGCCTGGTCTTCGCGCCGCTTGGTGCGGCGTTCGAACAGCATGTCCAGCGCGGTCAGGAAAAGAAGGATCCCGCCGGCGACGCGGAAGGCGGGCATTGAGATGCCGGCATAGCCCAGCACCTTGTCGCCGAAGACGGCAAAGACGGTCAGCACGACGATCGCCACCGCGCAGGCGCGCAGGCCGATCCGGCGGCGGGCATCGGCGGACATGCCCTGCGTCAGGGCGACAAACAGCGGTGTCAGGCCCAGCGGGTCGATGACCACGAACAGCGTGACAAAGGCTGTCATCACGAATTGGACGTCCATCCGTCTGTCTTCCTCCGCAATGTCAGCGCACTGACAGTCTGACAGATACTGTCAGGCCGCCTTTTCCGCCTTTTCCAGCTTCTCCGACGCCGACAGCCACAGCGATTCCGCCTTTTCCAGCGCCTGCATGACCTCGGCATATTTAGACTGCCAGGCTTCGCGCCGGGCGGCGTTTTCCTCTTGATAGGCCGACGGATCGCCCAGCCGGCGCGCAAGTTCCTCGCGCATTTCTTCCAGCTTCTCCATCCGGCTTTCGCATTTGCGAACGTCCGAACGCAGCGATGTCAGCTGTTCCTTGGACGGCTTCGGCTTCTTGGCCTTCAGCTTTTCCACCTGCCGGGACGGGGGCTTTTCGCGCACCAGAAGGAAATCGCGATAGGCTTCCAGGTCGCCATCGAAGGGCTGAACCGTGCCCCCCGACACCAGCCACAGCCGGTCGGCCACCAGCGACAACAGGTGCATGTCGTGCGACACCAGGATCACCGCGCCGGAATAATCGGTCAGCGCCTCGACCAGGGCCTCGCGGCTTTCGATGTCCAGGTGGTTGGTCGGTTCATCGAGGATCAGCATGTGGGGCGCGTCGATCGTGGCGATCAGCAGCGACAGACGGGCCTTCTGGCCGCCCGACAGCCGCCCGACGTCGGTTTCCGCCTGTGCCGGGCCCAGCCCGAAGCCGGCGAGCCGCGCGCGCCAGCGGGCCGGCCCTTCGGACGGGCGCAGGCGGCGCAGGTGGTCCAGCGGCGTTTCGTCGATATGCAGCTCGTCCACCTGGTGCTGCGCGAAATAGCCGATCCGCAGCTTGGAGGATTTCACCATCTTGCCCGCCATCAGGTCCAGCCGGTCCGACAGCAGCTTCGACAGGGTCGACTTGCCCTGGCCGTTCTTGCCCAGCAGGGCGATCCGGTCGTCCTGGTCGATGCGCAGGTTCAGCTTTTCCAGGACCGGCTTGCCGCCATACCCCGTGATGCCGCCTTCAAGGTTGATGATCGGCGGCGACAGTTCTTCGGGCGTGGGGAAGGTAAAGGCGTGCAGGGCGGCTTCCTGCGGCGTGGTGATCGGCTGCAGCTTGGAAATCGCCTTCAGCCGCGATTGCGCCTGCTTGGCCTTGTCGGCCTTGTAGCGGAACCGGTCCACGTAGGATTGCAGGTGCGCGCGCCGCGCATCCTGCTTCTTGGCCATGGATTCGGCCTGCGCGATCTTTTCCGCGCGCTGCTTGGCGAACAGGTCGTAGGGCACCGTGTACAGCGTCAGCTTGCGGTCCTCCAGGTGCAGGATCGAGCCGACGGCGCGGTTCAGCAGGCCGCGATCGTGCGAGATGACCAGAACGGTATGGGGATACTTGGCCAGGTAGGTTTCCAGCCACATCGCGCCTTCAAGGTCGAGATAGTTGGTCGGTTCGTCCAGCAGCAGCAGGTCGGGCTGGGCGAACAGCACCGCCGCCAGCGCCACGCGCATCCGCCAGCCGCCCGAGAAATCCGAACAGGGCTTCAGCTGTTCCTCGTCGTCGAACCCCAGGCCTTTCAGGATCGAGGCGGCGCGCGCTTCGGCGGACCAGGCGTCGATATCCGCCAGCCGGGTCTGGATCTCGGCGATGCGGTGGGCATCCGTCGCGGTTTCGGATTCGGCCATCAGGCTGGCGCGTTCGGTGTCGGCGGCCAGCACCGTGTCGATCAGCGACACGTCCGACGACGGCACTTCCTGCGCGACGCCGCCGATGCGGGCGCGGGAGGGCAGCGATATGGCGCCGCCTTCCAGGGCCAGTTCCCCCCGGATAAGGCGGAAAAGCGTGGTCTTGCCCGTGCCGTTGCGGCCCACGACGCCCACCTTGTGGCCTTCGGGGATAACGGCGCTGGCGCCCTGAAACAGCGGTCTGCCTTCGACCGCATAGGTGATGTCTTCGATCCTAAGCATGGCGCGGCTTTAGCAGAGCCTTGCGGGGCAGGGAAGGCGGGTTACCGGAAGGGTTCGCCCATCCATTCGGTTTCGATGACAAAGCTGACCTGATCGCCTACGCCAAAGTCGGTTCCCGCGGGGGGAAGCCCGTTCACCATGCCGAAATCCGACCGGTTCAGCGTGCCTGTCGCCGAGAATCCGGCGCGGGCCTGGGGTTCGAACGGCTGCTTGCCCCAGCCGCCATTATACGTGACCTGCAGCGTCACGGGATGGGTGACGCCGTGCAGGGTCAGATCGCCGTCCACCGTGGCGGTCTTGGCCCCCGTCAGGGTGATGGCGGTCGAGACATAGGTGATCTGCGGATAGGCGGCGGCATCGAACCAGTCGGGCCCCAGCAGCATGTCGCGAAAGCCCGCGGGCGGCGTCGCCAGATCCAGCGAGGCCAGCGGGATCGTCACCGACAGGACCGAGCTTTCCGGCGCGTCCGGATCCAGGACCAGCATGCCGTCAAGCGTATCGAACCCGGCGGTGTAATGGGAAAAGCCCAGGTGATTGACGCGGAACACCAGCGTGCTGTGGGCCGGATCCATGGTAAAGGTCTGGGCGGGGAAGCTGTATTCGATCTGCTGCGCGCAAACGGGGGCGGCAAGGCAGGCGACAAGGGCAATCGTGCGGAACATGGGGCGCCTCGACAACTGGCTGACGGGAAAACGGGCGTGGGGGTTGGGGGGGCCGGGACATGGGCCCGACCCAATCGTTGGATCGGATGGCCGTGCGACGCAACACTCAGATGTCCATCGGCGTGCAGCCGCCGCGCCAGGCGGGCATGCGGGGCAGGGGCGACAGCGCCGCGCGCAGGCAATAACCGTCGCCGAGGCCGTCCTCGTCGATATCCACCCAGGCCCAGTCCCCGGCGGTTTCGATCACATGCACGGTGCGGGCGATGCACAGATGCCCCGCGCCGCCCGTGCCGGGGGTGTCGTGCAGGTCCAGCTTGCCGTCGGTGACCCAGTGGCGGGCGTCATGGACCGCATGCAGGCGGGCGGGATCGTAGGTGGCGATCGACCCGTCGCGGCGAAAGGCGCCGATTGTGTTGCCCTGCGCCGGGTTCACGATGTCGGTGTCGATGGCGATGGGCTGGTCCAGCCCGTCGGTCATGAAGCTTTTTTCGATATCCGTCTTGTTCTGGAACACCGTCCAGTCACCTGAATTGAGGAAATCGCGGGTGCCGGCCCAGGCCGGCGCCTCGGGGACCCAGAAATAATCGGCCAGGCCCGCGTTCCGGATCAGCCGGCAGCGAGCGCCGGCGGCATAGATGCCCACCCGGTAGCGGCCGCCAAACACCCGCCGCACCTCGCGGAAATAATCCAGGACGCCGGCATCGGTGTTCAGGGCGGCATCGGAATCCACCCCGAAGTAGATGGCGCTGCCGTCGGGCTGGCCGATGGCGCGGGCGCGATCCAGGCAGAACCCGGCATCCCGCGTCGCACGGGGCCCGGTATAGCGGTTCTGCCCACGGCCTTCGAACTGGTAGACGATGGCCAGCGACAGCCCGTGATCGTGCAGGATGTCGCGTTCAAGCCGGGTGACGTTCTTGCAGGCGAGGCCGGCGTTGTTCTGGTCGGAATAATAGCGCAGCACGGTGTCGACGCCGGAATTGACCAGCACCTCGTAGAAGAACGTGTTGGGCCGCGCACAGCCCGACGCACTGCCAAGATCGGCGGGCGCGCGGGTGCGGTCGAAGAAGGCGGCGTTGGCCATGTCGATGACATGGACGCGGCTGTCGGCCCCCTGCGCGCGCGGCGGCGCGGGCAGAAGCGGGGCAGACACAAGGCCAAGGCCAAAGGCGCGACGGGTCAGCATGGGCAGCGATCCGGAGGGACTGTGCCCAAGGCTAGCCGCAGACGGCCCGTTTGGGAATGGGGCGGGGGAATGGGGCGGGGGAATGGCACCGGGCAATGGGGCCGGGGAATGAGCCGGGTGATGAGCCCTTCCCAAAGGCGCAGGCCCATGGTAGGCGGGCGCCGATTTGAACGCCGGGCCACTGGGGACCGGCAGGACAGGAGAGATCCCGTGGCTCTGGAACGCACCTTTTCGATCATCAAGCCCGATGCAACCCGCCGCAACCTGACCGGCAAGATCAACGCCAAGTTCGAGGATGCCGGCCTGCGCATCGTCGCACAGAAGCGCATCCACATGACCAAGGCACAGGCCGGCGCCTTTTACGCCGTGCACGCCGAACGTCCGTTCTACGACGAACTGTGCGATTTCATGTCGTCCGGCCCGGTCGTGGTGCAGGTCCTGGAAGGCGAAGGCGCGATTGCCAAGAACCGTGAAGTGATGGGCGCAACCAACCCGGCCGACGCGGCTGCGGGCACGGTGCGCGCGGAATTCGCTGAATCGATCGGCGAGAATTCGGTTCACGGCTCGGACGCGCCGGAAACCGCCGCTGTCGAGATCGCGTATTTCTTCGCAGGCTGCGAAATCGTCGGCTGAACCGACGGTTTTCCGGGCGTTGCCGGCCGCTGACGCGGCCGGGTGACGCAAGGTTTTGCGGGCTGCTGGCGCAGCCCGCCCGGCGGGGGCCTTCGGCCCCCGTTTTTTCGTCTGGCCCTCCGGACCATCGACGGTATGGTTCAACCGGAACGATAGACGGGACGGCCCACCACGGATGTTCCGTCCCGCTGCGAACGGAGAGGCATCATGGCAAGCGTCACGGCATCGGGCCAGACCAATGCGATCTACGGATCCTGGATCTACGATTACAAATGGGCCACCACGACCCTGACCTATGCCTTTCCCGACAGCGCATCGGACTTCGGCTATACCGACGACACGACCATTTCCGCGCTGAACGGCATGCAGAAGGCGGCGGCACGGCGCGCCCTGGCCGAGGTGTCGGGCTTCACTCAGATGGACTTTGACGCGTCCAGGGACCAGGTGTCGTCAACGCTGCGCTACACCGCCGACAGCGCCGAACCGACTGCTTCGGCCTATTACCCGCACCCAGCGGAGCAAGGCGGCGATGCCTTTTTTGGCAATGACACCGGTCAGGCCGGCATCGGCACCTATGGCGGCGTGGCCTTCCTGCACGAAACGGGGCACATGATGGGGCTGGAACACGCCCACGACGCGCCGCGATACGGCGGCACGCGTTATGACAGCCTCGAATACACCGTGATGACCTATTCCTCCTACGTGGGCGACACGACGAGCGGATATGACAACGGTCCGGTGGATTATCCGCAAAGCTACATGATGATGGATATCGCCGCGCTGCAATTCCTTTACGGGGCGAATTATGCGCAAACCGGAGAAATCTGGTCAGGGAACACCGTCTACAAGTTCAATGCCCAGACCGGCGAGATGTACGTCAACGGCACCGGAACCGGCGCGCCCGAGGGCAATCGGATCTTTCGCACGATCTGGGACGGCGACGGCACCGACACCTATGATCTCGGCAATTACACCACCCGCCTGACGATCGACCTGCGCCCGGGCGCCTGGTCGACCTTCTCGACCGCGCAGCTGGCCGATCTGGATGAATTCTCGGACGATCCGGCGCACCTGGCGCGGGGCAACCTGGCCAACGCGATGCTGTTCAACGACGACCCGCGCGCCCTGATCGAGAACGCGGTGGGCGGGTCGAAAGGCGATGCCATCACCGGCAACCAGGCCGACAACCTTCTGGACGGCGGCGGCGGGCGCGACGTGCTCAGGGGCGAGGACGGCAACGACACGCTGAACGGCGGGGCCCATGACGACGTGTTGCGGGGCGGGGCGGGGGACGACACGCTGCTGGGCGGAAACGGGGCGGACGTGCTTTGGGGCGACGACGGGAACGACCTGCTGAAAGGGTTCGACGGCGACGACGACCTGCGCGGTGGCCGGGGGGCCGATACCCTGATCGGTGCCGCAGGACATGACGTGATGCGGGGCCACGGCGGCGCGGACGCCTTCGTCTTTACCGACGCCACCGACAGCCCGCTGGGCGCCGATTACGACCGCATCCTGGCCTTTGTCCCCGGTGTCGACGACATCGACCTGTCGCGGATGGCCGACGGACTGACCCTGGTCATCGGTGGCGGGCTGACCGGCACCGGCCCGTCGGCGGCGACCTGGGAAAAGAACGCAAGCACCGTCATCTCGGTCGACGTGGACGGGGACGGAACCGCCGACATGAAGATCATCGCACCGGACGTGGTGGGGCTGACGGCGGATGATTTCCTGATCTGACCGGCGCGTCATCCGGGTTTCACCCGGGTTTCATCTGCGGCACAGCGGCGCGCCGGGTTGCGCGCCCGGGCGACGCGGTCCAGATCTTGCCATGACACTGCGTTGCCGCAGCAAGGGCGCCCCGGCGCCGAAAGGAAGGATCTCGTGACCTGGTCATTTTCGGTGGGCCGCCTTTTCGGCTCGGACGTGCGCATTCATGTCACCTTCCTGATCCTGCTCGCCTGGATCGGGCTGTCGGTCTACCAGTCGACGGGGCCAGAGGCCGCGCTGTATAACATGGTGTTCGTGCTGGGGCTTTTTGCCTGCGTGCTGGCCCATGAATTCGGTCACGCGCTGATGGCGCGCCGCTTCGGGATCCGGACGCCGTCGGTGACGCTGTTGCCGATCGGCGGGCTGGCCCGGCTGGAACGGATGCCCGAAAAACCCTGGGACGAGATCGCCGTCGCCCTGGCCGGGCCGGCGGTGAACGTGGTGATCTGGGCGGTGCTGACCCTGGTCTTCGGCGCGCAGCTGGACGTGATCGGGATGACCAACTACACGGCCGCCAGCTTCATCAGCCAGCTGGCGACGATCAACCTGACGCTGGCGGTCTTCAACATGCTGCCCGCCTTCCCGATGGACGGCGGCCGGGTGCTGCGCGCGGCCCTTGCGCTGAAATTCGACCGGGTCCGGGCGACCGAGATCGCCTCGGGCGTGGGGCGCATCCTGGCGATCGGGCTGGGGCTTCTGGCGCTGTACCTCGGCAATCCGATCCTGATCCTGATCGCCGGCTTCGTGTTTTTCGCCGCCACCTCGGAAAACCAGGACGTCGCGGCCCGCAGCCTGTCGGGCCGCTTTCGGGCGCGCGACGCGATGATCACCGAATTCCACGCCCTGCACCCCGACGACCCGCTGTCGGCGGCCACCGACGCGGTGCTCAGGACCACGCAGCACGAATTCCCCGTCACCGACCATCACGGCAAGGCGATGGGCTTCGTCACCCGCGCCCAGATCTTCGCCGCGCTGACGCAGGACGGCTCCAATGGCGGGGCCGACGTCCGGGCCGGTGACCTGATGGTGACGGGGCTGCCCGAAGTGGCGCCCGAAGCGTCGTTGAAACAGGTGCTTGACCATCTGGCCGGATCCGCCGCCGCCGTGTTCGTGGTGTCCCGCGACGGCCACCTGCGCGGCTACATCACCCAGGAAAACCTGGGCGAACTGATGGTGGTGGCCCGCGCCTCGATGCCCCACGTCTGAACGTCCGGCGCGCCGCGGGTGCACAGATCCGCGGCGGCGTCCGGGCTGGCGGGTGTTTCGGAATTGAAATTATATATACCGTTTTGTGAATGGGTATTGTCCTGTTTTCCCCAACCCCGGCAATGGATCGCGGACCGGCGGCAGGCGGCTGATCGCATCCGCACGGAAATGCGCCACGACCCTGCCATTCCTGTCTTTGGCCTGCCGGATGGAACGATGATTTCCGATCATTTAAAGTTGCAATAACATCTCTAACTACACCTCTTAATTGCATTCCGGTGGATTTCCGCCTGTTCGGATCACCGGAGAACCCCGCATCCCATCGCCTCGATCCGCGTCACAGCGACGGCCAGGCCGCTGGCCCCGATGCACGGCCGCAGGCGCCGTGCTCAGGCGAAAATCATCACCTCCGTTCCCGTTTCGCGAATTTTCGCAATGGTTTGACAAAAACCGGGATCGGCGTCACCTGATGCGACCCCAAAACTCTACCCTCCCGCGACATTGCATCCGCCCCCCTCCATCCGTCCCGCGGACGGCCCACGCCCCCCATCCACGCGCCATCATTGCAGGCCCTTTGCATCCGAAGTCCGAGGAACCCGATCTTGCGGGCCGGCGTTCCAAAGACCAATCGGCACGGAAAGGATGTTTCGAGGACGGTTCAAAAATAATTCTGAATTTTCCCGGTTGACTGGGCGCCAATCCAACTCTCTTCTCCGCCCGGTCAACTAGTGAACATCTTCACCATCACATTCGACTCGAGGGAGATCCGGCATGGCGCTCGGAACGCAGATCTATGTCTATGATCCGGAAACGGGGGCGTTGACCGACTTGACCGAAGACGTCGGCGCCGGGTTCGGGGACGCGTCGAACAAATACGCCTGGAGCGGGTACATGTTCGACGGCAACGGCGACGGGGTCGACGAGCTGTACATCGGCACCTGGAACGTCCAGCCCGACATTCCCGGCGCGCTGAACGCCTTTCTGCGGGTCGATGCGATGGGCGGGACCGACGCGCTGCGCGACAGCGGTGACCTCTCAAGCCTCGCACTGGACGATTTTGCCTCTCCGCTGAAATCGGAAGGCGGCGAGATCTGGCAATACGATTTCACGACCCAGGCGTGGACCGAGGTGCTGGATGCGTCCCATGACGGGCTGGACGATGGCGATCCCGGGTTCCGCGAGATCAAGGAATTCAACGGCAAGCTTTACGCCGCCACCGCCCGCCCCGCGAACATGAGCGACAACACCACCAAGATGTTCGTGTCCGACGACGGCGTGACCTGGACGGAAATCCAGGGCGGCCCGCTGGATCCGGAAAACGGCAACAGCTCGATCCGCACCATGCAGGTGGTCCAGGGGCCCGACGGTGCGGACGTGCTGATCGTGGGCACCTCGAATTACGATGCCGATGCCCAGATCTGGACCTATTCCGACGATGGCACCTGGACCTACGTCGCCAGCATGGAACCCGACACGATCTCGGATTTCTTCGTGGACGAGGATGGCGATCTGTATGTCACCACCTGGAACGGCTACGAGATGCACAAGGTGGACCTGGCGCAGGCCGGCACCGACGCCGCGCTGACCGATGTCACGCCGGATTATTCCGACACCGCCGGCCCCGAAACCGAACTGGGCATCATCGAAATCACCTATTTCGAAGGCTATTACTATGTCGGCAGCGCCAATTACGCCGGCACCAGCCTGATCCGCACGCAGACCCTGGACGACCCCGACAGCTGGGAGGTGATCACCACCGACGGCTTTGTCACCTATGGCGATGGCCAGGACATTCCGGCCCTTGGCGACGATCTGGCCGACCTCGGCATCACCTCCATCGGCTACACCTGGCAGATGTACGACCTCGACGGCTATCTCTACATCGGGACCTTCACCATCGGCGGCGCCCCCGTGCTGCTGCGCTCGGACCAGGGGACCGATTGGGAAATGGTCGATGCGACCTTCTCCGAAGACGCCTATGGCATCCGCACCATGATCCCGGTCGCGCTCGACGCGGACGGCTTGCCGACCGACGGCGACGCCACCGCGATGATCATCGGCACCGCTTCGCCCTTCAATGAAATGGTGCCGCAGGACCAGATGCTGTCCTATCCGGGCGGGACGTATTCCGGGACCTACGCCGATGACGACATGCGCGGTACGTCGGGTGAAGACGTGTTGATCGGCTATTCCGGCAACGACGAGATGGCCGGCGGCGCCGAGGACGACCTGTTGCTGGGCGACCTGGGCCTGCCGGCGGATGCCGGCAATGACCTGCTGCACGGCAATGACGGCGATGACATCGTGATGGGCGCCGGCGGTGACGACAGGCTGTTCGGCAACGATGGCGAGGACACCGTGGTGGGCGGCGCGGGGGCCGATGCGCTGTACGGCGGCGCCGGCAACGACCTGCTGATCGGCGATCTCTTCCTGGACGACAAGATCGTCGCCCTGCTGAAGGACTTCGGTCTCATCGATCCCGACGGGCAATCCGCCAACAGCCAGGTCAATGCCCTTCTGACCCTGCAATCGCTCTGGACCACCGATGACACGACCCGGCTGCGGGTCTTGCTGGGCGAAGACGCCTACCAGGCGAACGTGGATGCCATGGCTGCGGGCAACGACACGATCCGCGGCGGCGACGGCGCCGACACCGCGCTGGCCGGCGGCGGGGCCGACCTGTTCTGGGGCGGCAATGGCAGCGATGTGGGGTATGGCGGCACCGGGGCCGACCGGCTCTGGGGCGGCGAGGGGGACGATTTTCTCTTTGGCGAACAGGGGCGCGACAGGCTGACGGGCGATGACGGCAACGACCTGCTGAATGGCGGCAACGGCGATGACGTGCTGATCGGGGGCCGGGGCCACGACAGCCTTTATGGCGGCAGCGGCGTGGATGCGCTGGTCGGCGGGACGGGGCAGGACTTTCTGCAGGGCGGGGCGGGCAATGACCGGCTGACCGGCGGCGCAGGCGCGGATGTCTTCAGCCTGGGCGACGACGCGGCCGGCCCGCAGTCCATCGTGACCGGCGACGACATCATCTTCGATTTCCAGGACGGGATCGACCGGATCGACCTGGGCGGCATCGCCATCGACCCGCTGACCTTTGCGCGGGACCTTGCCGCGGCCACCACCCAGCGCAGCGCCAGCGCCACCCAGATCGATCTTGATCAGTTGGGCGGGGACGGGTCCGTCATCCTGGTCGGCGTCACCGCGGATCAGATCGACGCGTCCGATTTCACCGGGGATTTCCTGTTGATCTGATCCGGGCCGTTTGCCGGGCTTGTCACCGGTTCGGCCGGAGCGAAGGCGCGCACAAGGGCGTCGGTGACGGCCTTGCCGATGCTGCCGAACCGGGTGTCCCAGTATTGCGGCGTGCTCTTGTAGGGCAGCTTTACATGGGGATAGACCGTGCGCCGCATCTCGATCTCGGGCCGGATCAGGAAGTCGTCGCGCAGGTCCGCGTCCGACACCCCGGTCAGGTAAACCGCCACCGCCCGCGTCAGCAGCCCTGGCCCGGTCTTGGACCACGGCCCGTCGTTTTCCCGCGCCAGCAGCGACGCCATCGCAAGGTCGCGGGCGATCTTCAGCACCGGATGCCCGGCCCGGGCGCAGATCACGTTGTTGGCCACCGCGCCGAAGCGTTCGCGAAACACCAGCATCCCCCGCCCGTGTTCCAGCAAGGCGCCGATCGGCCCGGTCAGCCGGTCGTCGGCATCCGCATAGATGCCGCCCTCGGCCAACAGCAGGCAGATCCGCAGGAAATCGGCTTCTTCCGAGGCATGGTTGGCCAGCCGAAAGGCCCGCACGTGATCGCCGTCGAACCGGGTCTTCAGAAAGGCGACCGCCGCCCGCTTGTCCAGCCGCCGGTATCGCACGCCCGCGCAGCACTGCCAGCTATGCATGATCTGGCCGATCGCCGGCGGCACCTCGGGCTTGTCCCAGTACTGGAACACCTGCCGCGGGATCGGTCCCCGCGGCCAGCGATCCAGCGCCGCCAGCCGCGCCTGCTGATCGTCCAGGATATCCTTGGCCGCGAAGAAATAGGCGCGCGCGCCGCTCTCGCGGTCGGTTTCGAACCGGCGCCACAGGCGCAGCTCGTTCAGCACGGCGCCCACATGCGTCGTCCCGAAATGCGCCACCACCCGGCGTCCCCGTCCCATCGTCGCGCTGACCGCCGGCACCAGGTCTTCCGCGCCCTCCAGGTCGCCCTTGGCGAAACAGACCTGCAGGCGAAGCTGTGGAATGGCGCGCCGCCCCTGCAGCGTGTCCAGCGCCGTCTCGATCCCCACCAGATCGCCCACCGCCGTCGCCAGCTCGATCCCCGCCTCCGCGACCAGGGGCGGCGGCGTATCCGCGCCCCAGCTCGCGATCTCGGCGCGCGCGGCCTCGGGCTCTCCGGTCGCGATGCACCCGGTCACCGACAGCTTGCGGATCATGTCGCTGTCCGGCCAGCGCCTGCGGCAGAACCGCAGGTAGCGGCGTGCCAGCCGGGGTTCGGCCGCATCCAGCAGCGCCTGCGCCAAAACCGCCGCCCCGGCCGTGTCCCGCACCGGGCGGGTCGCATCGCGCGCGGCCTGCAAGGCGGCGCGCGGGCCATGCGCCTGGCGTTCGAATTCGACCCAAAGCGCCTGGTAATCCGCGGCGTCGACCTTCTTCAGCAGGGCCGCCTGCACCCCCCGGGCCACATCGGCCTGTCCGGTCGCAACCGCCATCTGCATCAGCCGCAGACCCGCCGGCACCGACAGGCTTTCCATGTGCGACATCAAATCGATGACACGAATGACCACATCTGTCAGACCCAGCCGTTCGGCGGCGACCGACAGGCGCACCAGTTCGCGGTCGTTGAACGCGGCCGCGTCCAGCGCCAGCCGGTCCACCGCTTCGGGTACGCGGTCGGGGCGGGCGCAGATGATGCAGACCTCAAGGTAGTTCAACGCCATGCGGGCGGGAAACGCGGCGCCGGTGGCGCGGGCCTGGTCCAGCCGCTCGTCCAGCATCGCCAGCGCGGTGTCATGTTCCTGCCGCGCGCGGGCCAGGTGGACACGCCCCATGAAGGCCGCCTGATGCGCCGGCTGTTCTGCCAATATGTCGTTGAACACCGCGTCGGCCGCGTCGATCCGGCCTTCCGCGACCAGATCCCAGGCCTGCCTGATCCGTTCCGGAACCGATGGGTGCAGAGGCGCGCGGTCCCGCTGCTGCATCTCTCTCCCTTTCGTCGCCCGCCGGGGTCTGCGCCGGGTCCTCCCCCTCGGGCATGAGCGGCAGGCGCTTGCGCGACATCGTCCGGGGCAGACACGTGCCCCGGACCGCCATTTCACCCTTCATCCGCCCCTGTCCGGGCGTCACGCCGTCAGATCCGTCGCCGTTTCCGGGCTGTCCGGCCAAAGTGATCGGCCCCTGTCAGCCCCTGTCGTCAGCCCCTGTCGTCAGCCCCTGTCAGGCCGGTTCCCCGTCAGCCCGCCAGCCGAAGACCATCAAGCCCCGCGCGGATCGATTGCGGGACAAGGCGCGCGGCGGAAATCCGGGGCATCCCCATTTCGGCGATCACCCGTTCTTCGCCGTAAAGCGACAGGTATTCGCTGTAATTGTCGAAGAACCGGCGCGAGACATAGTCGACATAGGTCTCCGCCGCCGCGCCATTGGCCAGGATCGCGTCATGTTCCCGGGTTTCCACATGGTAATAGGTCACATGGTCGGCCAGGCTGTGCAGCGGGTCGCGACGGATGGTCGTTTCGTTGATCAGCGCGCCGGCATTGATCGCCAGACCGTCCAGGATCAGCGCATGATCGGCGGTCAGCACCAGGTCGCTGTGCGGCAGCCCGCGCCCAAGCGCGCCCCTGGTCACCCGGACCGGCTGAAACCGTTCGGCGGGTGTGAAAAGCTTGTGCACCGTTTGCCGGCCGATCCACATCACCGGCACGTCGCGCCCGTCGGCCGTGGTGATCATGTCGCCGATGGCCAGCGTCTCGACGCTTTGCTCGCCTGTCGGCGTCGCGATCTGCGTGCCGGCGGCAAAGCATTCGGTGATGGTTTCCTCGGGATCCACGTCATCGATTTCGTGGAACGTGTTCGGCAGATCCGAATCCGCCGTGCCGGGGTAGCCGTAGATGATGAAATTGTCGTCGTCGACTTCGACCACGATGTAAAAGTTGTTTATGTCCGGGGGATCGCCCGGGAAATAACCGGCATAGAAGGTCCCGACCGGGGATCCGTCGACGTATAATGTCTCGCCCGGATCGAAGGTGGAATTCCCGTCCTCGTCGGTCAACACGCCCGCCTCGTCCGTGGCCGAGGTCTGCGACGCGTTTTCGCTGCCGCCGTCGCGTGCATAACCGTAGTACGAGTTGAATACATATTCCGCCATATCGCCCACAATCCATCACTGATGACACTGGATATTCATCATTTTGTGGCGCTGAATTTTCCGTTTCAACGATTCTATTTTTTGAGAAATTTCGAAATATAAAGAATTTTATGTGTAACGTTAATGGTTTAAGGGGTGCGTTGATTTTTCTAAATTTAATTTTCGCGGCAATATTAATTGCGGAAATTCCATGGCAATACATCATCCGGGATGCGCGGAATATCGCCTTCCCTGGTCGTGACCTGAAATTCGGATTGCGCGGCGAAAAAATTCCTTGGCGGAAATGGCAGGGGCATGTGCCGCCGCAGGGGATGCGGTGCGGGTTTCCGGATCCTCATCTGCCTGGCTCCGTCGGATCCCCCGCGCCAGACGGCGCAGGGGTGCAGGGGGGGGCAGGGGGTCAGGGCGCGGGCCCCGGGGACCGTCCATCGCGCCCCCGTGGCCGCGCGTCTCGCGCGTCCCCGGGCGCGCCGGGATCAGGCGTCAGCGGGCGGTATAGCCGCCGTCCACCACGTGGTAGGACCCGGTGATGAAGCTGGCCTTGTCCGACAGCAGGAACAGCGTCAGGTTCGCCACTTCCTCCGGCGTGCCCAGGCGGTTCTGCGCCGCCTGCGTTTCCAGGTAGGTCTTGGTGTCGTTGTCCATGTTGGCGTCCACAAGCGGCGTCTCGATGAACCCGGGTCCGACAGAGTTGATGCGGATGTTGTCCTCGGCATGCTCAAGCGCTGCGGATTTCGTCATGCCGACGACGCCGTGCTTGGCCGCGACATAGGCCCCCGAATTGGCGAAGCCGACCGATCCCAGGATCGAGGCCATGTTCACGATCGACCCGCCGCCGGCCCGGCGCATGGCCGGCACCGCGTAGCGGATGCCATAAAACACCCCGTTCAGGTTGACGTCGATGACGGCCTTCCAGCCATCGACCGGGTAATCCCCCAGTTTCGCGGCGGGGCCGCCAATGCCCGCGTTGTTCACCAGCATGTGCAGCGCGCCGGTCTTCTCTTCGGCAAAGGCGACCATCGCCTCGACGCTGGCCGGATCCGCCACGTTGCCGGCAAAGGCAAAGGCCTTGCCGCCCTTATCGGCGATGTCCCCGGCCGTCCGTTCCGCGTTCTCCAGTTTCAGATCGGCGACGACGACCGTCGCCCCGGACGCGGCCAGAGCCTTGGCGATGGCCAGACCGATGCCCGACGCCGCGCCGGTGACGATCGCGGTTTTTCCGGTGAACGAGATTTCCATGAGAGGACCCTTTCCAATTGCATGCTCATGACATGTATCTTGCGATGCTCCGGTTCAATGGCCGTTCGTGCACAATCGCATACCGATTGGCGCATGGGTCGTCCCGCCCTGTGCCCGGCGCCCTGTGCCCGGCCCCCGACGGTCTGGTCGGAACGGCCGGTTGGGTGGATGTACAAAACGGTCGATCCGTCCCGGGAAGTTTGTACAAAACGGGCAAAACACCCCTTGGATCCCCGCATCCCGCCTTAGCCGCGCGGGGCGCTGCCCGGCGGTCTTTGGTGGCGCCATGGCCCGAAAAACCCTCTCCCGTCTGCGTCCCGGGTGTCTCCGGTCGATCCGGCAAATGGCGGTCGAAACCGCGGGACCGCCCCGTTCCGAACGCGGATCTCTCGGCGTTCCGGGCGGTTGGCAAAGCAAAAGGGCTCAGAGGCGGAAACCTCTAAGCCCTTGAAATCTTTGGCTCCGGCGGTAGGGCGCGGAGCAAAATTCGACCGCATTTTAAGCCATTGAAAACGCTGTCATTTGCGCTGCGCGGATCGCTGTCTGTGTTACGTCGATGTGCTACAGTTGTAGCACAGGGGGAAGGGTATCCAGTTTGGTCGCACGGTCCAAGCAGTTCCTGGAGGTTAGCTACGACTAAGTGTGGGTTCTCGATCCGGTCCGGCGATCAGCCGCCTCATTGCCGCGCCGTGGAGCTCTCGGATGTCGATGAGCGCGGCTGCCACTTCATCTAGCTGGTCGATGTGTGGCGTGAGGAGTTTGGCAGCGTGGTTCATGGCCTTACCCAGCTTCGCACGGACCCGCTGCCTCTCCTCCTCGGACAGCCGGTGCATGTTGGCAGGCCCCAACCAGCTATGGCCGTTGCGGCCAAGGCCCAGCTCTCGGTCCATTTGCAGAACCAACTCAGTGGCTAGGGCGAGGTCGCTTTCTGGATCTCCTCCCGCCCCGCCAGAGATCGTGCCAAGCACCAGCTTCTCGGCAGCCCTCCCGCTCATGAGGATCAGCAGCTCTCTTTCGATCTCCTCGACTGTCAGCTCGACGAAGGTCGAACGGCGTTCGGTCCGACCGTCGCGGTCAGAGAGGCTGAGCTTCACGACAGATCCCGGAACCAGCAGCTCGGCGGCAAGCGCGTGACCGGCTTCGTGGACGGCGATACGGCGGAGCAGGTCCGGGTTGGGCCGATCGATCCCGAGGTGTCGGCGCATCAGGTCTGATGACATGGGCAGCCGTTGCCGCCGCGCGTCGGCGGTGGCGGCACGCAATGCGGCGTCGAGTTCGGCGGGGGTCTTGCCGACAGCGGCGCGGGCCATGCTGTCGATCTCGTTTTCCGGCAGCGTGTCCGCCAGCCTTTTGTGCAAGATCAGCCTGATATCTGCAAGCGACGGAAGTGGCATCCGGTGGATCTGGTCAAACCGGCCAGGTCGCGTGATGGCTGGGTCCAGTCGGCTGATCTGGTTGCAGGCCCCGATTAGGATCACGCCCGGGGTGCGTGCCAGCCGGTCGATCTGCTGGAGGAAGCCGTTCACCACTTGCGTTCGGTAGCTCATCCCGTGCTGATCGCCGCCGAAGCGCGATCCGACAGAGTCGATTTCATCGATGAACAAGACAGAAGGTGCTTTCGCGATCCCCGCGTCGCAGCATTTGATCATCGCGGCAAGCATATGTCCAAGATGTCCTTGGGACTGCCAGTCGGCAAAGCTGCCCTCGACCAAGGCGACACCAGCGGCCTCGGCCATCTGCCGGGCAAGATAGGTCTTGCCCGTCCCCGGAGCGCCATGGATCAAGAGCGAGCGCGACATCTCGCTCCAGTCCAGATCGCCAACCTGCCACGCCGCAAGGTCCTCCACTATGTTCCGGACCGCGTCGTGCGCGGGCGTGGTGCCGTCGATGATGGCTGGACCGGAGCGCACCCGCGCGACTTCGCCGGTAGGCGCCTTCCTGGTCATCAACGAGATCCGTTCTGCTACTTCTCTGGCTGTCGGCGCGCGGCATGCCATAGCCAGATGTCCCGCCTCCAAACCGGCCAGGCTTTCGTCGTTGGGCAAGATTGCCCGCACGCTGTCCGCATCGATCCGTCCGGTCGCGCTGTGGCTGACGCTCAGGGCGAAGAGCAGGATATCGGCATTCACCTTTTCGAGGACCAGAACGCGCGCGCCTGTCTCGCCGGCGCCGACGAGAGCTGGCAGGTGCTCCTGCTTTGCGATAGGCAGCAGGATTGGCGCCGGATGGTGAAGCAGGCGCTCCAGTTCCTTTTCCGAAACTGGCCGGTCAGGCAGCTGGAGCACCATATGCGGCGACGCGCGAGGCGCCCGGCTCTGGGTCGACCAGCCCTCCGGCAGCATGGCGGCCGTCAGCAACTTGCCGAGGGAGAGGGTGGGTTCGAGGCCGACAACCATCGTCATCGCTCCGGGTTGCAGAACCGCCTCCCAGCCCTCCGCATCCCGGAAGGTTGCGGCGAGGCGCGCCAGAAGGATCACGTCGCGGAGGGGAAGCGGGATGGCGGAGCGGGTGCTGCCGTCCTGAGCGGTGGCGAAGGGATCGCCGCCTTCTGCCGCGATCGCGCGCCACTCGTCCTGCGGCAGATGAGGTGCGCTGCTGACGCGCGCCATGGCCTCGGCGGCGGACTCAATCCCGGAAACTGCGCGGCGCGAAGGCGGTTTCGGGCTGTCGCCGCCTTCGTACTCCATCAAAGTGTCGCCTGCGGCGATGTCGCCGGCCGAGGCACGCCGTTCGAGATCAACGATGTCGGCTTCGGTTGCGCGCAGGCGCGCGATGCAGTCCTGGGCGTAGGCCCACCACTGCGGGCGCTTCGCGCCATTTTTCTCTGGAAGGGGGGATTGGGGGGAAGGTTGGGTCATTGTCAACTCCGTACTGTACGGATCAGGACGCCCGGGTTGGTGCGCGATCCGGAAGGGGGCGTGGGAAGGTTCAGGGAAGAAGAGGTGGCGCTGTCCGGTAAGTGTGCGCCACGGCGCAGGTCAGGGCGTCCCGCACGCTGTGGTGTACGGGTTTCGCTTCCGGGCAAACGGGCCGGGCCGTTGTGGCAGCTACGGATCCGGACAGGGCTGTTCCGGAACCGGGCCACGCTTGGGCCGCTATTTCTTTCGGATGTCGTCCAGGCGCTTCAGAATGAGCGGCGCGATCTCGATCCCGTAGATCTCGGTCTTGACCGACAGCCAGTCCTCAAAGTGCTCATGTGGGATGATCGCGTCCGGATGGGACTTCTTCAGCGCACGATGGAGGGCCTTTTCGCGACACAATGCGGCGTGGCCGGTCCGCTGCGGAACGACCCGCAGAAGCTCTGCCTGGATTCCGGGTTGAAGCAAGAGCTGGTGGTGCAGACGCGACTGCGGGTCGCGCGAGAAGCCGAGCTTCACGACCTTCAGTCCGGTCGGAAGCTCCAGTCGAATGGCATAGAGGTTGCTTGGCGCGGTGGCCCAGCCCTCTCCACATTCCGTACATTGGAAGCGGCCGCTCTGCATGTTCGCGCGGGCCACCCTCTGCGTGTGACCACAGCCGTGCTGATAGATCCGGTAGTTCGGGTTGCCTTCCGGATCGCTTCCCAGCAGTTGCCACCCCCGGTCCGCTGCTTCCTCGGCTTCCTTTCCGGAATGACAGGTCTCGCAGCGCAACTTGCAGTGGCCGGCAGCGATCCGTTCGATCTGTCCGAACTGTCGGCGCACGGTGTGACCACATGGAGCGCGGTAGATGCCGATCTTATGGTATTCAGGATCGTAGCCCTGAAATTCCAAGCCTGCCTTCTGCGCCATTGCCAGGATGGCGTGATGCCTGCAACTCGCACAAGCTGGCTGGGCGCTGCGCAAGGTGAAGAGCTTCTGCGCCGTCAAAGCGCCGCAGGTGTGGCATCGCAAGACAACGTGGAACTTGTCCCGGACCCTGCTGACCAGCTCGAAGCCCTTGGATCGAGCGATTGCGTCCCACTCCGTTTTGATCGGTCCGGGATAGTCGCGCGCCCAGCTTTCCGGTGCGTGGTTCCGGGAACCGCGCGGCAGGAAGAGCTTGGTCCGGGTGGGGGCGATATAGATATGTGCGCGAACGGGAACGGGTTTGAGCGAAGTGTGTGCGGGATGAGCCATGTTTGGACCTCCGGGAAGTTGACTGAGAACGCGGGCACGGCTGTTCTCGCCCTGACCCGTTGCGGGTCAGGGCGTCATGGTGCCGGGGCGATGTTTGTTCAGGTCAGGCGGCGAACGGCTCGTAACCGGAGCAACCCTCGGGGGAGGCCGAAGCGTCAGCCGGGTTCAGCATGTCGAGCATGCAGATCTCGTCGAACTGCTGTTGACCGCGCGCGAGCATCTGCGCGACGCGCAGCGCCTCGGGGCAATTTCCGTTCCAGGAAAAGAGGTCCGGATGTCCCGCAACGACCTGGCGAGCAGTTCGGAGTTCGGCAGCGGTCTCGCAGCCGAGCGTCCAGTGCAAGTGACGTGCGAAACGCTGGAGCGGGACATCGCTCGGACGGGTAGCTGGTGCGTTGATGACGGAGCAGCAGCGACCGGTGGCACGCTCCCACCCGAGTTCCGCCGCCTTCAACCAGCGGTCGAAGCCGGGATCGGACCAGAGGCCATGCTCAATGTCGCGCTCAGCCTCGATTGCGGCGGCCAGGGCGGCGATCAACTGGGAAAACAGCCCCGAAACAGTGGAATGGCGGAAGTGCAAGGGTTCATCCGCGCCAAGGCGCGTGGTAGTGCAGGTGTCAGCCATGATCGATCTCCTGATGATCGGTTGGGGTTAGAGTGTGATGGGGAGGTGAGAGTCCCCGTCACACTTGACAATTTAGATTTATGACGTCATATAGTCAAGTAGTTTCTTGAAGGAGATTCGACATGGCTAGAATGGGCCGTCCAAAACTGGATACCGAGCCAGTCACGATCCGCATGGATCGTCAGATGCTCAAGGCGATCGACGATTATCGGCGGGAGCAAGAAGATTTGCCTTCCCGACCGGAAGTTGTGCGGAGGGTTATGACGGAATGGCTGGCGGTCCAGCGTGGAGACGAGGCCAAGGAGTGACACTCGGGTATCCGGCCCGAAGCGGCAGCATGGTTCCAGGCATCCAAACGAAGGGTAGGGCGCTGATCGACTTTACGAGCTACTCCTTTGACTTCTGCGCCCGCTCTACAATCTAATAGAGTGCGGCCGCACCCGGCGAGGGCGCGGCCCGTTTTATCACCAAGACACCCAGATCGGCGTTTCGATACCGCTTCGCTGACGGTTGCGCAGCTCGAAGGTCATTTTCGCGAGCGTGGAGGCCTGTCGTTTCGGATCGTCTTCCACATCAAAGCGCGGTGCCTGCATGTGCGCTACGGTCCAGCTGCCGAGACCCTGGTCAAGATGGATGCGCGCTGTGCGGCCATCCTCCCAGGTCAGCTCGAAACTGCGCGGGTGCGGGCAGAGCTTTTTCGACAGGATGCTCACCCTGACCCCCGGAAGCAAGGCCTCCATTGTCCGCAGGCGCAGGCTGTCATCCGTCCAGTTGTCCTCGATGGTGTGGCTGGCATAGCGGTTGTCGGTGTGTTGCGCCGCAGTGATGACCTTGATCGCGGTGTTCTCGACGCGCCCCGGCATTGTCCGCAGCAGCTCGAACAGTAGCCGCACCGGGAGCGGCGCCAGAAGGTAGCGATCCGAATAGGTGACGGAGCTCAGGGGGACATCCTGGTGAAGCTGCGGACGCATCTCGCGGACCAGTTTCCAAAACTCGTGACCGAAATGCCCGACACTGCGGTCGAAGCGGCTTCCGGCATCCCGGTGAACGGCATTTCCTTCCTTGAACTGGACGACCTTTTCGACCGACAGGCGCGGGCTGAGGTCTTCGGCAGCGCGCGGGCCAAGCAGGATCGGCCCGCTCTCGGGACGGCCCCAGCCTCCGTCGGGCAGGGCGCTTTCTTCGGCGACCGCCGCGACGGCGTGAAGAGCACCGTCATAGCTGAATTGGCACAGAACAGGTTTGCCCTGCTGGGTGGGAAGCTGCGGCATCGCATGCAGGCTCGCCCCGCACTCGGCGAGGAACCGGACCAGATCGACTTTTTCAGGCAGGGCTAGTTTCGCGACGCTGTCCTTGTGAAGTACGACTTGGGACACGCGCGCTTCGTCGCGGCGGGGCAAGCGGCTGGCAAGGTCGCGCAGATCCCAGCGTGCCGCGTCTCCGTGCAAGAACAGCACCAGGTCGGTGACCTGTCCTCCGCGCATCCGGGGCACCAGCCAGTCGGACAGGGACTCCGGCAGGGCGCGTGTCTGTTCTCCGAAGACCTTCAGTGTCTCGGGGAGTTTCAACCGCTCCCGCACACTGGCGAGGGTCTCCAGCGCGCCGGGGCGATCCAGTAGAGCGATGTCGTACTGGATGTCGCCGCGCAGGATGCATTCGGGACAACCAGAGGCGCACTGTGCCGGGCAATCAAGAATGCCGCTGGCGCGGTCGACCAGATCAGGCAACCTGTCCTGCGCCAGCGGTGCAAAGCCCGCCCCGCCAGATGCGCGGTCGAAGAGGTAGACCGACATGGCGCGCTTGCCGTCCTCGAGAAGGCTGGGGGCAGCTGCGATTCCCATATCCTCTGCCTCGATGCCGAGCGATTTGGCGAGCGCCTCGCGCAGGCTCGCGGCGATCGCCATGGCGCGGCGGCGGTCTGTGTCGGTGCTGCCAAGATCTCGCAGCTGCCATTCGAACACATCCGTCGTGATCTCGTTGCCGAGCACCACATTGCGGCGGATCTTACGCGAGGCCTCGTCTCCGCCGGGGCAGTTTCCATCGTGGCGCGGGTTGTTGCGGATCGGTTGCAAGGGCTTGTGAAGCAGCATCCTGGGCGAGACCGGGGTATCTTGCCTTGAGCCAAGCTCCGGCTCGGCCTGGCCACAGGCAAGACAGATCGCATAGCCGTGTCCATATTGCCCCGAGGCGGTATTGAGCACATGCCCCAGCCGCGAGCTGCGCAGGCGACCGACGGACGGGTCTGCGAGGCTCGACCAAGGCACGTCACCGCTGGACACGTGCGGGCGGTCGGGAGCAACGAAGCTGACCTGCTCATAGCCGGCATGCGGCTTGCGCCGGCCGAGAAAGCCGGATGGGCGCAACAGCTGGTTGTTGTTCACCGGATCGCCGCATTGCGGGCATTCATGCACGTTTTCACGAGACAATCCGAAGGCTGCGCAGGTCCTGCAGCGCCAGTGGCTACGCAGGTCGTCGAGACTGTCAGCATCGGCGGTATTGCTCCAGGCGGGCAGGATGCCGTCCGAGCGATGGACCAGTCCGTCGATGACGATTTCAGACCCGGGAGCATAGTCGCGGATTGCGATCTCGAGCTGCCGCGTAGGGCCCTTCCCACCATCTCCACCGATATGGTCGAAGGTGACGACATCCACCGGGAAGCCATAGGCAGGGGTGAAGCCGCGCCGCGCCAGCTCCGTCATCATGAACTCGCGGCGCATGCGCTTCGCGCGGTTAAAATAGAACGCTTTTTCCGGCTCGCGCGGCGGAGCGGCGCGCCAGCCGTCGACCAAACGCTCGTATTCCAGCCGCCAGCGTTTCACCAGGTCGGCAAAAGCTGTCGCAGTGTTGGCGGAAAAGTTCGCCTTGCCTTCGAGAACTGTGCCGCGAACGAGCAGGGCAATGGCCTCTGCGACCTCCGGCTCTCTCGCCCATGCACCATCGAGCTCCGACAGGAACTGATCGGCCATGGATTCCTCGACCCAGGTCTTCGGCAAATCTTCATCGATCTTGAAATCGCGGGTGCCGAAGAACGTTCCGATAGCCGTCTGAATGCTGATCCCGCCGTCACGCCGCAGGAACATGCCGAGCAGCAGGGCATTGACGTGGCGTGCGATCATGACCGGACTGTCGAGCCGCACGGCGGGGGCGGGGATCTCGGCGCGTAGCAGCGTTTCGGGATTGCGGAAAACCTGCCAGTCGAGCGGCTTGTCCTTGCAGAAGGTGAAGGACATGGCCCAGGGCTCGCCGCGTCGTCCGGCCCGGCCGATGCGCTGGCGATAGTTTGACGGAGCCGGCGGAACGTTGGTGTTGACGACCGTGCCGACGTTGGGAATGTCTACGCCCATTTCCATGGTGGTCGAGCAGTTTAGGATGTTGATGCGCCCTTTTCTGAAGGCGTCTTCATAGCCCTTGAGGCTTTGACGGTCGATCTGCGCCGAATGCTCCTGCGCGCGCAGGAAGGGGGCGAAGGTCGCGGCGCGGTCCTGAAGATTCGTCCAGATGCCCTTTCTGCGCAAGGCGGCGATGGTTTCGTCGGAGGCAAGCCACGCCTCGACCTGCGCGCGCTCCGCTACGGTCAGCCCCACAGGGCTGGCGACGGGAAGATGCGCCAGGGCGATCCGCTCCATCTTTTGCGTCGATGCCGGATCGTTGGGTGTGAGACCGGCGAGCGAATAAGGTAGCAGCTTGCCAGTGACAGGACAAAGCCAGGCATGGTCCATCCCGATCAGAGCGGACTGGGTGAAGTCGAGCTGCCAGCATCCGGGGTCGGCGCGGGTGAGAACCTTGGATCGCACAAGCGCAGTCCAGAGGGCAGTCAACACCGCCTCACAGCGCTCGCGGTCGAGCGGAGCCTCCGAACTGCCGCCAATGAGGCGATAAACAAGTTGCACCAGCCCGGCCTTGCTCGATGCGCCGGACCACCACTTGTGCGTCTTTCGTTCCGTCGTCCGGTCATCGAACTCAAGCCCGGGTTCAGCGACTTGCGACGTGGCCTGCCTCGGCGAAATCCAGTGGGCGAGATCGACGGGCGTGCGCTCCATCTGCACGGCGAGTCTGTTGCGGAAGGCAAGGTCGATCGCCGCAAGCCCCAGCGCCACCCAGACGGGTGCCTCATGCCCCGCTTCGCGCAGCGCCGCAGGGACATCACTGGCCATCTGCCGTTCGAGCTGGGGCCAGCAGAGCCGTGCAAGGCCCATGGTCTCGACGTTGTTTTGCAATTTCGGACGGCGGAAAACCTCGCGCAGCAGAAGCATCCGGGCAAGGGCGGCCGGTTCCTTGGCAAGGGTCAGACCACCAAAGGGATGGCTCGCGCCGCGCCCCTGCCAGACGTCTCCGGCAAAGCTGCGCAGGTCCGGCACGTCCGCGAGCGTGTTGATCATCTCGTTCCAGCTGACCGGGGCAAGGCCGCCTTCAGCCTCGGCAAGCTTCGCTTCGGCGTCTGGCAGCATGCTTGCGAAGGCCGGGTTCGAGCGCATGAGCGCGACCTGCCCCCGAAGTTCGGCGGCCTTCTCCGGATCGCCGGCGGCCTTGCCCTGCACCGCATGCCAGATCGCCGCGCGGGTCAGGCCGCGCTCGGCTTCCTGCTGAAGCTTCGCGGCGAAGCGTGCGGTACCCTGTCGGCTGTCGGTGAAGGACAGCAGGCGACGCCCGCCAAGTGGAGCAGGCCCGTCGATGCCGTCCGGGCGGGGAAGCGCCTCGAGTAATTGCGGGATCGCGTTCCCCAGAAGGAAGGGCGAGCCGAAGCGTTGGACTGCGACCCGGCTGCGCTCGAAATGGGCATTGGCGCAGCAGCCGCGTTTGTCGGGTTCACAGACGTGCAGGTTGCTGTGCCCAGGCTCATCCGTATCAATGTCGCGCAGAACCGAGTCGGTGTGACGCAGGCACTCCTGCTTATACCCGTGCTTTACCGGGCCGATGACGCGCGTCTCACTGGCGCTGGTACCATCGCTGTCTTCGCCCGGCTCGACGTCCAGTCGGAAATCATCCTCTTCAGTTTCCGCCGCGGACTGGCGCAGAGCGCGGATCTTGCCGATCTCTTCCTGGGCAAGCAGCCAAGGGGTGCCGCAATCCGAGCAGGCGCCGATCTCGAACACCGGGGCGCCGCAGCCGCAATGCTCTCGCTGGAACAGGTGGATCTGACCGAAAGGCCAGTCGCTGCCCTCGGCGCAGAGTTCTTCGGAGCGCCTCGGGCATTCGGCATCGACGCAGGCCCAGAGCCCGGCCTGCGAACGCTCGAAGGCGTTGAGCCGCCAAGGCGCAAGGGGGGGCTGCCCCGGCTCCTGCGCCTGCGCCATGGCATCAAGCAGGATTTCCGCCTCGGCCTCGCTGCGGCTTTCGGGGACCAGCACCTTCGCCAGTTCGGAAAGCCGCGCGCCACCAGAGCGCAACATAGCGCGCGCCTTCTGGACGCGGGGATGGGGGGCGAGCGCCCGCCAGAGCGCTTCGGGCGTGTCGCCGAGCGCGCCGATGGGGCCGTCCTTGGCGGGGGATGGCAGGACAAGCGGTTCCTCGCGCCCCATGATGATGTCCACCTGCGAGGGATCTACCCCGCCGAGGCTGGCCACGAACTTGCGCAGCGCATCGACCGTCTCGGGGCCTTCCCCGATGGTGGCCGAGGTGGCGACGAGCCGGACGTCCTCGGGCCGGACGCCAAAGGCCTGGCGCACGCGCCGAAGCAGCAGCGCCATCTCCGCGGCCTGCGCGCCGACGTAGCTGTGCGCCTCGTCAAGGACGATCCAGCGCAGCTGGCCCTGCGATTTCTCGAGAATGCCACGATCCTGTGCGCGGGTGAGCATGTATTCAAGCATGGTGACGTTCGTCACGAGCAGGTTCGCGGGCGTGCTGCGCAGCGTCTTGCGATCTCCGATCTCGGCCGGGGCGGGCTTCTGGAGCGGCTTGCGCGTCTCGGGCGTGTCTCCATTGTAGAGCGCATAGGAAATGCGGCCATCGAAGGGCTTGATCCACGATCCGAGCCGCTCGCGCTGCGAGTCGATCAACGCGTTCAGCGGATAGAGGATCAGCCCGCGTACGCCGTGTTTCGCGCCGGTATCGGCGCAGTTCAGCAGATCGTTGAGCATCGGCACCATGAAGCACTCGGTCTTGCCGGACCCGGTGCCGCTGGTGACCATGTAGCTGCGCCCGGCGTCCGCGGATTTCCAGGCCTCATGCTGGTGCCAGTAGGGGGGGCGGTCCCTGGGAATCGCCTCCGCACCTGCGGTGTGCAGTGCGTCGACGAGATCGTCGCGCAGCAGATCGCCCGCAAGCGCGTCCATGTCGGGTTCGGCGGACTGCCAGATGCGCGCAGCCTCGTAGACCGGCGGTGCGATAAGGCTTTCATCGTGCCCAGGGGTGGCGGACAGCCTGCGTAAGAGCATTGAGCGTGCGGCGTCCGAGCGGATGTTGCCGCGCGCGACGATGGCCGAGGCGGCGCGGGCTGCGATGCTGGACAGGGTGGAGCCGTAGCCGGAGGTCTTCATGATCGTCATTTCGTCTTTGCTTGAATAAGGGCGAAGGCGGCAGGCATCGCCGCCTCGAAATAGTCAGGGTCGTGCAGTCGGTAGTGCAACAGCGCGACAGCGGTCTCGGTATCCGGAGGATGTGGAAGCAGCCCCAGAACATGCTCGGCAGCCACCATCGGCGCGTCGAGCAGTCCGCGAAACCCGTTGAAGAACGTGTCGAACACCGGGGGCGCGTAGCGCGAGCGCATCGGGAATGGCTGCCCCGCGGCCTCGTGCTTCTTGATGGCGTTCTGCGCCAGGTCGACGAGGGTTTTCTCGGGAGCGTTCAGCGCGAGGGGCGGTGGGCAGAGGTCGATCAGGGCATCGAAGGCGCCTGTCTTCATCGAGGCAAAGAAGATTTGTCCTGAAATCTCGGGCCGGCGATCCAGAATTTCACGCAGGCGATGCGCAACGGCCTGTCGCGAATACTTGCGGGCGTCGTATTCGGGAAGGCCGCTTGCGAGCAATTGCGAGAAGAGGGCGCTTTCTTGCGCAATCATCGCCTTGCACCACGCTTTAAAAGGCAGGGTGGTCCATGAAAACGGGCTGACGCTTTCCAGATCGAACCGGGCCCCGAGCGTGTCGGGACCAGCCCGAAGCAGAAGCAGGCAGGCAAGTTCGGGCGCTTCGGACAGAGCGACGATGGAATCGAGGCTGGACAGCGCCTCGCCTTCGCCGAGTGCGTCAAGCTGCGCCTCGTAAAGCCCGAGGTCTCCGGCGCCTTGGGGCGCCAGCAGTCCTTTCAGCGCGCGCCCAAAGGCAGAAATGCGCTCCTCCCGCCTCCTGTGGTTTCCACAGGACAGCATCTCGTCGGAAAAGCGCGGAGCAGCGACGATGTCACCAGTGACGGTTTTCAGCATCGGACGGGGAGGGCGCACGAGTCCGCCTTCATCGCGGGCAAAGATCATCCAAGGGCCGGGGTGTTCCGGCAGGCGCGGCATCGGGTCATCGCCAGGACGCGCGGCCTCTATCGTCGTGCTGAGCGATGGGGCGGACAGGTTCACCGCCTCGATCTCCAGCCCACCCGGCGCCACGTTCCCATCGTCCTGCCCAAGACTGAACCCGCTTTCCGACCAACTGCCGTCACGCAGGTGTCGGCGCAGCTTGATACGGCGACTCTGAGTGGCACCAACCATGACACGCATGCGCAGCTCGCTGTCCGGTCCACCGATGGCCATCAGACCGCGAAGTTGAGGCAGCAGTGCGCTGAGGCTGGTGTCGTTGGAAACGCTTACCATCACCGGCTTGCGCGGAACATGTTCCCCCTGCAGCCGCAGTCGCAGTTCCGCCTTGCGGTCCGCCGGTGCGCTGATCCTCCAACCACGCAGGCTACCGAGGTCGAGTGCGATGTCGTTCGCAAGGATACGCTCCTCTGCATCGACGAAATGGCCGCTGTCACTCGGTCGAGGCAGACTTGCATCGAAGGCGCGCGCGCCACCTTCGGGCGGGCGGATATGTACTGCGATGCGGTTCATCGAAGCGAGGGCATCGCTGATGCGCAAGGTCAGAGTGCCACCCTTAGCAACGATTCCGGAGACGCCTTGTGGAAGGCTGATGACGGTCCCGACAGGGAATGCCGTCGCGCGGCATTCGTAGAACCCATCGTTGCAATCGACCAGGGAGATATGGGCCTTTTCCGGGATCAGCCGGGCGGTTGCGAAGGCACGAGGGCTTCCGTTGTCGTCGGTCCAGCAGAACTGGTAAGTTCCGAGGCAGGACGCAGGATCGGGCAGGCCCTTCTTCCAGATCCGCTGCCCGGCTGGCAGCCATATCATTTGCGTCCGATTCAGGCGACGGCCGATTCCGTCAACGGTCAGGGCCTGAAAGGTTGGCACGCCCTGCAGGAAATCGGACCGGTTTGAATCGCGAAGTCCGAGGACGGAGGACGCGCTCACCAGGAGACTGTCGGTTGCCTCGTCCTCTGCGCCGGTCATTATTGAGAGGCGACCTGCAGGCGTGATTACGATCCCCTTACCGTTGACACGCCAGAGAGAGGCGCTGCCGATCCGGCCGTCTTCCTTGGTCTCGAGATCCTCAAACTTCGCATCACCGTCGCGTGCGAGGATCCACAGATGCGGTGCTCGTGTACGCTGCGCGCTTGCACCGAGCTTTCGTAGGCTCCGTACTTTCCCGTCCGCCTGAGGCTCTTCAGCCGCCCAGACGGTCGGGATGTCATCCTCGCCGATCGCCTCACAGCCGGGAGGCACATGCTTTCCGACGTGCTCGCCTTCCGCCATGAGGCGAAAGGCTACAGGTGATTCGAGTGGCATCGCAATTTCGGCCCGTCGGGCACCGCCATCGTGGCGGACGTCCCAGTTTCGTTCACCTGGCCCTTTATACGCCGAAAGCACGAGGCCGGGCGCTTGACGGGCCAGATCCGTGTCCGGAAGAAACCGCAGGGAGCGAAGGTTCGGCGCGTCGAGAGCAAGCATCCAATCGGGAAGTTCCGCCGAGGCGGCGATGCGAAGTTTCGCTACCCAGTGATCTTCGATCCGCACGAGGTGCCGGGTGGCTATGGTATCGCGTCCGGCGCCGTTTTCGGCGCGAACGGCTTCGTTGAGAAGACTCTGAGCGGCAGTGGTGTCGATCCGCAGGGGGAGGGCATCTTTCCAACCCGACCGGTTCGCATCAAGCCAGCTTTGTCTGGCCTCTGGCGGGATGCCTGCCGGAATTTCGGCCTTATATCGAAGCAAAAGCAGGCAGAAGTCCCTAAGCAGGGTTCGGAATTCTTCGGTCCGAAAGCCCATCGGCAGAAATTGCGCACGCTGCGCGGTAAGCGCGTCGAGAACACCTTCCGGCGCACCTTGCCCCACCTTGGTGATATCCGTGAGAAGACCGCGTGCAAGTCGGCGCGTATTTCCTTCGGGGTCGGCGAGCAATGCTTCGGGCAAGCCGCCTTCGGCGGCGAGTGTCTTCAGGTAGAAGTTCATGCCGCCCTGATTGCGGGCGAGTTTCCGACCGAATGACGAAAGACCAAGCCGCGATACATGCTGGAGGTCGAAGTCGCTACTGTCCGCTGTAAGGCGGTCGGTCAGGAAGGCCCAGGTGTATTGCCCGCCATCGAACTCCCGGCGAAAGGTTTCAGCGCTCCAGAGGACGAATAGCGGCGCATATTCGTTTAAGCGGCGCATCTGAATTGCGTGGGTGAGGTGGCTGCGGAGAGTATCGAGACTGCTCTGCGACAACCGGTAAGCATGCAATGGCTGCCCGAAGCTATATGTTAGCCCGATATCATCAAAAACGTTTCTGCATCGTAGGGAAACCTTAGCGGAATATGTCAGGTCGTCTTCGAGCGGCATAAAATATTCATTTCTATAGTGTGCGATAAGCGGTGATGCACCCGCGTCTCGCCAGAGTACATTTACAACTTAATATGTCAAAATTTTTTGTGTTTAAGGTGAGTTAGCCACAAACGAATTTTGTTTCGATTTTACTTTGGCGCATCGATGCCATCGGGGCAGTTTCAGGGGCAGGTGTCGAAGCGATGCGACGAAGTTGGACAGCATTCTGAACCGGATGGTCCAGGCCTTTCTGAGGTCGCCTCAGGCACGCGCCGTAAATCGATATTGTTTCCAAAATGCCGGTAGGTGGTCCCAGTGATTATTGCCGCACATAGGTGACGTAGAACCCCTTCGCCATCCGGTGTTCCTGCAAACGATCGCCGAGGTTGAAGCCCTCGCGCCGCATGGGGGCCTGGAAGATGTCGAGGCCGCGATCGAGGACGATCTTCCAGCCCGTGTCGGTGACAACGTCGCGGGCATGGGCAGTACCCGAAGTGTCGAACGCCCAGGTGTGAGCTACTCCCCATCTATTGGACAGGATCTGGCGTAAATTAAGCTACTCGTTGCACCTGCTGATCGGGTTGGTTGATATCATTTCTCTGCCAGTAGACCAGCGCCGGAGGCTGGCCGCCCAGGGCTGAATGCGGGCGCTGGTTGTTGTAGAAGCTCATCCATTTCCGGATGGCCGCTTTCGTCTCCGATCCGGTCTCCCAGGCATGCAGGTAGACGCACTCGTATTTCAGGGTGCGCCACAGCCTCTCGATGAAGATGTTGTCGAGGAACCGGCCTTTCCCATCCATCGATATGCGCACGCTGGACCGGCGGAGCCGATCCGTCCAGGCAAAGGAGGTGAACTGGGATCCCTGATCTGTATTCATTATCTCTGGCGGGCCGAACTTGTGGATGGCCTCGTTCAGCGCCTCGACACAGAAGTCGGCCTCCAGCGTGTTCGAGATCCGCCAGGACAGGACCTTGCGGGTGTGCCAGTCCATGATCGCCACGAGGTATAGGAACCCGCGCCGCATGGGCAGGTAGGTGATATCCGAGCACCAGACCTGGTTCGGGCGTTCCACCCGCAGACCTCTGAGCAGGTAGGGATAGGTCTTGTGGCCCTTCGTCGGCCTGCTCGTGTTGGGCTTCTCGTAAATCGGCATTAGCCCCATCAGGCGCATCAGTCGCCGGATGCGCTTCTCGTTCACAAGGTGTCCGTCGTTACGCAGATGCCAGGTCATCTGCCGAACGCCGAAGAACGGCGTCTCCAGGAACTGCTCGTCGATCCGCCGCATCAGGCCGAGGTTCCGCTCAGACTCGCCCTTGGGCGTGTAGTAGAAAGACGAGCGCGCGATCGACAGCAGCTTGCACTGCTGGCCGATCGACAGGTCCGGGTGGTCCGGCTCGATCATGCCGCGCCTCACTTCCCGCCCCAGGGCTTCAGCTTTCGTTCCAAAAAAGAGTTGGCCACCGCCAGCTCCCCGATCTTGGCGTGGAGCTCCTTCACCTGCTCCTCGTCAATCTCGGGCTTCTTGCGGCCCCCGCGCTCGAACACACCGGAGGCGCCTTCGAGCAGGGCTCGCTTCCATTGATGGATCATCGTCGGATGCACCCCGAACCGGCTTGCCAGCTCGGCGGCCGTCTCCTCGCCTTTCAGGGCTTCCAGCGCGACCTTCGCCTTGAACTCAGGCGCGTGCTGCTTCCGTTTCGACATCTCTGATCTCCTTCTCGTCGAAGATCAGCAGACTGCAAATCGTAGCTTATGTCAGTGTCCGAATTTCGGGGGGTAGCTCAGTCCAAAGGCCTTTCAGGCTGGAAGTCTTCGAGTTCCTTCTCGAACGCGGCACGCTCTTGGGGCGTCAGCTTGTTGGGTTCGCGCCCCTGTCGCCCCATATCGCGTGCCCCTTCCTTCGTGCCAGTTGTTGGTCAAGCTACAGCTCAAGCGGACTGTAGTGAACACAATGGCAATATGAAAGGAACGCCATCAATGAAAGAATATTCCCTGACAAGCATTCGAAAGGCCATGGCCGTGGCTGACGCCGCAGAAGATTGGGGTGAGGCCACATTGGAACTCAACGGCTATTCGTTCAACCTGACCGACACCGGCGACCTTCAACTGCTGGAGATCGTCATGCAACACGAAGCGTCCGCCGACAAAGTTTGCGATCTGCTCAGTACACTGAGTGCAGTCGTTAAGTATTACGAGGTGGCGGCATGAACCACGATCAGACCTGCACGAGGGCGAAGCTACGCGACCAACTGCAAGAGACGTTGCGTGACCGAGATGCGTTCCATGGCAAGCCGACGCAACGGCTCGCTGCACAGATCGCAGCACAGTTGATCGACCAAGAGCGGCAGTCGCCGTGGGCGCTCTGCCATACCATCGAGCAAATCGACGTTCTGCGCCGCCGCCTTGCCACAGCGAAGGTGTGAACCGCCTAATGTTGTAGAGTTGTTGCAGAGCCTACCAAAAACGACAAAAGCCGCCCTTCGGGGCGGCCTTTATCGTGTTGTAATCTCTAGGAGATTTTGGCTCCGGCGGTAGGGATCGAACCTACGACCAATTGATTAACAGTCAACTGCTCTACCGCTGAGCTACGCCGGAACGGTCTGGGCGATATAGCAATGGTGTCTGGGGGCGTCCAGAGCCTTTTTGCGACTTCTGGTGAAAAAGTTCGCAGCCCCTCAGATGCGCCGGAAAACGGCCTTCTCGGACAGGGGGCCATCCGGCGCGGCAAGGTTTCTGCGTGTCAAATCAACAAGATGGGCAAAGACGTTGCGCGTGGCCATGCCCAGCATCTTGCGCGGAGTCTCGGTGTAGATGCGCGCGGCCAGGACCTGTGGGGTGGCCGCGGCAAAGCTCAGCGCGCCCAGGATCGCGGCCTCGCGTTTCAGGCGGTGATCCATCAGCCATTCGATCCTTGCGGCAGGGGTGGTGACCGGCGCGCCGTGGCCCGGATAGAACACCCGCCAGTCCCGCGTCAGCAGCTTGCGGCAGGACGCCATGAAGTCCCCGACGTCGCCGTCGGGCGGCGAGACGATGGAACTGGCCCATCCCATGACATGATCGCCGCTGAGGCAGGCGTCGCCAAATGCCAGCGAGACATGGTTGCCCAGGTGGCCCGGCGTGTGGATGACCTCCAGCGTCCAGCCGGGGCCCTGGACCATGTCGCCTTCGGCCAGGGTGATGTCGGGCACGAAGTCAGCGTGCAGGCCTTCTCCGCCGCCGCCAAGGCCGGAGGCCGCGAGGTCGGACATCATCGCGCTGCGGCCCGCGGTGGCGTCGCCGAAGGCCAGGACGGGTGCGCCGGTGGCCTCGGCCAGGGGGCGGGCCAGCAGCGAATGATCCCTGTGGGAATGAGTGACGACGATGTGGCTGATCCGCTGCCCGGGCCCCACCGCCGCAAGGATGGCGTCCAGGTGGCCGGGTGCATCGGGGCCGGGGTCGATGACGGCCAGGTCGGTGTCGCCCAGCAGGTAGGTGTTGGTGCCCCGGTAGGTCATCGGTGACGGATTGTCGGCCAGGAGCCGGCGCAGCCCGGGCTCGATCTGCACGGGTTTGCCGACGGGCGGGTCGAAATCGTCGGGCCACTTCAGGGCGGAGTTGTCGCTGGACACGTGCGTATGGGCCTTTCTCTTGTCGCCGGAGGCGGATACGGTTTGCCCATGTCCGCCCTGCGCCTTAAACACTACATGCCCCGGGGGCTCTATGGACGGGCGGCGCTGATCCTCGTCCTGCCGATCGTTTTGCTGCAGCTTATGGTGTCGGTGATCTTTATCCAGCGCCATTTCGAAGATGTCACCATGCAGATGACGCAGACCGTCATTCGGGAACTGCGGCTGATCATCGGGCAGGCATCCTCGGCCGACAGTTCGGCCATGGCGATTGTGCGCATGGGCCCCACGGCGGCGGTCCTTGAATTCGAGCTGACCTTCGTGCAGCCCGAGGACGTGCCGCTGGAAGATACGCGCTACTGGTACGATTTCACCGGCCTGATCATGAAGAACACGCTGCGCAACGCGCTGCCGGATGCGGGCCCGATCCTTCTGGCGCAGCCGGGGGCGGTGACCGTGTATTACCCGACTTCGAACGGGCCGCTGGAAATCAAGTTCGACCGCCGCCGGGTGTCGGCCACTGCGCCGCACCAGCTGCTTGTGAACATGGTGATTTTCGGGGCGCTGACGACGGCCGTGGCCTTCCTTTACCTGCGCAACCAGCTGCGCCCGATCGCGCGGCTGGCCCGGGCGGCGACAGCCTTTGGCCGGGGTCAGCACGTGGATTACCGCCCCGGCGGCGCGGTCGAGGTGCGGGCGGCCGGGCGCGCCTTTGTCGACATGCAGCACAGGATCGAACGGCATATCGAACAGCGCACGCTGATGCTGTCGGGGGTCAGCCACGACCTGCGCACGCCACTGACCCGGCTCAAGCTGGGCCTGGCGATGATGGACGACGACGAGGCCGAGCAGATGCTGGGCGACGTGCGCGACATGGAGGCGCTGATCGACAGTTTCCTCGATTTCGCCAAGGGCGCGCAGGAAAGCGAGCCCGAGCAGCTGGAGCCCCATGCATTCGTCCGCCGGATCGTCGAGGATGCGCAGCGGGCGGGCAACCCGGTGACGCTGCTGCCGCCCGAGGGCGAGGGCGAGGTGATGCTGCGTCCGGTGGCGCTCAGGCGGGCGGTGGACAACCTGATCGGCAACGCGGTGCGCTATGGCGACCGGGCCGAGGTGTCCGTGCGGATCCTGCCGAATTCCCTGCGGATCAGGGTCGAGGACGACGGGCCGGGCATTCCGCCGGACCAGAGGGAGCAGGCGGTGCAGGCATTTTCGCGGCTGGACCCGGCGCGGAACCAGAACAAGGGATCCGGCGTGGGTCTGGGGCTGGCGATCGCGATGGACGTGGCGCGCGCGCATGGCGGCGCGCTGCGGTTGGACGAAAGCGTGCGGCTGGGCGGGCTTATGGCTGAAATCGTCATCGCGCGGTAGGCGGGCGTCCGCCTTGCGCTATCTGGTTGCCTTGGCAGATGCCGAAAGTTCGGCTTCGATGAGCCGATGAGCCGATGAGCCGATGAGCCGATGGGAGGACATGTGGAAGGAATGACGCGCGGATGGCGGTTTACGTCGACAACATGCACCAGACCGAGATGGGCCGCTTTGGCCCTTACCTGATGTGCCACATGCTGGCCGATACCACCGAGGAACTGCTGGCCATGGCCGACCGCATCGGCATGGACCACAAGTGGATCCAGAAGGCCGGCACCCCGCATGAACATTTCGACGTCCCGACCCATCGCAGGCGGATGGCGGTTCTTTATGGCGCGATCGAGATTTCGATGATCGAGGCCGGCCGCATCGTCAGCGCGCGCCGCAAGGTGATGGAGCGGGTGCAGGGGCAGGGCAGGGGCCGCACGGCCTGAGGTCTTTCCGCCCCCCCCCGGGGGAAGTCACAGGAAGCTTTCAAAGATCCCCTGAACGGCGGCGCGATCGGCCTTTTCGGGGGCTGCGGCCGCCAGGCGGTCCAGGCTTGCATCGACCTCTTCCGGGGTCAGCTGGAACCGGCGGGGCGGGTCCTGCGATATCTCGCGCAGATCGATATCCGTGGTCTGCGCCAGTTCCTCCAGGTCGGGGGCGACCGCTTCGAGAAATGCCTGGACCGACGCGTCCGAAAACGGAAATCCGGTTCCGCGCCACAGGCGGTGCTGCCGGTCAGAGCGCAGCGCGTCGAACAGCCTTGTCCGTTCCTGTTCGGAAAACATCAGCCGGTTCGCGATCAGCAGGGTCACCAGCCCGTAGCCGTTCATCGATATGTTGCGCCGCTCGGGCTTGATTTCGGGACCGCAGAGCCCGATCAGATTCAGGAACCGGGGCAGCAGGGTCTCGGCCGGGTGGTACGACAGGTAGTGCGTGCGGACCGGCAGCTTTTCCCACCGCCGTACAAGGGGGCACAAGCGGAATGCGGGCGCTCTCTGAACAAGGTATTCGTCGGGCAGCCGGCTTTCCGACACCACACCGTCCTTGACGTCCTGGTTGTACGTCGACGCGGCGCGGTGCAGGGGATGGCGCAGAACGACGACAACTTCGACCGTCTTGAATCCACCTGGAATGGTTGTGTTCAGCGCGTGGACAAGATCCGTGGCGACCTTCGGACTTATCACTTCGCTGCTCAGAAGCACGTCACCGGACCATCCGGAGAGCTCCGCGGTCAGCTCGGCCAAAAGGTCGGCGAACGGAGGAATCTCGACAGATCCCCGGCGGGTCTGACCTTCGAGAGACTTGACCAGCAAATGATGGGCACCGTCGGCCCATTGTCCGGTTTTCGGGTACAGCATCCCCGGCAGGGAGGCGTTGCGCAGGTAGGCCTGCAATGCGCTTGATCCGGTTTTGGTGGGGCCGCAATGCAGGACAAGACGTCGATCGTTCAAAGGATTCACCGATAAATAGTCGGACCCGCAAACAGGCCGTGTGCGAAACCCCCGCCAACCTGTCGCTGTCTTCGTTAAAACTTTAAGGAATTTTGCGCAGCGATATGGACAGGTCAAGTCTGATCAGCCAAAAGTTGACCCGGCTGCGGCTTATTGTCCAGCGCAAGCGACAAATTGGGTCAGTAAAAAGGCGCGGCCGGGATCGAAATTCTCTTTGTTTGCGCCAACATCGCAGCCCGTGTGCATCGGCACGCGTCGGGAACGCCCGGTACAGTCAATTTGAGATATGCGGGTTCCGTAGGAATTGGACGCCGTGGGCGGCCGAATTCCTGAACGGTGATGTGGGGAAGACGTGTCAGCTTTGGGCGCGGCAGCGAACAATGCTCAGGCGTCGGCGTGTGGCCATAAGGACGCTTCGGATCGCGGTTTTTGTCCGCGACCGCGAACTGGCGGCGTTCGGCTTCGGAAACGGAGCATCGGGAATGGACTGCGACAGGAATTCGCAAAGTTCAGCCCAGCCGTCGCCTTTGGCGAGGGTCAGTTCGAGAAGGCGTCGTTCTGATCCGCAACGTCGTGGACGGCGTCCGTGTCGCCAATCATTCCATGTCGCCAATCATGAGGTCCTCGACCGGATCCAGACGGTTTCCGACATGATCGGAACCCAGAATCTCGCGCGCGCATCCAAAGCGGATCGTGCCCGTCTTTGCCCATCCAATACAAAAGTCTTTCCGGACCGCGGCAAGGCGTCGATAGGGACCGCCCATGATTTCGAGCGCCCATCGCCGTATCCCGTAGGCAGGCAACAGCACTCCGCTCCCATGCGTTCGGCGCAGGGCAAGGCGAAGATAAAGCGGATGTGTGGTAGGCCCGGCAGGACTTGAACCCGCAACCAAAGCGTTATGAGCGCTCTGCTCTAACCAATTGAGCTACAGGCCCGCCTTTCGACGTGGCTATCCATGCCGCAAAGCCGGGTCAAGGGCCAGTTTAGGGCCAGTGTTGGGCCAGTGTTGGGCCAGTGTCTTGCAAGTCCGGCCGACCCGGCGGTAATTTGCAAAAAAACAGGAACATTGGTTGGAAAAACAGGAACATTGGTTGGAAGGCGTCAAGGTGTACAAACGTTTCGCGCTGGTGTCGCTTGCCACGATCATCGGCGTCTCGGTGTTGGGGGTCCTGCTGTCTGCCCTTGATGTTTTCGATGTGGATTCGATCAGTGCTACCATCGTCACCTGCGTGATCCCGGCCATGGATGCGGGGCGCAGCCTGGCGCGCCGGACGGACGAGGATCCGGGCCAGGGGGCGAAGTGGCGGATCTCGCTGATCTTCGCGGGCATCAGCTTTGCCGAAAGCTTTCTGGTGATGGCCGCCGGCGTCATCTTTCTTGGCCTCGACAATCCGCTTGCCAACCCGCGGGCGGGGGAGTTGCATTTCTGGCTTGTCTTCGCGGGTGTTGCCTGCGTCTTCGGACTGATGTTCTGGGGGCTGATCCGCTGCACCTTCGGATTGGGTCTGCGCATGGAACGCAAACGTCTGAACAGGGCCCCAGCGTGATCGGCGATATGGACCTGGCGTCCCGCACTTGGTAGGGGAGCGCGACCTGATCACGGAGGCTCCTGATGACCGAGCGCAAGAACGGAATGACCTATGCCGAGGCCGGCGTCGATATCGACGCGGGGAATGCGCTCGTGGACCGGATCAAGCCGGCGGCCGCGTCGACCAACCGGCCCGGCGTGATGTCGGGCCTGGGGGGGTTCGGCGCGCTCTTCGATCTGAAGGCGGCCGGCTACGACGATCCGATCCTGGTGGCCGCGACCGACGGGGTGGGCACCAAGCTGCGCATCGCCATCGACACCGGCGAAGTCGACGGCGTGGGCATCGACCTGGTGGCCATGTGCGTCAACGACCTGGTCTGCCAGGGCGCCGAGCCGCTGTTCTTCCTTGATTATTTCGCCACCGGCAAGCTTGAGACCGAAAGCGCCGCGCGCATCGTCGAAGGCATCGCCGAGGGCTGCCGCCTTGCCGGTTCCGCGCTGATCGGAGGCGAGACGGCCGAGATGCCGGGCATGTATCCGGCGGGCGATTTCGACCTGGCGGGCTTTGCCGTGGGCGCGATGGAACGCGGCACCGCGCTGCCCGCGAACGTGGCCGAGGGCGACGTGCTGCTGGGGCTGGCGTCCAACGGGGTGCATTCCAACGGCTATTCGCTGGTCCGCCGCATCGTCGAATCCGAAGGCCTGGCCTGGGAGGCCGACGCGCCCTTCGCCGATGCGCCCCTGGGCGCGGCGCTGCTGGCGCCGACGCGGATCTATGTCAAACCCTGCCTGACCGCGATCCGCGCGGGCGGTGTGCACGGGCTGGCGCATATCACCGGCGGGGGTCTGACAGAGAACCTGCCGCGCATCTTCCCCGAAGGCCTGGGCGCCGCGATCGAGCTGGGTTCGTGGGTTCTGCCGCCGGTCTTTGCCTGGATGCAGATGGCCGGCGGGATCGCCGAGGCCGAGATGCTCAAGACCTTCAACTGCGGCATCGGGATGGTGCTGGTGGTGGACCCGGCCCGCGCCGAGGATATCGCCGCGACCCTGACCGCCGAAGGCGAAACCGTCACCCGGATCGGCACGGTCGTCGCGGGTGAAGGCGTGCACTACACCGGCATCCTGGCATGAGCCACAAGCGCGTCGCGATCCTGATTTCCGGCGGCGGCACCAACATGGCCGCGCTGGTCGACAGCATGACCGGCGATCACCCGGCGCGCCCCGTCCTCGTGGTGTCGAACCGGCCCGATGCCGGCGGGTTGGACAAGGCGCGCGCGCGCGGCGTGCCGACGGCGGTGGTCGATCACCGCCCCTTCAAGGGCGACCGCACGGCGTTCGAGACGGCGCTGAGCGAACAGCTGGAAACCGTGCAGCCCGACATCATCTGCCTGGCGGGGTTCATGCGCGTTCTGACCGAAGGGTTCGTGACCCGCTGGCAGGGGCGCATCCTGAACGTTCACCCTTCGCTTCTGCCGCGTCACAAGGGGCTGGACACCTATGCCCGGGCTCTGGCGGCGGGTGACAGCGATTATGGCGCCACCGTGCACGTGGTCACGCCCCTGCTGGATGACGGGCCGATCCTGGGCCAGGTCCGGCTGGACATCGAAGACGGCGACACGCCCGACACCATGGCCGAACGGCTGCACGGCTGGGAACACCGGCTTTACACCGCCGTGCTGCGCCATTTCGCACAGGGTGGCACGGACATTGTCCAACTGCCCTGAGAGGTGCAGTTCCGTCGCGCTCGCCTTCCGAGCGACGCTTTTCAAATTGTCTTGAATGGCCTATGACTATAGCCGGTTTGGGGGAGATCTGTCCGGGGGATGCCGACCGGGCCGAGAAAAAGAAAAAAGAAGACCCATCGCGAATGAAGACAATCACGAGTCCTGACGAGCTGGCCGCCTTCTGTGTCGAAGCGGCGAAACAACCCTACGTCACCGTCGATACCGAGTTCCTGCGCGAGCGCACCTATTACTCCAAGCTGTGCCTGGTCCAGCTTGCGCATCCCGGGGACGGGGAGGACAACGCCGTCCTGGTCGATCCACTGGCCGCGGGCATGGACCTCGAACCGATGTACGAGCTGTTTCGCGACACATCGGTGGTCAAGGTCTTCCATGCCGCACGCCAGGATCTTGAGATCTTCTGGGTTGCCGCCGGCCTGTTCCCGACGCCTTTGTTCGACACCCAGGCCGCCGCCATGGTCTGCGGCTTTGGTGAACAGGTGGGGTATGAAACCCTGGTCCGCAAGATCTGCAAGCAGTCGCTGGACAAGACCTCGCGCTTTACCGACTGGTCCCGCCGGCCGCTGAGCGATGCGCAGAAGGTCTATGCCCTGGCCGATGTGACCCATCTGCGCGAGATCTACGAATTCCTGCGCGACGAACTCGACCGCAGCAACCGCACCGCCTGGGTCGAAGAAGAACTGCAGATCCTCACCAATCCCGACACTTACGAGGTCAGCCCGGCGGACGCCTGGCAGCGGATCAAGACCCGCACGAATTCGCCCCGTTTCCTGGGGATCGTGCGCGAACTGGCCGCCTTCCGCGAGGAATACGCCCAGACCAACGACGTGCCGCGCAGCCGGGTCTACAAGGACGACGCGCTGATCGAACTGGCCTCGACCAAGCCGCGGTCGATGGCCGACCTGAGCCGGTCGCGCCTGCTGCTGCGCGAGGCCCGCAAGGGCGTGATCGCCGATGGCATCCTGGCGGCGGTCGAACGGGGCCTCAACGCCCCGAACGAGGATCTGCCCCAGCCCGACCGCTCGCGCGACAAGCTGCAGGTGAACCCGGCGCTGGCCGATCTGCTGCGGGTGCTGCTGAAGGCCAAAAGCGAAGATTCCGATGTCGCGCCGCGTCTCATCGCGCCGGCCTCGGAACTGGACGCCATCGCGGCGGGGGTCCGGGATGTGCCGTCGCTGAAGGGCTGGCGGCGTGATGTCTTCGGCGCCGATGCGCTCAGGCTCTGCCAGGGCGAGATCGCGCTGGCGGCCAAGGGCGACACGGTGCGAATCGTCGAACTGGCGCGCTGAGGCGTCTTCGAGGAAAATCGTCGGGAAAGCCGGTCAGCGCCGGCTTGTTTCCCGTGCGTTCTGGGCGCCGGTGACCCGGACAACCCGCGCCGTATCGATATGCTGCGCGGTCACGGACCGGGCGACGACGATGGTGCGCGCATTCTGATTGCCCGGCGGCGTGGCCTCGTTGGGATATTTCACCTCGAAGCGGTAGGACAGGACGCCATCCACCGGCTCTTCGGTTTCCGACACCGGGATCAGGCGGGCATCATAGGCGCCTTCGCGCGTGGCCAGCCCTTCGGCCCGGATGATCGCGCCCTCGACGGTGCGTTCGATGACAAGGTTCGTCACCTGGTTGATCAGCACGCCTTCGACGGCGGCCCGTTCACCCGCCACGAAGTCGCTGGCTTTCTCGGGCATAAGCGGATTGACCTCGGTCGCGGCCAGTTCGGGGCTCACTTCGGCGGCGCGCGAGCGGCCGAACCAGTTGCCCGGATTGACCCGGCTGTCGCTCCAGCCCGAACAGGCAGCCAGCCCCATTGCCGCCACAAGAAGTACAGGCGTCAGCGTCCGCGCGGCCGGTCGTGTCATGTCTTGCCCTCTGCTCGTTGCGCTCTCTGGCCTAGCGTATCGTGCCAGGCTTGAAAAGCGTCAAGAACGGCTGGACAGCGCCGGATCGCTTGCTTAGGGGTCGGGCAAGGTTCGATCGGAAAGGGGATCCGCTATGGCAACCCAAGCCTTTGAAGCGATTGTGGAAGACTTCGAGTTTCTCGAGGACTGGGAAGACCGCTACCGGTACGTGATCGAACAGGGCAAGGCGATGGACCCGCTGGACGAGGCGCTTAAGGTGCCCGCCACCAAGGTCGACGGCTGCGCCAGCCAGGTCTGGCTGCATCCGGTGATCGACGGCGGGACGTTCCATTTCGACGGAGACAGCGACGCGATGATCGTACGCGGCCTCATCGCCGTCCTGCGCGCGCTCTACAACGGCCTGCCGGTCGCCGAGGTTCCCGGTGTCGATGCCAAGGGCGAGATGGCGCGCCTGGGGTTGGACGAGAACCTGTCGTCGCAACGTTCCAACGGGCTTCGGGCCATGATAGACCGGATCCGCAGCGTGGCGGCCAGCGCCTGAGCGCGGTCAGCTGCTTCTTTCTCTTTTCAAATACCCCAGACCGACCGTGCCGCGCGCGGCTACGGTCGGATTGAGGTATTTGGGCCAAGAAGAAACCCTGGGCGTTCAGAGCCGGGCCAGTGTCGGCGCAAGGTCGCCGTAGCCGGTAAAGCGGCGTTCGAATGCCAGTCCGAGCCGGACGGCGCAGGCGTGGGCCTTGTCGGTCAGGTCCGCGTCCTCGGTCTGGGCCTGGTAGACCAGCTTGGTGTAATGGCCGAAGTAC
Source organism: Marinibacterium anthonyi (assembly GCA_003217735.2). Taxonomy (GTDB): domain Bacteria; phylum Pseudomonadota; class Alphaproteobacteria; order Rhodobacterales; family Rhodobacteraceae; genus Marinibacterium; species Marinibacterium anthonyi. The sequence continues at coordinate 3,443,825 of CP031585.1, read as the reverse complement.
ATGTCCCTGAGCGCTGGGTGGCGGTCGAGGCCGAGGGGCTTCCAGACGAAGGCATCGAACTGGCGGACCAGAAAATCGGTCAGGTAGAAGGCGGTGAATTCGTCCTCGGCGCGGGCGGCGAAGGCGGCGTTGCCTTCGAAGAAGCTGTAGCAATGGGGGCCTTCGACCATCTCGACACCCAGCTGGTCGCACAGCGCTTGCAGCCGGCCGCCGGTGCCGCAATCGGCGTAGACCACGAAGACGTTGTCATAGTCGGCCCGGTGCCTTGCCACAGCGTCTTCCACTGCGGCCGGGATCCTGTCGGGGTGGTTGTGCAGGATGGCCGGCAGGCAGGCCAGGTCCAGGTGATCCCAGCCGTTCAACGCGATCAGGTCCAGGATCTCGCGCGCCAGCGCGCCGCAGGCCAGCAGCAGGATCCGGCCCCGGTGACGGGGCGCCAGGCCGCTTCGGGTCAGGCCGTCCAGGGTCAGGCCGTCCAGGGTCAGGCCGTCCAGGGTCAGGCCGTCCGGGTCGGGCAGGGGGAATGTCACAATTCTAACCTCTGCGTGCATTGCTGACACGTTACTTGCCTCTTGGGGGCGACTTGCCGGATGGCTGTGATCACACGGCCCCCAAGGCCCAGGAGTTTTGCACATGACCGGGACACAGACCATGACCACACGCCGTTTTCCTTCGCTGACCTACGAGACGCTTGGCGCGATGTTCGTTGCCGGCGCCTTTGCCACCATGGCCTTCGATCTCTGGGGCCAGCTGATCAGCCCCGGACTGGGCTGGGCGGCGCTGTCGCCGCACGGGCTGGCCCGCAGCCTGCTGGGCAGCCTCGGGCTGCCGAACGGAGATTTCGCGGGCTACTGGATGCATTTCTACCTTGTCGGACTGCTGGGGTACCCATTGGGCTGGCTGTTCATCTTCCGTCCGCTCTGGCGGATGATCCTTGGGGACGGGCTGCCCTGGATCGTGCCGGCGGCGATCTACGGTCTTGGCCTTTGGGTCTTTGCCATTGGCGGCATCACCTCGGTCGCGGGGCTGCCGTTCTTCCTGAACTTCACCGGCATCACCTGGGTCGCCCTGATCGGTCACGTGCTGTACGGCATCGTCATGGTCGCCATCTTCCGGCTGATGGGCCGGAGCTGACATCGGCGCGACCGCCCGAAACGCGGCGGTCCCGTGGCGCCCCGGCGCTGCGCGAGGATCCGGGGTGTCGCGGGCTTTCAGGCCCGAAGCGGGCCGGCGGCGGTGCTGTCATCCATCGCCAGGGTGGCGTCGCGCCGGTCAAGGGCAGCCTGCGGCCAGAGCTGCGACCGGCGGTAATACCGGTCCATCACCGGCACGTCGCCAGGCAAGGGCAGCCAGGACTGTTTCGATTCAGTGTAGATGTGGATGTCCGGCGGAAACCTGTCAGGATTGTCCAGCGTGCCCATCCGGACGAACAGGAACCGGGGCCCGGCGCCGGAATAGACGCTCCACAGCGCGACCATGCAGGTGGGGCAGCGGGTGATCAGCTGCCCCTGGCCGCTTTCGGAGGGCGTGGTGACCACGACGGGCGCGCCGGCGGTGATCCGGACCCGGTGCGATTCGATCAATCCGTTCAGGACAAAGGCGGACCCGGTTTCCCGCTGGCACCAGCGGCAATGACAGGCATGGACGAAAAGCGGCGTGTCGCGCAATTCGTAGGCGCAGGCCCCGCAGGTGCACCGCCCCGGGAAGGGAGGTGTCGCGGCGCCCATGGTGTCAGCCCGCCGTCATCTGGTTGTGCTTGCGGGCGATGAAATCCTTCGCCGTCTCGACCGCGACGGCGGCGTCCCGGCAATAGGCGTCGGCGCCGATGGCCTTGCCGAATTCCTCGTTCAGGGGCGCGCCGCCCACCAGGACGATGTAATCGTCGCGGATGCCCTGTTCCTTCATCGTGTCGATCACGACCTTCATGTAGGGCATCGTCGTGGTCAGCAGGGCGGACATGCCCAGAATGTCCGCGTCTTCCTTCGCCAGCGCCTCGAGATAGGCGTCGACCGCGTTGTTGATGCCCAGGTCGACGATCTCGAACCCGGCGCCTTCCATCATCATCGACACCAGGTTCTTGCCGATATCGTGGATGTCGCCCTTGACCGTGCCGATCACCATCTTGCCCATGCGCGGCGCGCCGGTTTCGGCCAGCAGCGGCTTGAGGATGAACATGCCGCCCTTCATCGCGTTGGCGGCCAGCAGCACTTCGGGGACGAACAGGATCCCGTCGCGGAAATCGTTGCCGACGATGGTCATGCCGCCGACAAGCGCTTCGGTCAGCACCCGGTAGGGGGCCCAGCCCCGTTCCAGCAGGATGTTCACGCCTTCCTCGATCTCGTCCCTGAGCCCGTCGTAGAGGTCGTCGAACATCTGCTGGACGAGCTCGTCGTCGTCGAGTTCGGAAAGGATGATTTCGTCTTCTTCGTCGGACATGCGGCGTGACCCTGCTGAGACTGGCCCGAAGATCCGGACCCGGCGTTGTTCCAGTTCTGATGCGTTCACCGCATCGCGACTAGGAAAATAGCGACATCGGCAGCCTCTCTACCGACGTCTATGGGCGAAAATGGTGAATGTGATATGAGGAAACGGCACATGGACGATCCCGGCGTTGCATTTGTTCCCACTTTGTTCCAGATTCCGGCCCATGACACGGGCAAACACCATAGAGTCGGAACGGCGCCGGGCGCGCGGGGCGGTCAGCAACGCGGCGGGCCGGTACGATCTGGCCCGGGCCGAGGAACATGACGGCTGGGACATCCCCGAAGACCGGCCGAGCTTTGTCACCGAGGTCCGCGAGGAAGTGCCGAAGACCTTGATCAGCTGGAACCGGTCCCCCGATCTGCCGTTCGACCGGTCGATCAACCCCTACCGGGGCTGCGAACACGGCTGCATCTACTGTTTCGCGCGCCCCAGCCATGCCTATCTGGGCCTGTCCCCGGGGCTGGATTTCGAAACCCGGCTGGTGGCCCGGCCCACCGCGCCAGAGGTGTTGCGGCGAGAGCTGGGGGCAAAGGGCTACAAGGTCTCCTCGATGGCGCTTGGCACCAATACCGACCCCTACCAGCCGATCGAACGCGATCGCGCCATCACCCGCGCCTGCCTGCAGGTGCTGTCCGATTTCCGCCATCCGGTTGGGATCGTGACCAAGGGGGCGCTGGTCGAACGCGACATCGACATCCTGGCGCCGATGGCGGCGGCCGGGTTGGTGCGGGTGGGCATTTCGATCACCACGCTGGATGACGACCTGTCGCGCCGCATGGAACCCCGCGTGCCCCTGCCGCGCCGGCGGCTGGCGGCGATCCGGCGGCTGGCGGCGGCCGGGATACCGGTGCGCGTCATGGTCTCGCCCGTTGTCCCCGGGCTGACGGATCACGAAATCGAAGCGATCCTTGAGGCCGCCGCCGAGGCCGGGGCGGATGCCGCCAGCTGGATCATGCTGCGCCTCCCGCGCGAGGTCTCGCCGCTGTGGCAGGAATGGCTGGCCGAACACCAACCGGGCCGCGCGGGAAAGATCATGGCGCGTTTGCGGGAAATGCACGGCGGGCGCGATTACGATCCCCGCTGGGGCCACCGGATGCGGGGCGAAGGCGAATACGCCGACCTGACCGGCAAGCGTTTCAAGGCCGCCTGCCGCCGGCTGGGGCTGGAGGAACGCACCCCGGCCCTGCGCACGGATCTGTTCGCAAGACCGCCGATGGCGGGCGACCAGCTCTCGCTTTTCTGACATGCCCGCCCTAGATCTGATGGGGCGACAGGGAGAATGACCGATGTGGGATGAACGCTTTTCGACCAGTGACTTCGTCTTCGGGACCGCACCGGCGGCTTACCTTGTGGCGGCAGCCGATCATCTGGACAAGGGATCGCGCGTGCTGTGCGTGGCCGATGGCGAGGGGCGCAATTCGGTCTACCTGGCTGGACTGGGCCACGAGGTCACTGCCTTCGACGCCTCTGCCGTCGGGATCGAAAAGGCCAAGGGCCTTGCCGCCAAGCAGGGCGTCAGCGTCGATTACCGCCTGTCGGGCGTCGAGGACTGGGACTGGACCCGGCCATACGACGCCGTTGTCGCCATCTTCATCCAGTTCATGCCGCCCGACATGCGCGCCCGCATCTTCGACGGCCTGCGCCAGGCGGTCCGCCCCGGCGGCCTGCTGCTGCTGCACGGCTACGCACCGCGCCAGGTGGAATATGGCACCGGCGGCCCGCGCCAGGTCCAGAACATGTACACCACCGACCTGCTGCAAACCCATTTCGGCGATTGGGACATCCTGCGGCTGGAAGATTACGACGCCGACCTGGACGAGGGCACAGGCCATTCGGGGCGCTCCGGCCTGGTCGACCTGGTCGCGCGGCGCCCTGTGGCCTGACAAAGGGCGCGCCCGGTCAGACCCGCGCCGCCCGAGGTCCTGGATCAAGTGCCGCGTGGCCCGAATGCGACCCTCCCGATGTCAGGGTGAAACAGGGCGTCCCGCCCCGGATCGCCTTTCGGGCCATGCCAGCCAAATTCAGGGGGCTCGCGGCCTTTCCCGGCCGTGCGGCGGCCTTGTTGCCTGGTGAACCGGGTTTTCCCTGCTTCGCGGGAACCCACCGACCCCAAGCTGAAAACCCTGAGCAATGGACGGAAAACAGACCGTCGAAATCCGGAACTGAATGAACATCGCACGACCCGCGCGCCGTTACAGGATGCCCATTCGCGTCATCCATGTCCAAATCCCGAAACGCAAACAGGACCGTACAACGCCCCTGTCTTCATCTTTGCAAATATACTCGCGGGGGAGTCGTCCGGCGGAGGACGGGGGCAGCGCCCCCTTGCCCCAGGTTCAGCCGCGCCGCCGCCGCCGTCCCCGGCGCTCCGCCGCGGCCCCGCCATCGTCGCCGGTCCCGTCGCTGTCCGACGAAAACCCGCCCAGGACCTCCGCGATCTGCTCCAGCGTCGGTCGCTCGCCGGTTTCGGTCGTGTCCAACGCCTCGCGCATGGCGCGCAGGTGGTCCGGGGTCGTGCCGCAGCAGCCGCCGATGATTGTCGCGCCGCAATCGCGGGCCAGCATGGCGTATTTGCCCATCAATTCGGGCGTGCCGTCGTAATGGATGTGACCGTCGTGGAACTTGGGGATCCCGGCGTTGCCCTTGGCGATCACCGGCAGCTTCGGATCCTGTCCGGCAAAGCCCAGGACCGTCCGCAGCAGGTCCGACGCCCCAACACCGCAATTGGCGCCAAAGGCCAGCGGCGCCGGGTCGATTTCGGATACCATCGCCACCATCGCCTCGGACGTGACGCCCATCATGGTGCGTCCGGCGGTGTCAAAGCTCATCGTGCCGCACCAGGGCATGCCGGCCAGGGCAAAGGCCTCGGCGGCGGCGCGGTACTCTTCGGGGGCCGAAATCGTCTCGACCCACAGGACATCGACGCCGCCTTCCTTCAGCCCGTCGGCCTGTTCGTGGAACATCTCGACCGCCAGGTCGTGCGACAGTTCCCCCACCGGCTGCATGATCTCGCCCGTGGGCCCGACAGAGCCCGCCACGACGATCTTGCGGTCCGACTTGTCCGCCACCTCGCGGCCCAGCTCGGCGCCGACGCGGTTCAGCTCGCGCACGCGCCGCTGGGCATCGTGCAGCTTCAGCCGCGACGCGTTGCCGCCGAAGGTGTTGGTCAGGAACAGGTCGCTGCCCGCGTCGACCGCGCCCTTGTAAAGCGCCATGATCTTGGCCGGCTCATCCACGTTCCACAATTCGGGCGCCTCGCCCGAGGACAGCCCCATGTTGAACAGGTTCGTGCCCGTGGCGCCGTCGGCCAGCAGGACGCCCTTGAGGGCAAGAAGATCGGAAAGGGACGTGGACATGGGTGGTCTCCCGGTGCGTGCAGTCGGACAACCCGGCATCTCATGCCCGGGTCGTCATCGCAAATGAACACTCTCCAACATCGCGACAAGACCCGTGTCGAACAGCGCGGGCAGGGCGGGGCGCCTGCCGGAGAGGCAGACAGGCATCATCGGACGGGCATCGAACGGGCATCAGACGGGTGGCCCTGGGTGTCTGCGTCAGTCGTGTTCTTCCACAATCTGGGCCTTGGCCACCGGCAGAAGCTCGATCAGCTTGGCGCGGATCGTGTCGGGATCGGACTTGTCGCCCAGATCCGCCGCCAGCTTGCGCACCACGTCCTCGTGGCCGGCTTCCTCGAAGTCGGCGATCACGACGGTCTTGGCATAGGCCTGTGCATCGTCGCCCGACAATCCCATCAGGTCGGCCGCCCAGAGACCGGCCAGCTTGTTGCGGCGTGCCGTTGCCTTGAACAGCATTTCCTCATCATGTGCGAACTTGTTCTCGAATGCGCGTTCGCGATCGTCGAAGGTGCTCATTGTGGCGCTCCTTTGCAGCGTCATTGGTCAACCGGAGGTATGCCGTCGGGGCTTTCGCGGATCAAGCCTTTCCGGTCCGCTTGCGACCTTCGGGACCTTGGCGTATGAGGGCGCATGACACGCAGGGACGCCTGCGTCCACTCTTTTCCCGAAAGGCCGTGTACATGGCGCGTCGCAAGAAGATTTACGAAGGCAAGGCGAAGATTCTCTATGAAGGCCCCGAGCCGGGAACGCTTGTCCAGTATTTCAAGGATGACGCCACCGCGTTCAACGCCCAGAAGAAAGACGTCATCGAAGGCAAGGGCGTCCTGAACAACCGCCTGAGCGAATTCTTCATGACCGGGCTGAACCAGGTCGGCGTGCCGACGCACTTCCTCAAGCGGCTGAACATGCGCGAGCAACTGGTGCGCTCGTGCGAGATCATTCCGCTGGAAATCATCGTGCGCAACTTTGCCGCCGGCAGCCTGTCCAAGCGCCTGGGCATCGAGGAAGGCACCCAATTGCCGCGTCCGATCGTGGAATATTGCTACAAGGACGACGCCCTTGGCGACCCGATGGTCAGCGAAGAACACATCGCCGCCTTCGGCTGGGCCTCGCAGCAGGACATGGACGACATCCTCAGCCTGTCGCTCAGGGTCAACGACTTCCTGTCGGGCGTCATGCTGGCGGTCGGAATCAAGCTGATCGATTTCAAGATCGAGGTCGGTCGCGTCTACGAAGGCGACTTCCAGCGGCTTGTGGTGGCGGATGAGATTTCCCCCGACAGCTGCCGGCTGTGGGACATCGAGACCGGCCAGAAGCTGGACAAGGACGTGTTCCGCCGCGATCTGGGCAGCCTGACGGATGCCTATTCCGAGGTCGCGCGCCGTCTTGGCGTGATGCCCAAGAATTCGGGCCATGCAAAGCCCAAGCTGATCAACTGAATCCGCAAAAGAGGATAAGCCGATGAAAGCGCGTGTCACGGTGATGCTGAAGGAAGGCGTTCTCGACCCTCAGGGCGAGGCGATCCGCCAGGCTCTGGGATCCATGGGGTTCGATGGCGTGTCCGGTGCCCGGCAGGGCAAGGTGATCGAACTTGAAGTCGCGCCCGGCACGGACGAGGCCGCGATCGGCGAGATGTGCGAGAAGCTGCTGGCCAACACGGTGATCGAAACCTACCGGGTCGAGGTTCTCTGATGCGGGCCGCGGTCGTCGTCTTTCCCGGATCGAATTGCGACCGCGACCTCGCGGTGGCGTTTCGCAACGCCGGTGCCGAGGTCGAAATGGTCTGGCACAAGGACACGGATCTGCCGTCGGGCATCGACATCGTCGGCGTTCCGGGCGGGTTTTCCTTTGGCGACTACCTGCGGTCCGGCGCCATCGCGGCGCGCTCGCCCATCTGCAAGGCGGTCGCCGCCCATGCCGATCGCGGCGGGTATGTCATGGGGGTCTGCAACGGCTTCCAGGTGCTGACCGAAACCGGCCTGCTGCCCGGTGCGCTGCTGCGCAACGGCAACCAGCATTACATCTGCCGAAATGTCGGGCTGACGGTCGCGACCTCGGCCTCGGCCTTTACCCAGGGCTACAATGCGGGCCAGACGATCACCGTTCCGATCGCGCACCATGACGGCAATTATTTCGCCGACACCGCGACGCTTGACCGTCTGGAATCCGAGGACCAGGTGGCGTTCCGCTATGCCGACAACCCCAACGGGTCGCAGCGCGACATCGCCGGGATCCTGTCGCCCAACCGCCGGGTGCTGGGCATGATGCCCCATCCGGAACGCGCGGCCGAAGAGGCCCACGGTGGAACCGACGGAGCGGCGCTCTTCCGCGCATTGTCCGGGGCGCTGGCAATGGCCTGACTTGAGCCCCGCGCGGCAGGCGCGTAGCTTATGTCACATGACCAACGAGGCCGAACAGGACCGTAACGGCATGCAATGGGTGCGCCCGGGGCATATCACCTGGCGCGTGCGCCTGGTGCTTGTCAGCCTGTTCCTGCTGGCCGTGGTCACCGTGTGGACCACCAACTCTCTGCTGACCGAACGGTTTACGTCGGCCACCCGCAGCCGGGCCGAACTGCGGCTGGCGCTGTATTCCGGCAACCTGCTGTCCGAACTGCGCCGCAACGCCATCGTGCCGCAACTGTTGTCGCGCGACCCGGCGCTGATCGGGGCGCTGGATTCGTCGGACTTTTCCACGACCACCCAGCGGCTGATCTCGTTCAAGGATGAAATCGGCGTCGCCTCGCTGCAGTTGCTGGACCGGGACGGGCGCATCGTCGCCGCGACAGATCGTGAAAAGCTGGGCACGCAGCTGCGCAATGCCCCCTACTTCGTCGAGGCGCAAAGATCGGACGCCACGATCTTCTCGGCCATCCCGCGCGAGGCGGGGGGGTATCAGTTCCTGTATTCCCGCCGGATCGAAAGCGGGACGAATTTCATGGGCGTCATCCTGGTCGAGGTCGACCTGCGCAAGTTCGAACGGGCCTGGGCGGGGATTTCGGACGCGGTGATCGTGACCGACAGCAACGGCGTCGTCGTTCTGGCGACCGAAGGCCGCTGGCGCGGGCTGACCGAGGAAGAGGCCCTGTCGCGCGAGACCCCGCAAAGCGCCATCGAACGCGCCATCCGCGCCACCGCCGACTGGACCGCGCTGCCCCCCGATGCCTACGTGCTGGGCGAGGGCGTGATGCGCATGGAAACCCGCATTCCCTTCCGCGGTTGGCGGATGGCGTCCTTCACCACCTACGCATCGGTGCGCGAGAAGGTGAACGGGGTGCTGGCGCTGGAAATCATGGGCTTTGCCATCCTGCTGTCGCTGGTCTTTTACGCGCTCAGCCGCCGCACGGCCTTCCGGATGGCGCTGTTTCAGCGTGAATCGGCAGAACTTCGCGCCCTGAATACCAGACTTCAAAGGGAAATATCGGAACGCGAACGGGTGCAGGAAACCCTGGCCGTCACCGAACAGACCCTGGCCCAAAGTTCAAAGCTGGCCGCGTTGGGCGAAATGTCGGCTGCCGTCAGCCACGAACTGAACCAGCCCCTGGCGGCGATGAAGACCTACCTGGCCGGCGCGCGTTTGCTGCTGAACCGCAACCGCCCCGACGAAGCCCTGGCCGCCTTCAAGCGGATCGACGGGTTGATCGAACGCATGGGCGCGATCACCCGGCAGTTGAAATCCTATGCCCGCAAGGGCGGCGAGGCGCTGGCCCCGGTGAACCTGAACGAGGCGCTGGCCTCGTCGCTGTCGATGATGGAACCGCAGTTGCGCCAGCGCCAGGTGCGCATCACCCAGGTCCTGCCGACCGAGCCTGTCTATGTGCTGGCCGATCGGGTGCGGATCGAGCAGGTCATGATCAACCTCTTGCGCAACGCAATCGACGCCACCAAATCCGTGCCAGATCCCGAGATCGAGATCCTTCTGGCCAAGGGCGAAACCGCACGCTTTGCCGTGCGCGACAATGGCCACGGCATCGAGGACCCGGAACAGCTGTTCGAACCCTTCTACACCACGAAGGAGCCGGGCGAGGGCGTCGGTCTGGGCCTTGCGATCTCGTCCGGGATCGTGGGTGACCTTGGGGGACGTCTGACGGCACGGAACGGACAGGCGGGTGGCGCAGTTTTCGATGTGCAATTGCCGATATACGAACCGGCGAAGGACGCCGCGGAATAAGAACAAGAAAAGGAGTTCTGCATGGCACAAGCCATGAAGATCGCGATCATTGACGACGAACAGGACATGCGCCAGTCGATCAGCCAATGGCTGGCGCTCTCGGGCTATGACACCGAGACGTTTCCCAGCGCCGAAGACGCGCTGAAGCGGCTGACGCCGGATTACCCGGGGATCGTGATATCGGACATCAAGATGCCGGGCATGGACGGGATGCAGTTCCTGAAAAAGCTCATGGGCACCGACAGCACGCTGCCGGTGATCATGATCACCGGCCATGGCGACGTGCCCATGGCGGTCGAGGCAATGCGGGTCGGGGCGTTCGATTTCCTTGAAAAGCCGTTCAACCCCGACCGGATGTCCGAGCTGGCCAAGCGCGCCACGCGGGCCCGGCGCCTGACGCTGGACAACCGCGCGCTGCGGCGGGAATTGTCGGACGGCAACCAGCTGATGTCCAAGCTGATTGGCAATTCGCCGGTGATGGAACGCCTGCGCGAGGACATCCTGGACCTTGGCCAATCCGACGGCCACGTCCTGATCGAAGGCGAAACCGGCACCGGCAAGACCCTGATCGCCCATGCGCTGCACGCGGTGGCGAGCCGCGCGGCGAAGAAATTCGTGCTGGTCAGCTGCGCGGCCTACGAGGACGAGGCGCTGGCCAAGCGGCTGTTCGGCCCGATGATGCCCGAGGACGAACATCTGCCGGCCATCGAACAGGCCCGTGGCGGGACGCTGGTGCTGGAAGGCATCGAAAGCATCGGCCCCACGGTGCAGGGCAAGCTGCTGGCGACGATCAACAGCCAGGGCGAGCCGGCGGAAACCCGGATCATCGCGATTTCCAACATGCAGGAACAGGGCCGCACCTGCGAGGACGCGCTGCGCCCCGACCTGTTCTTCCGCCTGGCCGCGCTGCGCATCATCGTGCCACCGTTGCGCCAGCGCGGAGAGGACATCCTGCAGCTGTTCACCCAGTTCACCGAAGGCTTTGCCGACGAATACGGCTGCGACGCGCCCAAGGTGTCGGCCCAGGAAGCCGCGCAGTTCCTGCAGGCGCCCTGGCCGGGCAACGTGCGCCAGCTGATCAACGTGGCCGAACGCGCCGTGCTGCAATCGCGGCGCGGGACGGGGACGATCTCGTCGCTGCTGATGTCGGATCACGAGGAAATGCAGCCGGTGGTCACCACCGAGGGCAAGCCGCTGAAGGAGTATGTCGAGGCGTTCGAACGGATGCTGATCGACAACACGATGCGGCGTCACAAGGGGTCGATCGCGGCGGTGATGGACGAATTGTGCCTGCCGCGCCGGACGCTGAACGAAAAGATGGCCAAGTACGGTCTGCAGCGCGCCGACTACCTCGGCTGAGATCTGGATGGCGGAGACCCACAGGTCTCCGCCCGTTGGCTTCAGAATGCGCCCGGCAGGGTGAACACCACGAATTGCGTGACCTGCGAGGCCGGGTTGAAATTGTCGTCCGACGCGATGACGAAGCTGGGCTTGCCGTCGATCTCGGGGCCCCAGGCAAAGCTTTCGATATTGTCGATATCCAGCCCGTAATCGCCTTCGCCGATCTCGAACCAGGGTGCTTTGGCCACCGGTTTCGCGGCCGCGATGTCGTCGGTGCCCAATATGTTGTCGGCCGGGCCGAGGTCGACGGTGATGAACCGGATATAGTTGCCCACGCCATGGGCATAGCTGCGTTCCACGGCGATCAGGCGTCCGTCGGGCAGGGTCTCGAAGGCGGTGAGACCGTTGTCGTTCCAGAACGGGTCCTGCGTCGCGGCCTTATGGATCGGTTCGGTCGGGTAGACGTATTCCGCCACCGGCTCCAGCGACGCGGTGTCGATCACCAGGATCCGCGACGGGCTGCCGGCCTCAAGCGTGGCCTTGTCACCGTCCTGCGCCAGGCCGTTTTCCGTTCCCACGAACAACCGGCTGCCGTCCTGCGACAGGGCCAGCGCCTCGAACGCGAGGTTGTTGAAGACGCCCCGCGTGCCGTCGCTGTCCGGCGTATAGGCGTCCGGGATGGCCAGCCGCGTCGTGGCGCCGTCCGCGCCGGTGACATAGACGCCCGGCACGCCCCTGGCGTCGCGTTCCGTCGACCAGAAGACGCGATTGCCGGCGGCGTCCCAGGCGATGCCTTCAGGGTCGGTGGTGCGCGGGGCGAAGGCGGCGCCGGTCTCGTCCGTCAGTTCGGTCATCGACGCGATGTCCAGCATGACCACCCCGTTTTCGGCCGGCGTCAGGATCAGCTGATAGCGCCGGGCCGGGCCGTTGTCGGCGCGGTCGTCCGATATGGCGTGGAACCGGTTGGCGGCTGCGTCATAGCTGAGGTCCGAGATGCCGCCAAAGGGCACGCCCGCGATGGAGAGGCCCGAGGGCACGACGATCTGGCCAAAGAAATCGGGGGCAGGGGTGTCGGCCCAAGCGGCCGAGGCGGCCAGAAGGGCGGGGATCGCGGCGGCGAGCGGTTTCATGGGACCTATCCTTGAACTGGTGTTGCGGCGCGCAGGGTAGCCGTGTCAGGTAACCCGGGTGCAACGGGCCGGTGACAGTGCCATGACTCTGGGCACGCAGGGGCACGCAAAGGCCGGGACAATCCGGGCGATCCACCCGGGAAATTCGGCACGATCGAGCCGGTTTCGGCCCCGATTGCGCGGTGATCTGCGACAAAGACCCGGGCAAGTGTGCGCAAACCGCACGTTTTGCCCATTGTCATTTGGTTGCGCGTGATCTTATGGTGATCTGACGTAGTATGCCCAGTCGTGAGAAGTGGTGACTACGGACCATTGAGTTTCGCTGCCCGAACCCGGTTGAGCCTACGCGCCGTCCGGGGGCCGGGCAGACCGATAGGGCCCAAATTCGGGCCAGCGAACCGCCCGGGCTTGGTCGAACGACCGGCAGTCGGGCAAAGAATGGGCAGGCGGCCACGGTCGACCTGTCGGAGAAGAACCGCGATGACGCGCGCGCAACAGCTGAGAGGACAGGCCGCAGGGCACGCTGCCCGGCTGAGCGCCGTGTATCCCATCGCTTTGACCAGACAGACCGACCCACGTTGCGCCCCGCCAGGGGCGCGGCGTCCGTCGGTGTGCAGTAAGGGTATATGGCAAAGAAAATGCTCATCGACGCCACCCACGCGGAAGAAACCCGCGTTGTGGTGGTGGACGGAAACAAGGTCGAGGAATTCGATTTTGAGTCCGAAAACAAGCGTCAGCTCGCTGGCAACATTTATCTCGCAAAGGTAACCCGGGTCGAGCCGTCGCTGCAGGCGGCCTTCGTGGATTACGGCGGGAACCGGCATGGTTTCCTCGCCTTTGCCGAGATCCACCCGGATTATTACCAGATCCCCGTCGCCGACCGCGAGGCGCTGATGGAAGAAGAGCGCGCCTATGCCGAGGCACAGCGCGCCCGTGACGAGGAAGAGGACAAGAAGAAGTCCTCGCGTTCCAAGTCGTCGTCTTCGTCGCGCTCCCGCACCAAGGCGGCGCGGGCCAAGTCGGACGACCCGGTCGAGACCCGCGAAGTCGACAGCGGCAAGATCAGCGGCATGGAGACGATCGACCTCGGCGAGGATGACGAGGACAATTCGGACGTCACGACCAAGACGCCCGACACCGACGCCGTGACGGGCGACACCCCGGCCGAGACCGCCGAGGTCGAAGAGCCCACGGCAGAGGACAACGGCGCGCAAGACGCTGCTTCGGACGAAGCCGGTTCGCAAGAGGCGGGATCGGACGACGACAGCCCCGAGGAGGACGCATCGGACGACGAGGGTGACGACAGCGACGGGGATGATGACGGCGACGACGACGAACCGTCGCACGACGATGCATCGGCCCGCGACGACACGATCGAGACGGTCGCCGAAGAGGACGACAGCGAAGACATCCGCCCGGCGCGCAAGCCGCGTCCGCGCCGTTACAAGATCCAGGAAGTCATCAAGGTCCGTCAGATCCTGCTGGTGCAGGTCGTCAAGGAAGAACGCGGCAACAAGGGCGCCGCGCTGACCACCTACCTGTCGCTGGCCGGCCGGTACTGTGTCCTGATGCCCAACACCGCCCGTGGCGGCGGCATCTCCCGCAAGATCACCAATGCCGTCGACCGCAAGAAGCTGAAGGAAATCGCCGCCGAGATCGACGTGCCCAAGGGCGCGGGCCTGATCGTGCGGACCGCCGGTGCCAAGCGCACCAAGTCCGAGATCAAGCGCGATTATGAATACCTGCAGCGGCTTTGGGAACAGATCCGCGAACTGACGCTGAAATCCATCGCGCCGGCCAAGATCTACGAGGAAGGCGACCTGATCAAACGGTCGATCCGGGATCTGTACAGCCGCGAGATCGACGAGGTCATCGTCGAAGGCGATCGCGGCTACCGCATCGCCAAGGACTTCATGAAGATGATCATGCCGTCGCACGCCAAGAACGTGAAACGGTACGAAGAGAACATGCCGCTGTTCGCCCGCCACCAGGTGGAAAGCTATCTGGCGGGGATGTTCAACCCGACCGTCCAGCTCAAGTCCGGCGGCTACATCGTCATCGGCGTGACCGAGGCGCTGGTTGCCATCGACGTGAACTCCGGCCGGGCCACCAAGGAAGGCTCGATCGAGGAAACCGCGCTCAAGACCAACCTGGAGGCCGCCGAAGAGGTCGCCCGCCAGCTGCGTCTGCGTGACCTTGCCGGGCTGATCGTCATCGACTTCATCGACATGGACGAGCGCAAGAACAACGCATCCGTCGAGAAGCGGATGAAGGACCGGCTGAAGACCGACCGCGCCCGCATCCAGGTCGGCCGCATCTCGGGCTTTGGCCTGATGGAGATGTCGCGCCAGCGTCTGCGCCCCGGCATGATCGAGGCCACGACACAGCCGTGCCCGGCCTGTCATGGTACCGGCCTGATCCGGTCCGACGACAACATGGCCCTGTCGATCCTGCGCCAGATCGAGGAAGAAGGCGTGCGCCGCCGCTCGCGCGAGGTGCTGGTGAAATGCCCGGTGGGCATCGCCAACTTCCTGATCAACCAGAAGCGCGAACACATCGCCCAGATCGAACAGCGCTATGGCCTGTCGGTGCGCCTGGAAGGCGATCCGCATCTGATCAGCCCCGATTTCTCGATGGAACGGTTCAAGACGGCCACCCGCACCGTGCCGGTCGCGACCACGGCCGTGGTGTCGGCTGACAGCTCGATCATGGACATGATCGACGCCGAGGAAGAAGACGTGGTCGTCGAAGAGGAAGAGGTCGAAGAAAAGGCCGAGGCCCCCGAAGCGCCCGAGGCCCGCGAAGAGACCGACGAAGAATCGCCCAAGCCCAAGCGCCGGCGTCGTCGTCGGCGGCGGCGGTCCGGCAACAAGGCCAACGGGGACGAGAACGGGTCGGACGAGAACGGCGAAGGCAATGGGGATGACGCATCGTCGGATGACGATGCCCCCGACAAGGCCAAGCCGGACGCCGATGCCAAGCCCGCCGAAGCGCCTGACCAGGACGCAGCGCCCGTCGATGCCGCCCCTGCCGAGGTGACCGAGGACGCGCCTGTCGCCGAAGCGGCGCCCGAGGCTCCGGCCGAGGAGACCGCAGAGCAGCCGGTCGAGGCCGAGCCAGCAGTTGCGGAAGTTCCGGCCGAGGAAGAGGCGCCGGCGGAAACCGTTGCCGAGGCGGGCCCCGAGCCGGTGAGCGCACCCGAGCCCGAAGTGGCGGAAGCGCCTGCCGAGCCGGTGGCCGCCGAAGCCGAATCCGAAGCCGTCGCCGAAGCCGCACCGGAGGCGCCGGAAGAGGCGCCCGCCCCGGTCGAGGAAACGCCCGCCGAGGAAACGCCCGCCGAGGAAGCCCCGGTCGAGGAAGCTGCCGTTGAGGAAGCGCCGGAGGAGGTAGAGGAGACCCCTGCGGAGGCATCCGAAGAGGCATCCACCGAGACGACCGAAACCAAGACCCCGGCAGAGCCGGAACCGTTCGCCACGGCGGAACCCGAACCCGAGGCAGAGCCGAAGCCCAAGCGGCGCGGCTGGTGGTCGATGGGGTCCTGATCCGGCGTCACCGGACAGGTATTCAGACAGGAAAGGGCGCGGCTTCGGCTGCGCCCTTTTCCCATTCAGGCCTGTTCCATTCGGGCCTGTTCCATTCAGGTCGTGTCGGTCTGGTCAGCCGCCCTTGCGGATCAGGTAGATCTGCATCTCGTCCCGCTCGTCCTGCGACAGCAGGCCGTGGCCGGCCTCCCGGCAGAAATGCGGCACGTCGATCACGGCCGCCGGGTCATCGGCCCAGACCTGCAATACGGCGCCCGCGGGCAGCGCCTGCAGCCGCTTGCGGGCCTTCAGGACGGGAAGGGGGCACAACAGGCCCCGGGCATCGAGTGTTTCGCTGATCTCGGTCATGAGACGGGGATAAGACGGCGGCGACATTCTGTCCACGGGGATGTGACCTTGCAGCGCGTGACTGGCCCGCCGGAATGCCCTAAGCGAAGGACATGTTCGGATTGGATATCATCGACGCGGCGCTGCTGCCGGCCATGGCCATCGCCCTCGTGGCGGGGCTGATCAGCTTCCTGTCGCCCTGCGTGCTGCCCATCGTGCCACCCTACCTGGCCTACATGAGCGGTGTTTCGGTCACCGATCTGAATACCGGGAAAGCCGCGCGCAACGCGGCGTTGCTGCCGGCGGTCTTCTTCGTGCTGGGCCTGTCGACCGTGTTCCTGTTCCTGGGCTTCACCGCCTCGGCGATCGGGTCGGTCTTCCTGGCCTACCAGGGCTGGTTCAACACGATCGCGGGCATCCTGGTGATGGCCTTCGGCGCGCATTTCGTGGGCGTCTACCGGATCGGATTCCTGGACCGCGAGGCGCGGATCGACGTGGGCGACCGGGGCGGATCGTCCTTTGGCGCCTACGTGCTGGGCCTGGCCTTTGCCTTTGGCTGGACCCCCTGCATCGGCCCGCAACTGGGCGCGATCCTGTCGCTGGCCGCCTCCGAAGGTTCTGTCAGCCGGGGCACCACGCTGCTGGCGGTCTATGCCCTGGGGCTTGGGGTGCCCTTCCTGCTGGTCGCGGCCTTCCTGCCGCGCCTGGGCGGTCTGATGGGCTGGATGAAGCGCCACATGGAACAGATCGAACGCATCATGGGCCTGCTGCTGTGGACCGTCGGGCTGCTGATGCTGACGGGCGGATTTTCCCGGTTCTCCTACTGGCTGCTGGAAACCTTCCCGGGCCTCGCCACCCTGGGCTGAGAGGGCTTAATCGCGCCGCAAGGACATGCTAACGTCCCGCGAAAGAGGTCGCAGATGAGCAGTCCACCGTCCACCGGCGTCGCGCGCCGCCGTGTGTTCTATATTCCCGGCTACGACCCCATCCCGCCGCGCAAATACCGCGAGATCTATCGCCGTGAAGGCGCCGAACAGGCGGGCATCTCGGGCTATGAATTGTCGATTTTCCCCAAGCCGGCGGGCGACGGCCCCTACGGCTGGACGGTCGCGGCCCGGATGGACGGGATGGATGTGGCCGCGACGATCGATGTGCTGGTCTGGTCCGATATCGTCAAGGCCAGCATGTCCGGGTCGATCCCGGCCACCTACCTGCAACTGGCCCGCACGGCCTGGGCCTATATTGGCACCGGCGCCTTCTGGCGCCTGATGCGCCTGCGCAAGGGACCGATGATCGCGGCGCTTTATCCGGTGGTGATGCTGCTGGCCTATCTGCTGGTCGCCTGCCTGGCGGGTTGGGCGGCGGCGGCGATGATCGGCTGGCTTGGCGGGGGTCCATGGATCGCAGTGCCGGCCTGGGTCCTGGCCTTTACCCTGGTCCTGCGCCTTGCGCGCAGCCTGGACGGGCGTACCTTCGTCTTCTACCTGATGCACGATTTCGCCTATTCCGCCGAAAGCCACGGCGCCATCCCGGCCGCGCTGTCGGATCGGATGGCGGCGTTCGGCGACCTCGTGGCCGAGGCCCTGGCGTCGGATGTCGACGAGGTGCTGGTCGTCGGCCATTCCTCCGGCGCGCATCTGGCGGTGACGGTCCTGGCCGATCTGATCCGCGCGGGCCGTGTCCCGGCCAATGGTCCCGCGCTGGGGTTCCTGTCGCTGGGGCAGGTGGTGCCGATGGTCTCTTTCCTGCCGAACGCGATGCGCCTGCGCGGTGATCTACGGTATCTCTGCCAGCGGCGCGACCTGACCTGGGTCGATGTGACCGCCCCGGGCGATGGGTGTGCCTTTGCGCTGTGCGATCCGGTGGCCGTCAGCGGCGTGGCACCCGAAGGCAAACGATGGCCGCTGATCATTTCGGCCGCCTTTACCCAGACCCTGTCGCCCGAACGCCGGGCCGCGCTGCGCTGGCGGTTTCATCGGCTGCATTTCCAGTACCTGCATGCCTTCGACCGCCCCGGCGATTACGATTATTTCCGCATCACCGCCGGGCCGCAAACCCTGGCCGACCGCTATGCAGGCCGCCCGCCGTCCAAATCCCGGATCGAGGCGGCGGTGTCGAAATACACCTCCGTGGCAGGATGACGGCCCGATGATCCCGCCCAAACCGCCTTCGCGTCCTGACCGGGTGTCGCTGCTGCGCTATGTCCGGCTGTTTCGGCGTGACATCCTGTCGGCGCAGCCCGACCGGCTGTACCGCGCCTGGATGGCCGAATTCCGCACGCCGTTTTTCCGCAGCTTCCTGGTCAACCAACCGGACCTGGTGGCCGAGATCCTGAAGCGGCGGCCCAAGGATTTCCCCAAGTCCAACCGTGTGGGCGAGGGGCTGCGGCCGCTGCTGGGCCATTCCGTCTTCCTGACCAATGGCAAGACCTGGGAACGCCAGCGTCGCATCATCGATCCGGCGTTCGAGGGCGGGCGGCTGAAGGACACCTTCCCCGCGATGCTGGCGGCCGCCGACCGGGCGGTGGAGATGCTGGCGGATCGCGTCGGTGAAACGGTGGAGATCGAGGAAATCACCAGCCACGCCGCTGCCGACGTGATCTTTCGGACGCTGTTTTCCATCCCCATAGACCACGCCGTCGCCGCCCGCGTCTTTGCCGAATTCCGGACCTACCAGCGCAGCCAGCCGATCCTGAACCTGGCGGCTTTCGTGCCGGTGCCGGCCTGGGTGCCGCGGTTCTTCTCGCGCCAGACAAGGGCGACGGCCCGGTCTATCCGCGGCCTGATCACCGATCTGACCCGCGCCCGACGGCAGGAGATCGACGCGGGCCAGGCGCCGGATGACCTGGCGACCAAGATCATGACAACGCTTGATCCGCAGACGGGCCAAGGCTTTGATACCGAGGAGATGGTCGACCAGGTGGCCATTTTCTTCCTGGCGGGGCACGAGACCAGCGCATCGGCCCTGGCTTGGACGCTGTACCTGCTGGCGATCTTCCCCGAATGGCAGGACCGCGTGGCCGAGGAGGCAAGGGCGGTGCAGGACTGGGATTTCGGCGCGGTGAGCCGGCTGAAGGTGGCGCGGGATGTGTTCCGGGAGGCGCTGAGGCTGTATCCGCCCGTGCCGATGATGGTGCGCGAGGCAAGCGGTTGCGAGCATTTCCGGGACCGGGAGGTGCCGAAAGGGGCGCAGCTGGTGCTGAGCCCCTGGCATCTTCACCGGCATGCCCGGCTGTGGGAGGATCCCGACGGGTTCGATCCGGGCCGGTGGCACAGCGAGAATGGCCGGGCCTGCGCGCGGGACGCCTATATCCCGTTTTCCGCAGGCGCGCGGGTGTGCACCGGCGCGGGGTTTGCGATGATCGAGGGCCCGCTGATCCTGGCGCGGTTGCTGGCGCGGTTCCGGGTGACACCGGTCGAGGGACAGGTCCCGGTGCCGGTGGCGCATCTGACGGTGCGGTCGAAAGACGGGATCTGGTTGCAGGTGACGGAACGCGGGTGAGGGGCAAAACTTTCTTTGAAAGTTTTGGGAAAAGTTTCGGGGAAACTTTTCGGGCGCTCAGATCCAGAGACGTATCGGTTCGTTGTTGCAGAAGATCACGACCTGATCGCCGTTGAGAACCGCATGGTAGCCGCGGCGGCGGATTTCGCGTTCGAAGGCTTCGCGGCCGACGATCATCTCGAGATCCCGAACGGAACGTCGCACCACCTGGCCTTCGCGGGCGGCTTTTGCATCGAAAATTCGCTGCATCCAGAGATCGGGAGGAAGAAGATGTGGCATCTGGTTCATGGGGCCAGAGTGACCAGTCCCGGTTAACGCCCTCTTAAGCGGCGCAGCACAAAAAGCCGGATCGCCGAGGCCAGCCCGGTGTCAAGATCCCGACCGGCATCGATTTTGGCCGCAAGCGCATTGATCGCGATATCGTCCTGGGCCGCGATCTCTCGGAAGGCGTCCCAGAACTCGTCTTCCAGAGAAACGCTCGTCCGGTGCCCCCTGAGCGTCAGCGAGCGTTTCTTCGGCGGGCTCATTCGTCCGACTTGTGCCCGTCGAGCCGGCGGTCGGCCAGCGCGCTTTGGGCCTTCTCGCGGTCCTTTTCGGCCTTTGTCCGGCCGAATTTCACCGCGTTCTCGTCTGCGCGGGCCTTGCTGTCGGCCCGCGCCTTGTCTTTCCGGTACCTGTTCAGGTTGACCGGTTTGCTCACCCCTTGGGCCCGATCATGTCTTCGGGGCGCACCACGCGGTCGAAGGTCTCTTCGTCCACGAAGCCAAGGGCAATCGCCTCTTCCTTCAGGGTCGTGCCGTTCTTGTGCGCGGTCTTGGCAACCTTGGTCGCATTGTCGTAGCCGATGGTGGGGGCCAGCGCCGTGACCAGCATCAGGCTTTCCTTCATCAGCTTCTCGATCCGGGCCTCGTTGGCCTGGATGCCGACAACCATGTTGTCGGTGAAGGCAGACGCGCTGTCGCCCAGAAGCTGCATGGATTGCAGGACGTTGTAGCTCATCATCGGGTTATACACGTTCAGTTCGAAGTGACCCTGCGACCCGGCGAACCCGACAGCCGCGTCATTGCCCATCACATGGGCGCAGACCATGGTCAGCGCCTCGGCCTGGGTCGGGTTCACCTTGCCCGGCATGATCGACGAGCCGGGTTCGTTTTCCGGCAGGATCAGTTCGCCCAGACCCGACCGCGGGCCCGAGCCCAGCAGGCGGATGTCGTTGGCGATCTTGAAGAGCGATGCGGCCACGGTCTTCAGCGCGCCCGAGAACATCACCATGGCGTCATGGGCGGCGAGTGCCTCGAACTTGTTGGGCGCGGTCACGAAGGGCAGGTCGGTGATCTCGGCCATGTTGGCGGCGACCATTTCGCCCCAGCCCTTTTTGGTGTTCAGTCCGGTGCCGACGGCGGTGCCGCCCTGGGCCAGTTCGTAGATGTCGGGCAGGCAGGCGTTGACCCGGGCGATCCCCTTGCGGACCTGATGGGCGTAGCCGGAAAATTCCTGACCCAGCGTCAGCGGCGTGGCGTCCTGGGTGTGGGTCCGGCCGATCTTGATGATGTCCTTGAACTCGTTACGCTTGGCTTCCAGCGCGCCAGCCAGCTTTTCAAGCCCCGGCAGCAGCACGTCGCGCGCCTGCATGGCGATGGCCACGTGCATGGCGGTGGGGAAGGTGTCGTTGGACGACTGGCCCATGTTGCAGTGATCGTTGGGGTGGACGGGTGTCTTGGATCCCATCTCGCCGCCCAGCATCTCGATCGCACGGTTCGAGATCACCTCGTTTGCGTTCATGTTCGACTGGGTGCCCGACCCGGTCTGCCAGACCACCAGCGGGAAGTTGTCGTCAAACTTGCCGTCGATCACCTCGGTGGCGGCGGCCACGATGGCGTCGCCGACTTCCTTGTCGATGGCCCCCAGCGACAGGTTCGCCCGGGCACAGGCCTTCTTGACCACGCCAAGCGCGCGGATGATCGGCACGGGCTGCTTTTCCCAGCCGATCGGGAAGTTCATGATCGACCGCTGTGTCTGGGCGCCCCAGTACTTGTCCGCGGGGACTTCAAGTGGGCCGAAGCTGTCGGTTTCGGTGCGGGTCTGAGACATCCGTCGTTCCCTTTCGTCTACTGTTGCATGCGGTTTAACGACGCGACGTCCGATAGGCAATCTGACACTTCCGCCGCAGTGGGCCGGGAGTGCCGCGCAAGATGTTGGCGTCATTGTGCCGGTGGCTGCGAGAAACCGCTTGAGTTCGCCCGAGCAACCGCTGAGACTTCGGTGCGGGCCGATTTCCCGCCGCCGCAAACAGGAGAATCCCCCGATGCATCTGACGCCCGGTTTCCGCGCTTTTGCTGCCGCTGCCGTGATGGTGATCTCGGGGGCGACGCACGCGTTGGCGGCGCAGGTGTCGGATTTTGTCGGGTCCTACAAGGGCAAGGCCGAGATCCAGTCAGAGGGCGAAGTGCACCAGCGCGACCTGTCCGTCGACATCGAAGAGACCAAGGAAGGGTTTCGCGTCGACTGGACCACGGTGACCTACAAGGCCGACGGGCGCGTGAAGGAAGCCAAGTATTCCATCAATTTCGTGCCCAGCGATCGCGACAACGTCTTTTCCGCCGCCATGAAGAAGAACATGTTCGGCCATGACGTCCAGCTCGACCCGATGAAGGGGGAACCCTATGTCTGGGCGCGGATCATCGGTGACACGATGACCGTCTTCTCGCTGTTCGTCGACAATGAAGGCGGTTACGAGATCCAGGAATTCAACCGGACGCTGGCCGATGGCGGGCTCGACCTGGATTTCCTCAGCGTGCGCAACGGCGCGATCCGGCGGCGAATCGAAACCTTCCTGGATCGCCAGTAAGATCACGGTGGCTCGGGATCACGGTCGCCCAGGATCCTCATCGCCCGCCGCGCCGCCCAAGGTTACTTGCGGAACTTGTCCAGCGACACCACCTCGGCGTCCGAGCTGCGCGGCGTTTCCGGTTCGGGCGTGTCGTCGGGATCCGCGGGATGGGGCGGTTCGCCGTCATCCTCGTCGGCGGATTCAAAACGCAGGCCGAATTCGACGGACGGATCCACGAAGGTCTTGATCGCGTCGTAGGGGATGTAAAGCGGTTCGGGCTGGTCGCCGAAGTTCAGCGTCACGGCGAACCCGTCGTCGGTCACGTCGAGGTTGTCGAACCAGTGCTGCATCACGACCGTCATTTCGGACGGATAGCGATCGGACAGCCAGTCGGCGAGCAGCGCGTCCGGATGGGTCGTGTCGAATGTGATGAAGAAGTGATGCGCGCCCGGAAGCCCGTTGCTTTGCACGTCTTCCAGAACGGTCTTTATCAGGCCGCGCATCGCCGCGTGCATCAGATTTCCGTAGTCGATGGTTCGTGACATGGCACCAGTCCTTGCGATCTTGGACCCAGAATAGGGGTTTTTCGAAGAAACGAAAGACGCCCCGTGCGTTAATCGTTCACACCAGCGCAATGCCAAGCGCAACCGCCGCGCAAAGGGCCAGGGTTGGCACCATGCCCAGCCCGCGCCAGAGCATCAGCGCGCCGGCAAGTCCGGTCAGCGCCAGAGCGACGGGGGAGAGGCTGGAGAGGTCGGGACATGGCAGGGACAGTGGGCCGATCCTGGCGGTGCCCACGCGGCTGAAAAGCACATGCAGGGCGAACCAGACCGACAGGTTGAGGATGACGCCGACGACGGCGGCGGTGACACCGGCCAGCGCGCCGGACAGGCGGGGGCGGGTCCCGAGACGGTCCAGGAAGGGACCGGCGAGGAAGATCCACAGGAAGCACGGCACGAAGGTGGCCCAAAGCGCGACGATGCCGGCGGCGGCGGCCAGGACCGGGCCCTGTGCCTGGAAACCCGCCAGCATGGCGACGAACTGTGTCACCAGGATCAGCGGCCCCGGCGTGGTTTCGGCCAGTCCCAGCGCGTCGATCATCTGGTGGGTGGATATCCAGCCGTATTGCTCGACCACGGTCTGGGTCATGTAGGCCAGCACCGCGTAGGCGCCGCCAAAGGTGACCACGGCCAGCCAGGCAAAGAACCAGCCGATCTCGGCCAGCAGCTTCTGGCCCGTCAGCGACAGCGCCACCAGCGGCGCAAGCCACAGCGTCAGCCATATGGCGGCGGTCTTCAGGGGCGTGGCCCGGGCCGGCGGGGCCGGGCCCGTGGCGACGTCACCGGCGGTCCACCAGCCCCAGGCGCCGGCAGCCAGGATGATGACGGGAAAGGGCAGGTTCAGCAGGAAGATCGCCGCAAAGGCCAGCCCGGCAACCACCCAGGCCCCGCGCGATTTCAGCGCGCGCCGCGCCACGCCGCGCAGCGCCTGCAGCACGATGACGATCACCGCCGCCTTCACGCCGGTAAACGCCGCCTGAACAAGGTCCATCTGACCCCAGGCCGCGTAAAGCGCCACCAGCCCCGCGATGACCACGGCGCCCGGCACGACGAACAGAAGCCCCGCGATCAGCCCGCCCGGCACGCCGCGCAGGCGCCAGCCGGCATAGGTGGCCATCTGCATCGCCTCCGGTCCCGGCAGCAGCATGCACAGCGACAGCGCGCGCAGGAACGTATCCTCGTCCAGCCAGGGGCGGTTTTCGACCAGTTCCTTGTGCATCAGGGCGATCTGGGCCGCCGGGCCGCCAAAGGACAGCAGGCCGATGCGACCGAAGACGCGCAGCAGGTCGGACAAGGGCGGGGCGGGGGTCATGCGGGCGGCGTCCTTGCGGGATCGGGCGCCGCTGTCGTCGGGGTCCATGCGACATCCGGGCGACGTCCATGCGACAGGGGCATGGGCCGATGGCTATTTCCTCAGGGCCGAGTTGGCAATGGTCTCGACAATGCCAAGCCGCATCTCGATCGCCTTCAGCCGCGCTTCGGAAACGGTCTCGCGGTTCAGCCGCTCAAGATCCTTCTGAATCCGCCGGGTTTCCTTGTCGATGCGCTGGTTCTCCTTTTCCCATTCCCTGTCCATCTCCTTGTCGCGGCTCTCGCGGGCCTTGTTCGACAGCTCGACCTCGCGCATCAGGACCTTGTTCGAGATATTGGGATCGTTGGTCATCCTCTTGTAATAGACGTCCAGCATCTTCTCGACGTCCTTGGAACTGGTCAGGCTGTCGGCCAGAACCCTGATGCGGTCCTCGGCGAACTTCATCCGCTTGTCGAGGTCGGCAAGTTTCAGGCTCTTTTCCAGGGTGTCGAGCCGCTTGGCGAGGGATTTGAGGTCGTCTTTCATCGCGCGCACTGTCCTTGCAAAGATCGATACATCGTCAGGACAGGGTATCAGACGTGCGTGACCTGCCAAGATTCGCGTATGGGTTGTTTTCGCGGCTGACGAAGCATCGCAGGCAGAAGCGGGGATGTGAGAGGGGGGAAGGAAATGCAGGCTTCTGTTGCCAGGTGCCTGCGAACCCCGCCTTACGCTGCTAGGCGCAAGGGCTTAATTTTCGGTCAGTTACTGCTTACGCAGCAACGGCGACCGGAGCACGATTGTCGTTGGCAATTGTACTGTTTTCGCCGGTAACGGTGGCAGACAGCCGAGACAAAGCATAACCCCTTTAGACGTTCGTCGATCCTGTTTCGGCCCCATGATCCCCCAACGCGGGATATTTGGTGGAGCCGCCGGGTACCGCCCCCGGGTCCGATCCGCTTATTACGAGCGCGTTTATGTCCATAGCTCCGAAGAGCAGAACACATGTAGACCCGCGCCGCGCCGAATTCAAGCGTCGTCCACGGCCCAAACCGCAGGGCCCCGGCGTCGCCGGGGCGGGGGAGGGGCGGGCGCGGGTTAATTCCGGCCTCCGAATCCCGGATACCACGCGCCAGACGCGCAAGGGTGTCGCCACTTTGATCATTCCGTGCACAGAATTGTTCGGGATCTTGCGACAATCTGCGGGGAATTCCGGGCATTAGGGTCGGTTCGCGCGAAAACCGTCCGGCAAAAGGATAAAATCTGTAACGAAATGAAGGTTCTGCTGTTAAGACATAAAATTGACACGGTTCGGTTCGAACACCGGCCGCAAGGGGGCGACAGCGCAGCGCGAGCGAGGGACTGACAGATGACAACCGATGTCCAGACGGTAACGGACGTGGAGATCGATCCGGATTCCAACAATCCGACATCGTTCGACATGACATCGACACTTTACCTGCTTGATGACGGCAGTGCGGATGATGACGGCTTTCAGCTGTCGGTCGATCTGCAGGGGTCGGATTCGGACCATGACCGCATCGATGTGGCGGTCGTCATCGACACGTCAGGCTCGACCGCGGATTCCTCGGGCAGCGACTTTACCGGGGACGGACATGACGAAACCATCCTCGAGGCCGAACTGATCGCCGCGCTCGAGGTTTTTGATTCCTATGTCGACGCCGGTTACGAGGGGGACGAGGTTGTCATCTCGCTGGTGACCTTTTCATCCGACGCCGACGACCGGGGCTATTACACCCTGGACGACCGCGATGATTTCGTCGCCATGCTGGAACAGATCCAGCAGGACGGCCCCGGCGGCCAGACCGATTTCGACGACGGTCTTGAAGCCGCCGAGGACGCCTTTGATGCGGCCGGGGCCAACCCTGACGGAACCAACATCGTGCTGTTCATGTCGGACGGCTATCCCACCCAGTCCTCGGACTACGACATCAGGCATGCCGCCGGGGATCTCGAAGACAGCTACAATGCCGTGATCCACGGCATCGGGATTGGCGAGAATTCGTCGCTGAGCAAGCTGAACCTGCTGGACAATACCGCCAGCGGGGCGGTGCAGGTGAACACGGGCGAGGAACTGACCCAGATCATCGTCGAACCGCTGACCGACGCCGATTTCCTGCGTTTCGAGATCGAGATCGAGGGCGTCGACGAGAACGGCGATCCGATGACCCAGAAGATCACCCTGGAAGAGGACAACCCGGCGGTGGTCAAGACCTCGCTTGGCTGGTCGGTCAACAAGCTGGAGATCGATCCGAACTTTGCCGCGCCCCAGGACCTGACGGTCACCGTCAACGGCATCTTTGCCGAAGATCCCGCCGACAAAGGCAGCGGCGAACAGGTGATCACGACGGTTCACAACATTCCCCTGTGCATCTGTTTCACGGCCGGTGTCATGATCCTGACGCCGACGGGCGAGGTGGCGATCGAGACGCTGAAGGTGGGCGACCGGGTCATCACCCGCGACCACGGGGTGCAGGCGATCCGCTGGATCGGCGCGACGACGCTGCCGGTCGGATACGTCAACCGGACCTCGTCGATGCGGCCGATCCTGATCCGCAAGGACGCGCTGGGTCCCGACCAGCCGGTGCGCGACATGCGCGTGTCGCGTCAGCACCGGATCCTGGTGCGCGACTGGCGGGCGGACCTGCTGTTCGGCGAACCCGATGGGGTTCTGGTGCCAGCCCTGTCGCTGGTCAACGACAGCACGATCCGCGAAGATCACCCGACCGAGGACGTGACCTATATCCACATGGCCTTCGACGGCCACGAGGTGGTCTTTGCCGATGGGGTCGAGGCCGAAAGCTTCCATCCCTCCGAGCGCACCGTGGCCGGGCTGTCCGCGGCGCAGCGGGTCGAGCTTTTCGCGCTGTTTCCGGAACTTGAGGATGGCTCCGTGACCCATGCCTTCGACGCGGCGCGCCCGCATCTGAAGGGGCGCGAAGGCCGCGTCCTGGCCTGATCCGCAGGTTTCGCGGGCCCGTTGCATGGTCCCGTTTCATGGTCCCGTTTCGTGGGCACTGACGCCCGCCGGTTGGGCAAGTGGCCCGGTCCCGCAAGGATCGGGCCCTGCTTGTTGCGCTGTTCGATTGTCGGGCCGGGCGAAATCTGACATGTACCTGTCGCGGTGCCGCCCTGCGATGTTCGGGGCGCGCACGGTGATAAGGTGTACAGAAGGACCGAGGCCGGCGATGATCGATCCCTCCTATTGTCGCGTGATGGCCCGCTATAATGCGTGGCAGAACAAGCAGTTGTCCAACCTTCTTGAAGGTCTGCCCGAAGCCGAGCTGACCCGGGATCGCGGCGCCTTCTTCGGGTCTATCCTTGCGACGCTGAACCATCTGTTGTGGGGCGACCGGATGTGGATGTCGCGCCTGGACGGCTGGGACCAGCCTGCGGTCGGCGGCGCTGAAAGCACCCGGATCTGTCCGACCTTCGCGGTCTGGACCGCCGAACGTTACCGGACCGACGGGCGTATCGCGCTGTGGGCCGAGAAGGTGAAGGCGGTGGACCTGGCGGGTGATCTGACCTGGTATTCTGGCGCGACGGGGCGGATGCAGTCGAAGCCGATGGGCCTGTGCGTCACGCATCTGTTCAACCACCAGACCCATCACCGGGGCCAGGTTCACGCGATGATCACCGCCATGGGCCGGCCTGCGCCGGTCAGCGACCTGGCGTTCATGCCGGACCGGATCTGAACAGGTCGTTCCGCCGCGTTCGCCTGTCGCCTTGTGCCAGCGCCAGTGGGCCGTTACCCCTTGGTCAACGGCCGGTCTTTCGACCGGCGCGGGTAGGGAGCGCACATCATGTTCAAGGCACTTGTCGTCGAGAAGGACGCCGAAACGGGCAAGACGTCGGCCGCGGTCACCGAACTGGGGCTTGAGGATCTGCCCCAGGCAGAGGTGACCGTCGCGGTCGAATATTCCACGGTGAATTACAAGGACGGGCTGTGCATCGGGCCGGGCGGCGGGCTGGTGCGGCATTATCCGCATGTGCCGGGCATCGATTTCGCTGGCACGGTCGAAGCGTCCGACGACGACCGCTACAAGCCCGGCGACAAGGTCGTGCTGACCGGCTGGCGCGTGGGCGAGGCGCATTGGGGCGGCTATTCGCAGAAGGCGCGGGTCAAGGCCGACTGGCTGGTGCCGCTGCCCCAGGGGCTGAACACGCGTGCCGCCATGGCGGTGGGCACTGCCGGATTCACCGCGATGCTGGCCGTCATGGCGCTTGAGGACCACGGGTTGGAACCGGGGCACGGCCCGGTGCTGGTGACGGGCGCGGCAGGTGGCGTGGGGTCGGTGGCGACGGCGATCCTGGCGCACCTGGGCTACGAGGTGGCGGGCGTCACCGGACGGCCGGAAACCGGGGACTACCTGAAAAGCCTGGGCGCGACGACGATCGTGCCGCGCGAAGACATCAACGAGACGGTCAAGCGGCCTCTGGAATCGGAAAACTGGGCGGGCTGTGTCGATGCGGTGGGTGGCGCGATGCTGGCCCGGGTGCTGGGACAGATGAAATACGGCGCCTCGGTCGCCGCCGTGGGCCTTGCGGGGGGCGCGGCGCTGCCGGCGACGGTGATCCCGTTCCTTCTGCGCGGTGTGAACCTTCTGGGCATCGACAGCGTCATGCAGCCCTATGCCAACCGCTTGCGCGCCTGGGAACGGATCGCCGGGGACCTGCCGATGGACAAGCTCGAAGCGATGATCCACCCCGCCACCCTGGCCGACCTGCCGCAGCTGGGCGCCGATATCCTCAAGGGCCAGGTCCGGGGCCGCGTGGTCGTCGACGTGAACGCCTGACCCGATCCCGGATCCGGGCCGCGACGTGCTGCGACCGGTCGGGATCCAGGGTCGCAAGGACCAAATATATCAAAACCGTCAAAAACTTGTCGGTTTTGACCGAAAAACCGCCTCGCCCGGTTGGGTTCACCTGCCGACCTGCGCTATCCTGTCGCAATTCGACCCCGTATCACCGTCAATTCACCTTCGCTTGACCGGGGTCCAAGATCGACGCGGCCGGATCCTCCGGGCCGCGCGTGTGACAGGAAGGAGTGCCCGTGTTCCGGAAAATCATGTGCCCCGTGGACCTCGTCCACGCGGACAAGTTGCAAAAAGCGCTGCAATGCGCCGCCGACCAGGCGAAGCTGTACGGCGCCGAGATCGTGTATGTCGGCGTCACCAGCACCACCCCCGGGCCGCTGGCCCACAATCCCGAGGAATTCGGCGTCAGGCTGGCCGATTTCGCCGCGGCCCAGTCGGCCGCCCATGGCCAGCCGGCCAGCGGACAGGTCATGATCAGCCACGACCCGTCGATCGACCTCGAGCATACCCTGCTCAGGGCGGTGACCGAAACCGGCGCCGACCTTGTGGTGATGGCCAGCCACGTGCCGAACGTGATGGACCACATCTGGCCCTCGAACGGCGGCAAGCTGGCCGAACACGTAAAATGCTCGATCCTGGTGGTCCGCGGCTAAGGCCGTCTCCACCGCTCCAAGGACATCTGAACAGGGAGACCACGCATGGTCGACGAAACAAGCCAGGGGATTCCCGAGCCCGAAGGGCACGCGGCCCTTATCGACACCGATTACGAGATCGGTCAGGACAATATCGAAACCCAGATCGGCCCCTTCGGTCTGGACATCCACAACCCGGTGTTCCTGGTCTCCGGGCTCTCCATCATCCTCTTCGTCTTTTACGCGCTGGCGCTGCCCGAACAGGCCGGCACCGTCTTCACCTGGCTGTTCGGAGCCGTCACCAAGGGCTTTGACTGGTTCTTCCTGATGGCGGGCAACATCTTTGTGCTGTTCTGCCTGGCGCTGATCGTGTTGCCGGTGGGATCGGTGCGGCTGGGCGGCACCGAGGCGACGCCGGATTACACCTACGTCGGCTGGTTCGCGATGCTGTTCGCCGCCGGCATGGGCATCGGGCTGATGTTCTACGGCGTGTCGGAACCGATGAGCCATTTCTCGTCGTCGCTGGGGGGCACTGCGGTGGGCGACAACGGCATGCGCACCGACTGGGCCCCGCTGGGCGCCGCCGCCGGAGACGAACAGGCCGCCATCCACCTGGCCTTTGCCGCCACGATCTTTCACTGGGGTCTGCACCCCTGGGCGATCTACGCCATCGTCGCGCTGGCGCTGGCGCTGTTTTCCTACAACAAGGGGCTGCCGCTGACGATCCGGTCGGCGTTTTACCCGATCCTGGGCGAACGGGTCTGGGGCTGGTGGGGCCATGTCATCGATATCCTCGCCGTGTTCGCCACGCTCTTCGGTCTTGCGACCTCGCTGGGCTTCGGCGCGACCCAGGCCAATGCCGGCCTGAACGAATTGTTCGGCATCCCGATCGGACCCACGACCGAGGTCGTGCTGATCACCGCGATCACCGCGATCGCGCTGATATCGGTGCTGCGCGGGCTCGACGGCGGGGTGAAGGTGCTGTCGGAAATCAACATGGGGCTGGCCTTTCTGCTGCTGGGCTTCGTGCTGATCGCGGGGCCGACGCTGGCGATCCTGACCGGGTTCCTGGATTACCTGGTGGCCTATGTCGAATACCTGCCGGCGCTGTCGAACCCGTTCGGGCGTGAAGACGTGAACTTCATGCAGGGCTGGACATCGTTCTACTGGGCCTGGTGGATTTCCTGGTCGCCCTTTGTCGGCATGTTCATCGCCCGCGTGTCGCGGGGCCGGACGGTGCGCGAATTCATCATCTGCGTGCTGCTGATCCCGTCGCTGGTCTGCGTGCTGTGGATGTCGGTGTTTGGCGGCGTTGCGATCCAGCAGGTCGTGCAGGACGGCTATACCGCCGCGCAGGACGCCGATCTGCCGCTGAAGCTGTTCAAGATGCTCGACGCGCTGCCGCTGACGGGGATCACTTCGATCATCGGGATCGTGCTGGTCATCGTCTTCTTCGTGACCTCGTCGGATTCCGGGTCGCTGGTGATCGACACGATCACCGCCGGCGGCAAGGTCGATGCGCCGGTGCCCCAGCGGGTGTTCTGGTGCGTCTTCGAAGGCGCCGTGGCGATCGTTCTGCTGCTGTCGGCCGGTGGGCTGGCGTCGCTGCAGTCGATGGTGATCTCGACCGGGCTGCCGTTCACGGTGGTCCTGCTGGTCATGTGCTGGGCGATCTACAAGGGGCTGGCGTCGGAACCGCGCTAAACCGCCCTGACAGAGCATTGCGGGCGAAGGGCCCGCGCGCTATGCCTTTGCCGCTCGGCCCCGGTGCTCGACACCGGGGCCGTTTTCATGACGGAGGACGGTCGCCATGGCCCTGGATATCGATTTCGTGCGCGCACAGTTTCCGGCCTTTTCGCAGCCCGCGCTGCAAGGCCAGGCCTTTTTCGAGAACGCGGGCGGGTCCTATCCCTGCCGTCAGGTCGTCGACCGGCTGCATCGCTTTTATACCGAACGCAAGGTCCAGCCCTATGGCCCCTTCGAGGCCAGCCGCCTGGGCGGCGAGGAGATGGACGAGGCGCGCAGCCGTCTTGCGGCCCTGATGGGGGTCGAGACGCAGGAGCTGTCGTTTGGCCCGTCCACCAGCCAGAACACCTATGTGCTGGCCCGGGCGTTTCGTCAGTGGATGTCCCCGGGAGAGGCGATCGTGGTGACGAACCAGGATCACGAGGCGAATTCCGGTCCCTGGCGGCGTCTGGCCGACGAGGGGATCGAGGTGCGCGAATGGAAGATCGACCCCGAGACCGGGCGGCTGAACCCCGAAGACCTGGAGAAGCTGCTGGATGAAAGCGTGCGGCTGGTCTGTTTCCCCCAGAGTTCCAACGTGGTGGGCGAAATCAACCCGGTGATCGAGATCACCGCAATGGCCCATGCCGCCGGCGCCTTCGTCTGCGTCGACGGGGTGTCCTATGCGCCGCACGGGCTGCCCAACGTTGGTCAGATGGGGCCCGACATCTACCTCTTCTCGGCCTACAAGACCTACGGGCCGCACCAGGGGATCATGGTCATCCGCAAGACGCTGGCGCAGATCCTGCCGAACCAGGCGCATTTCTTCAACGGCGCCAGCCTTTACAAGCGTTTCACCCCGGCCGGTCCCGATCACGCCCAGGTCGCGGCCTGCGCCGGCATCGCCGATTACATCGACGCGCTGCACGCCCATCACGGCGGCACGGGGAACAGCGCGGCCGAACGGGGGGATTTCGTGCACGGGCTGATGCGTGCGCACGAGGTCGCGATCCTGCAGCCGCTGCTGGACGCGGTGTCGGGGCGCAACGACGTGCGTCTGCTGGGCCCGGCGACGGCCGAGGGGCGCGCGCCGACCGTGGCGCTGGACCTGGGCCGCCCGGCCGAACCCGTGGCGGGCGAGTTGGCGAAGATGGGCATCAATTGCGGGGGCGGCGATTTCTATGCGGTGCGCCCGTTGCAGGCCATGGGGGTCGACCCGGCGCAGGGTGTGCTGCGGCTGAGCTTCGTGCATTACACCTCGGCCGAAGAGGTCGCCCGCCTGATCGACGCGCTGGACGCCGTGCTCTGATCCGCTTGCCGCGGGGCTGGATCGGATTACGTCCGGGCGACATGTTCCCCGGAGGTTGCCGATGTCCCCGATCCTCGTGTGGTTCCGCCGCGATCTGCGGCTGAGCGACCACGCCGCCCTGACCGCCGCCTGCAAGGCCGGACGCCCGGTGATCCCGGTCTTCATCTGCGACGAGACGGTCGAGGCCATGGGCGCCGCGCCGACATGGCGTCTGGGCCTGTCGGTGGCGGCCCTGGCCAAGGCGCTGGAGGCCGCTGGCAGCCGGCTGATCCTGCGGCGGGGCCGCGCGCTGGACGTGCTGCGGGCATTGGTGGCCGAAACCGGCGCCGGGGCGGTGCACTGGACGCGGGCCTACGATCCGGACGCTATTGCGCGGGATACGGACGTGAAGGCGGCGCTGAAGGAGGACGGCATCGACGCGACATCCTTTCCGGGCCACGTGCTGTTCGAACCCTGGACGGTCGAGACGGGGCAGGGCGGTTACTACAAGGTCTACTCGCCGTTCTGGAAGACCGTGCACACGCGCGATGTCGCCGACCTGCTGCCCGCGCCGACATTGCCCGTGCCCGACGACTGGCCGCAAAGCGACCGGCTGGATGATTGGGACCTGGGCGCGGCGATGAACCGGGGCGCTGGCGTCGTGGCGGATTTCGTGACGGTGGGCGAGGCGGCGGCGCAGGATCGCCTGGATACTTTCATCGACGAGAAACTGCAGGGCTATGACACGGGCCGGGATATCCCCTCGGCGGACGTGACATCGCGGCTGTCCGAGAACCTGGCCTGGGGAGAGATCAGCCCGGCACGGCTGTGGCACGCGGGGATCCGGGCGCGCGAAGAGGGTGGGCGAGGGGCGGAAAAGTTCCTGAAGGAGGTCGTCTGGCGCGATTTCGCATACCACCTGGTCTATCACACGCCCCGGATCACCACCGCCAACTGGCGCGAGGAATGGGACGGGTTTCCCTGGAAGACGGACCAGCGGCTGCGCGAGGTCCGGGCGTGGAAGACGGGGCGGACGGGCATTCCCTTTGTCGATGCGGCAATGCGCGAGATGTACGTGACCGGCACCATGCACAACCGCGCACGGATGATCGTGGCCAGCTACCTGACCAAGCACCTGATGGTGCACTGGAAGGTGGGGCTGGATTGGTTCGCCGATTGCCTGATCGACTGGGACCCGGCGTCGAACGCTATGGGCTGGCAATGGACGGCCGGGTCGGGGCCGGACGCGGCGCCCTATTTCCGGGTGTTCAACCCGGTCAGCCAGCGCGAGAAATTCGACCCCGACCGACGCTACGTGGATGCCTGGATCGCCGAAGGCCGCAAGCGGGCGAGCGAGACGGCCTGTCGGTATTTCGACGCGGTGCCTCGGCGGTGGGGCCTGTCGGCGGGCGACGATTATCCCGATCCGGTGGTGACGGCGGAGGCGGGGCGCAAGGCGGCTTTGGCGGCTTACGAGAACCGGGGCTTTTGAACGGGCCGGGGGGATTTTCTGCGCGCAGAAAATCGGGACGAGAAAATTCGCCGAATTTTCTGCCTGTTGCCAACGGGTCGCGCCGTCCGTGCCGTGGACGGCTTTTGCCACCGCGCCGTCTTGCCGCACGGCGGATCCCGGCCTAGCTTGTGCGCCAGCCCAAGCCGGGA
Organism: Marinibacterium anthonyi; assembly: GCA_003217735.2. GTDB lineage: Bacteria > Pseudomonadota > Alphaproteobacteria > Rhodobacterales > Rhodobacteraceae > Marinibacterium > Marinibacterium anthonyi. Next base: position 3,409,148 of record CP031585.1, on the reverse strand, counting down.
GGGTAGCCATGATCCTGACCAGTACCGAGTCACAGTCGAACCTGCCGCGATATTTCGCGCAGGTGTTTCAGCAGTTGAAGCAGGCCAATTCCGGCCGGCTCGACCTGATCCTGCCCGATGGGCGGACCTTTCGCGCCGAGGGGAAGAAGCCCGGCTTCGTGGCCCAGATTCACATCCACAACCCGGACTGCTTTGCCCGGCTGATCCGCGAAGGCGATCTGGGGTTCTGCGACAGCTACCTGGACGGGTGGTGGTCCACGCCCGACCTGCAGGCCTTCATGGATTTCGTCCATGCCGAGAATGACGAGATCTACGACGGCTTCCCCGGCATGAACCTGGTGCGGACCTACGAGAAGTTCCGCTTCTGGCTGCAGCGCAATCACAAGACACAGGCGCGCAAGAACATCTCGTACCACTACGACCTGGGCAACGATTTCTACAGCCTCTGGCTGGACGACACGATGACCTACTCCTCGGCGCTGTTCGAGACCGGCCAGGAAAGCACCGAACGCGCCCAGACCGCCAAGTACAAAAGCCTGATCGACCAGATGGGCGCGCAGCCCGGCGATCACGTGCTGGAAATCGGCTGCGGCTGGGGCGGGTTCGCCGAATATGCCGCGAAGGAGCGGGGGCTGAAGGTCACCGGCCTGACCATTTCCAAGGAACAGCTGAAATTCGCGCAGGAGCGGATCGCGCGGGCCGGGCTGTCGGACCGCGTCGACTTCAAGCTGCAGGATTACCGCGATGAACGCGGCAGCTACGACGGCATCGCCTCGATCGAGATGTTCGAGGCGGTGGGCGAGAAATACTGGCCGGTCTATTTCGAGACCGTGCGCGACCGGCTGAAGCCCGGGCGCAATGCCACGCTGCAGATCATCACGGTCGCCGACCGGCGGTGGGAGGTCTACAAGCGCGGCGTCGACTTCATCCAGAAATACATCTTCCCGGGCGGCATGCTGCCCAGCCCGTCGGCCCTGCGCGAACAGATCGACCGCGCCGGGTTGGGGTTCGTTCAGTCCGTCGAATTCGGCAAGAGCTACGACATCACGCTGCGCCGCTGGCACCAGACGTTCAACGACCGCTGGGACCAGGTCGCCGCCCATGGGTTCGACGACCGCTTCCGGCGGATGTGGAATTTCTACCTGACCTCGTGCGCCGCGACCTTCGACAGCGGCAATTGCGACGTCACGCAGATCACCGTGTCGCGCCCGACCTGACCGCAGATGCCGACCGCCGCCCGCCTTGTCGCCGCGATCTGCCTGGGGATCCTGGCGTTCGTCGTTTCGGGGCTGGTGATGCCGCTGATGCCCGAGGGACGCAGCGTGGGACCCTGGTTCACGCCGGTGAACGTGATCGTGGGCCTGCTGAGCGGCTGGATCGTGATGGGGCCGCGCGCGGGCCGGGGGGTGGTCTGGGGCATCAACAACGGGCTGACCGGCATGGCGGCGATGGTCTTCTGGGGGCTGTTCGTCCATTCCACGGACGAGATGGTGCGCCTGGCGATGCGCAACCGCTATGACGGGCCGTTCGAGGCGATCCTTGCCATCTTCTACGTCGGCCTTGATTTTGCGCGCATGATCGCGACCGGCGGGGTGATCGTCACGCTTCTGGCCGGAGGGGTGGCGGCGGGGCTTGTGACGGAATATGCCAAGGGCAGGTGGCGGTAGGTCGAACCGCCGCGAGCAGCGAAGGCATATCACCGGTGACAGTTTTCTTCCTTTTCGGCAGCTTGCGCCATGCGGCCCTGTTGGACCGCGTGCTGGGGCGGGCTTGCGCGCCCTTGACCCGCCCCGCCCGGCTGGACGGTGAACATCCCGTGCTGGCCGGGCCAAGGGGCCCCGCGACGCTGGCCGAGGGGCCGGGATCGGTGAAGGGCGCCGATGGCCTGCTGCTGGACGGGTTGACCGATATCGAGGTCGAGCGGCTGCATTTCTACACCGGGGTCTACGGCGCGCGCCCGGCCAGCCGTCGGGTCGGGAATGTGGACGCGACCGTCTTCCTGGCCCCGCCGGCGGCGCCACGGCAGGACTACGTCTTTGACGACTGGGAAGCCGCCTGGGCCCCGCTGGCCTGCATCGCCGCTGACGAGATCATGGCGCAGTTCGGCCGCTGGAGCGGCGGGGAATTCGGTGCGCATCGCCTGAAAGCGGTCGAGACGCGCGCCGCCGCGCGGCTGCGGGCGCCGGAGCGGGCGCGCACAAGCCGGTACGACCTGGACCGGGACGTGGTCGAACAGGCGCGCCATCTGCCCTATCTCAACTTCTTCAGCCTGGCCGAGATCGATTTTCAGCACCGCCGCTTCGATGGCTCGCTGAGCCCGGTGATGAATCGCGCCACGCTAAAGGTGGGCGATGCCGCGATCGTGCTGCCCTATGATCCGGTGCGCGATTGCGTGCTGCTGGTCCAGCAATTCCGCGCCGCTCCCTATATCGCCGGCGATACCGCGCCCTGGATCTGGGAGGCGCCCGCCGGGCTGGTGGACGCCGGCGAAACGCCCGAACAGGCGGCCTGTCGCGAGGCGCAGGAAGAGGCGAAGATCACGCTTTCGCGGCTTGAACCCGTGACGCGGGCCTATTCCTCGACCGGATCTTCGACGGAATTTTCGCATATCTTCATCGGCATAGCCGATCTGAACGGGGCGGGCGCCGTGGCCGGTCTGGAATCGGAAGGCGAGGATATCCGGTCCGAGGTGCTGCCTTATGACCAATTCCAGGCGGATCTTCGGGCGGGCCGTTTCGTCAACCTTCAGCTGGTCACCGCCGGTTTCTGGCTGGCGCTGAACCGCGACCGGCTGCGCAAGGCGGGCTGAGCGCTTGTTGTCCCGGGGTCCGGACGCTACATCTGGGCCAAACCGAAGACAGGGGGACACCCATGCGCATCGCACAAGACCTGGCCGACGCCGTCGGCAACACGCCGTTGATCCGCCTTCGCAAGGCGAGCGAAGAGACCGGCTGCGAGATCCTGGGCAAGGCCGAATTCATGAACCCCGGCCAGTCGGTCAAGGACCGCGCTGCCCTTTACATCATCCGCGACGCCATCGCGCGCGGAGATCTGCAGCCGGGCGGCACCATCGTTGAAGGTACCGCCGGCAACACCGGGATCGGGCTGGCGCTGGTCGGTGCCTCGATGGGGTTCAAGACGGTCATCGTCATCCCGGAAACCCAGTCCGAGGAAAAGAAGGACATGCTGCGCCTGGCCGGTGCCGAACTGGTCCAGGTGCCCGCCGCGCCCTACAAGAACCCCAACAACTACGTGCGCTATTCCCAGCGCCTGGCAGAAGAACTGGCCAAGACCGAACCCAACGGCGCGGTCTGGGCCAACCAGTTCGACAACGTGGCCAACCGTCTGGCCCACATCGAAACCACCGGCCCCGAGATCTGGGAACAGACCGGCGGCAAGGTGGACGGTTTCGTCGCCGCGGTGGGATCGGGCGGGACGCTGGCCGGCGTCGCCGCGGCCCTGCAGCCCAAGGGCGTGAAGGTGGCCATCGCCGATCCGCTGGGATCCGCGCTGTTCAACTACTACGCCCACGGCGCACTGGGCTCCGAAGGCAGCTCGATCACCGAAGGCATCGGGCAGGGGCGGATCACCGCCAACCTCGAAGGTTTCACGCCCGATTTTTCGTACCAGATCCCCGATGACGAGGCCCTGCCGGTCATCTTCGACCTGCTCCGGCAGGAGGGGCTGTGCATGGGCGGATCGACCGGCATCAACGTGGCCGGCGCCATCCGCCTGGCCAGGGAGATGGGGCCAGGGCATACCATCGTGACCGTGCTTTGCGATTACGGGACCCGGTACCAGTCGAAGCTGTTCAATCCTCAATTCCTCAGGGACAAGGGGCTTCCCGTGCCGGACTGGATGGGCCGTGGCCCCGCCAGCATCCCGGGTGTGTTCGAAGACGCGTGAGTTTCATGACGATTTTCTACCGCTGTGTCGCGGTCCTGGGCATCGTGCTTTGGGCCTCGCTTTCGTTTGCCCAGTCGCGCAGTGCCGATGCGATCGATTCCAACGCATGGGAAGCCCTTGCCGACCGGGCCGAAGCGGCCATCGACGCCGGACGGGCGTCCGATGACTCGCTCGAGCAGCTGCGCACCCAGATCGCGGCCTACCGCGAACGCTTTGGCGACGCCCGGGACGAAAACGCGGCCCGGATCCGGACGCTGCAATCCCAGCTGGACGCGCTGGGGCCCGCGCCCGAAGACGGCGCGACCGAAAGCGAGACGATCGCGGCGACACGGTCCGACCTGAACCAGCGGCTGGAAGAGCTTCGCGCGCCCTCGGTGGTGGCCGAAGCCGCCTATAACGAGGCCAACGGGCTGGTCAGCGAAATCGACACGATGTTGCGCGCGCGCCAGACCAAGGCATTGCTGACCCGGGGGCCGATCCCGGTGAACCCGTCGCTCTGGCCGCAGGCAACGCGCGATCTGATGGGGTTCTTCACCGGGTTGGTGGACGAAACCAACCAGGTCCTGGCGAAGGATTACAACCGGACCCGGATCGCCGAATCCGGGCCCATCGCGCTGCTGCTGACGATCGTCGGGCTGTTCTTCATCCTGAGGGGGCGTCACCTGGCCGGCCGCGTGGTCGAATATTTCCGCAGTTTCGGCGGTTCGGGCAGCGGTTTCTGGACCTTCGTGATCTCGCTGGGCCGGATCTTTATTCCGCTGGTGGGGGTCTACATGATCACCCGCGCCGTGCAGGTGCTGGGCCTGACGGGCACACGAGGCACCGCGGTGATGGACGCCATCCCGCATTGGGCCGCGATCCTGCTGGGGATCGGCTGGCTGGGCGAACGCATCTTCGACGCGCGCGAATCCGACGGGTTTGCGGGCTTTGCCGTGGGCAACCGGGCCGAGCTGAGGCTGACCGTCTGGTTCCTGGCCCTGATGCTGGTGTTGAACGACGCCGCGTCGCTGATCATCGGGGCGGAACGTCTCGACATCTCGTCGGCCTCGGTCATCCGCTTTCCGATCATCATCCTGACCGGTCTGGTGCTGTACCGGGTCGTGCGCGGGGTGCGCGACGAACCCGAGGCGGATCCCGACGCGGCGCCCGAGGAAGACGGCGTTGCCGGGACCATCAAGGGGTCGCTGTTCCGGGTGATGCCGATCATCCGCACCGTCTCCCGGCTGATCGCCGTGGGCGCCCCGCTGGCGGCGGCGGCCGGCTACATGAATGCCGCCAACGCGACGATCTTTCCCATGGTCTGGACGCTTGCGCTGTTCGGACTGGCCGCCGTGCTGCAGCGTGTCCTGTCCGGACTTTACGGCTGGGCGGCCGGCAAGACGTCGGAAGATGCGATCGACAGCCTGTTCTCGGCGCTGACGGGGTTCATCCTGGCCATCGTGATGCTGCCGTTCATCGCCCTGATCTGGGGGGTGCGCGAAAGCGACCTGAACGAACTTTGGGCGCGCTTCCTGGATGGGGTCACGGTGGGCGGCACCCGGATCTCGCCCGTCGATTTCCTGACCTTCCTGGTGATCTTCGCGCTTGGCTACGGGTTGACCCGGCTGTTGCAGAGCGCGCTGAAGACATCGCTTCTGCCCAAGACAAAGATCGACACCGGCGGGCAGAACGCCATCGTCTCGGGGACCGGCTATATCGGCCTTTTCCTGGCCGGGCTGGTCGCTGTCACCGCGGCGGGCATCAACCTGTCGTCCCTGGCCATCGTCGCCGGTGCCCTGTCCGTCGGTATCGGGTTCGGCCTTCAGACAATCGTGTCGAACTTCGTATCGGGCATCATCCTGCTGATCGAACGCCCCGTGTCCGAAGGCGACTGGATCGAGGTCGCCGGCACCATGGGCATCGTCAAGGACATCTCGGTCCGTGCGACCCGGATCGAGACCTTCGACCGCACCGATGTCATCGTGCCCAATTCGGACCTGATCTCGGGCGCGGTGACGAACTACACGCGCACGCCGACCGGTCGGGTCATCCTGACCGTGGGCGTGGCCTATGGTACCGACACCCGCAAGGTCGAAACCATCCTGCGCGAGATTGCCGAGGATCACCCCATGGTCGTCGCCCGCCCGGCGCCCTTCATCGTCTTCCAGGGCTTCGGCGCGGATGCGCTGGAATTCGACATCCGTGTGATCATCCGCGATGTCAGCTGGGGCCTGGCGGTGCGCACCGAGCTTAACCACGCCATTGCCGAACGATTTGCCAAGGAAGGGATCGAGATCCCCTTCGCACAGCGCGACGTCTGGCTGCGCAACCCCGAGACCCTGGCGCGGCCGACCGCGCCCTCCACGGCCCCCCTGCAGCCCCCGGTCCGCGAACTGGACCCGGGCGAGGGGGCCGATAACGATGGCATCGACGACGGCCCGTCGCCGAGCCAGGCCTGAGCCCATCCCAGCAGGGCGGCTGGGGCGCGACCGAGCATGGTTCGCGCCCCCGTCAGGGACGTTTTGGCCACGGTGTTCGGCGGGCCTGGCGCAGGTGAGTGAGGACGCCGACTTTTCTGTGCATCGAACTGCGTTTGTGCGTCTTGCACTTGCCCGAGGTTCTTTGCTATGTGGCCCGGACGGAGAGGTGGCCGAGTGGTCGAAGGCGCACGCCTGGAAAGTGTGTAGGCGGGAAACCGTCTCCAGGGTTCGAATCCCTGTCTCTCCGCCACTTACCCTCGCGAAAGCGTGCTCCTGAGCCGGTTACGGCCGGATTTTTCCTTTGTTTTCGAGGGTTGTGCGGGTGGGGCTGAGCACTGGCCCCGGCGCCAGAATGCTCGGGAGGGGTCTCTCAGTGCCGATATTCTCCGGACCTGATGACTGTGGCAGTTTCGGTGAATGGCCGCAAATAATTGAAATTCGACACTTTATTCTTAATCTAGTTTGGTTCGATTGAGCCGGTCACGCGGATACCAAACGGAACTTTCGTCGAAACAGCTACGTCTTGCGGCGCAGACGCAAAGCTCTCTTGTCCCTGCTGTCTTCGAGCAAGAGACCGAATCCACCTCTTTGCGATGCGCCTAACCCTAGCCTTCGTCACTGGATAGTATGGCCTCAAACTCTTCTCCGACTCTAAGCTTGCTCGGCTTCCACTCAGTTTCTGATGGGCGAATTTCTGCAACTTCAGTCCAACGAAATCCCTCTTTCTCGATTGGCGCCATCTCGAAGAGTGAATGACTAGACAGTTCGCGTATCTTCTCCACGTCTGCTGCGGTCGCGCGCCTGCTTGCTATCACCCGTGATGAAAATATTACTTGGACTAGTTTCCATCGTTCGCTCATCCTTTTCGCGACGTCGAATTCGTTTCGGGAAATAAATGCGCGGGCAGCCGTAGCGTTTACAGCGGCTTTGATCTCGAGTCCTAAGGTTTGGGCACCTTCTTTGTGCTCTATGTCGTAGCCAAAGCGATCGGATATCAGCGAAACATGTCGCGGATTGTGACCATCGCGACGCAAGGCAGATATTATCGCAAGTTCTCCGGCGTCGCCGAGCAGCTTACGTAAATGCTCATCTGTCGCGCCATAGACCTGTTGATGAGCAGTGACTACAATCTCTTCAAGATCATCTCCTAGCCATGCGATCGCGTCAAAGTCACGTTGTGGGATCAATTCAGGCACCAAACGACCGTTGCATACAGCTGCGCTGAGCCAAGCTGGCGGTCGGCTTCGCAAGAGTAACCGAGCAATGCCTTTGAGAGTGGTCAGATCCGCTTCTCGATCCAATCTGGACAGATCACGTGATGTGATCACACAACATTCAACTCTAGCTAGACCGATGTCCAGAAGTAGCTTAGCCGTACCGGATAGGTCCAATGATGCGGCCATATGTGTTGGTTTGTCCAGAGCGGCCACAATCCACGCATGAAAGTCGGGACAGTTCCTTACCCTCGCGCTAAAAGCCAAGAGAAAAACGGCATGACAGCGGCCTCTGGTAGGTAGGTCACGCATTTCCGGCTGCGATATGAGCGGCAATTGCCTGATAGTCATCATCAAATGCTGGCGTGCCCCCTGAGCCTTCATCAGCTGACGGCAACGCAATTTGGACCAGTCCCGGATCGTCCATTAGCAATGAAAGGGCGCTTACTTTTGAGCTACTCCCCATCTATTGGACAGGATCTGGCGTAAATTAAGCTACTCGTTGCACCTGCTGATCGGGTTGGTTGATATCATTTCTCTGCCAGTAGACCAGCGCCGGAGGCTGGCCGCCCAGGGCTGAATGCGGGCGCTGGTTGTTGTAGAAGCTCATCCATTTCCGGATGGCCGCTTTCGTCTCCGATCCGGTCTCCCAGGCATGCAGGTAGACGCACTCGTATTTCAGGGTGCGCCACAGCCTCTCGATGAAGATGTTGTCGAGGAACCGGCCTTTCCCATCCATCGATATGCGCACGCTGGACCGGCGGAGCCGATCCGTCCAGGCAAAGGAGGTGAACTGGGATCCCTGATCTGTATTCATTATCTCTGGCGGGCCGAACTTGTGGATGGCCTCGTTCAGCGCCTCGACACAGAAGTCGGCCTCCAGCGTGTTCGAGATCCGCCAGGACAGGACCTTGCGGGTGTGCCAGTCCATGATCGCCACGAGGTATAGGAACCCGCGCCGCATGGGCAGGTAGGTGATATCCGAGCACCAGACCTGGTTCGGGCGTTCCACCCGCAGACCTCTGAGCAGGTAGGGATAGGTCTTGTGGCCCTTCGTCGGCCTGCTCGTGTTGGGCTTCTCGTAAATCGGCATTAGCCCCATCAGGCGCATCAGTCGCCGGATGCGCTTCTCGTTCACAAGGTGTCCGTCGTTACGCAGATGCCAGGTCATCTGCCGAACGCCGAAGAACGGCGTCTCCAGGAACTGCTCGTCGATCCGCCGCATCAGGCCGAGGTTCCGCTCAGACTCGCCCTTGGGCGTGTAGTAGAAAGACGAGCGCGCGATCGACAGCAGCTTGCACTGCTGGCCGATCGACAGGTCCGGGTGGTCCGGCTCGATCATGCCGCGCCTCACTTCCCGCCCCAGGGCTTCAGCTTTCGTTCCAAAAAAGAGTTGGCCACCGCCAGCTCCCCGATCTTGGCGTGGAGCTCCTTCACCTGCTCCTCGTCAATCTCGGGCTTCTTGCGGCCCCCGCGCTCGAACACACCGGAGGCGCCTTCGAGCAGGGCTCGCTTCCATTGATGGATCATCGTCGGATGCACCCCGAACCGGCTTGCCAGCTCGGCGGCCGTCTCCTCGCCTTTCAGGGCTTCCAGCGCGACCTTCGCCTTGAACTCAGGCGCGTGCTGCTTCCGTTTCGACATCTCTGATCTCCTTCTCGTCGAAGATCAGCAGACTGCAAATCGTAGCTTATGTCAGTGTCCGAATTTCGGGGGGTAGCTCAGAGGGACCGGCGGGGGGCAGGTCACAATTCGCACTGCATCCTTGCGGAAATCATCCGTTCTTCCCGTGCCCATAGTCGGTCTCCTGTGCTGCACATTATGCTATCAAAGGAGCGGCACCAGACCGCGACAGGTCCTGTCTCGCGCATCAACGGCTTCTTCGGCGGGATCAACCAGGGGCGGGAAGCATTCGGATCGGAGCGGCGCATCTTATTGGTGCCCGACCTCGACCTCGACCTCGACCTTGACCTCGGCGAGATCGAGAACCGCTGCGAGGGCGCGGCCAGTGCCGCAACCATGGCGGCGCAGGCGGCGTTCGACCGGGCCTTCGAGGACAATCCGCTCATCGCACCCGATCTCGGTTCGACCGAGGCGGTGAAGCGTGCATCGCGCATCGGCACGTAGCGCAAGAAAGCGCCCAACACCGTGAGGACGCCAGTCTTGCGCCCCGTCGCCAGCCGGTCGTGAACGACGTCCATCGCCCAGATCTCGTTCGCCCAGACATCGTTTGCCCAGACATCGTTGGGTCCGATGGCCTCCTTCCGGTCGTCACGGAGGTTGGTCCTTACCCGCCGCTTGGGCGTCTTTATAGCCGCCGCTTGGGCGTGCGGTGCGGGTGCGTGGAGACCGGACAGACCTTATTGCGCCGCCCGCAGGATCCGGTTCGCGGGCACCTCCTGCCATGGCGTTGTCCCGCCATCCGGCCAGATCATGCGCAGTTCCGCGGCCTCCGCTGTCCCCAGTCCGAAGTGCTGAAGCCCCGCGTGGCCACCGGCGTGGCCGCCGCCGACCGTGATCTCGCGCGTCTGGACGCTGTCCCCGGTCCTGACCTCGATCACCGCGCCCACCGCGCCCGTGTTGCGCCCCCGGCCCGCGACCTGCACGAGAAGCCAGTTTCCCGCCTCTGTCGCATTCGCGAACACCTCCAGCGGCGCGCGCCGGTTCACCACGGCCAGGTCCAGACGCCCGTCATTGTCGAAATCCGCAAGCGCCGCCCCGCGCGAGCGGGCCATGGTGGCGATACCTGCCTCGACCGACCGTTCCTCGAAATCGCCGGTGGCGGTCTGGACCAGCAGCGAATTGGGATCGTCCATTGCAGCATCGGGCATCTGTTCGACATTGCCCTTCGCCACGAAGATGTCGTCACGCCCGTCATTGTTCACGTCGCCGAACGCCGCGTGCCAGCCGGTCGAGGGGCGCCCGTCACCGCCCGCATGCGGCCGGTGTGCCGTCGTGCCCCTTTCATAGGTTGCGTCCACCCAGGTCGGCCCGCCGGTGGCGGGGTCGAAGACCTGGAATTTCTGGTCGCCCATCGAGGTCAGGTAGACCTCCGGGAAGCCGTCTCCGGTCAGGTCGCGCGACGCGATCCCCATCCCCCAGAGCGCATAGGGGCGCCAGCCCTCGTCTTCGGTGTAAAGACGCGGTGTTTCCGCCATCTTCCACATCTGTTCCTGCCCGCCGCGCACGTAGTAATGCCGGTCGTTCGAGATGCGCAGATCGGCGACCCCCGTCCGCAGCCAGTCGCTGAACAGCATCGAGAGCGCGCAGAACCCCGGCTCAAGCCGAAGCGGCGGTCCGTAGCTTTCGCCCCGGGGCCGGTAGAGCAGGGTGGTGTCGCAGGCCTGGAACGGGCCATCGGGGTCGGTGCGGTCGACATAGGTGCCGAAGGCCAGGGTCGGGAGGCTCTGTCCCGTTTCCCAGGTGGCCGAGAACGCGGTCGTCCAGTGATCGCCCGACGTGAAACCGAGACCGGCGCCGAACGGCTCGAACGCGCAGGCGCCGAGGCCGCGCAGGAGCCTGTCTTCGCCGACACGCAGGACCGCGAGGTCAAGCACGCCGTCCCCGTCGATGTCGAGCGGATAGGCCCCGGTCACGCCGGTCATGGCCAGCGCGGCAGGGGTATCGGCGGTGAAGGCGACGCCGCCGCCCGAGCGGTTTCGGTAGAGCGTCGCGGGGGTCGATCCGCCCGCCGCATAGAGTTCCGGCAGCGCGTCGCCGTCACAATCGAAGGCCGCGACACCGCCGCCGACGAAATGCTCCCACCCGCCATCGTAGACATGCGGTGCGACCGCCACCGGCTGGAACCTCGGCTGGACCGGGTCGGCCAGCGCGACGCCGGGCAGCGCAAGCAAGCCGGGCAGCGCAAGGAAGACAAGACCCTCATGCAGCATCGACGACGCCCTGTGCCCGGATCCGCAGGATCGACACCAGCTCGATCCCGTGCGCGGCCGCCCCCTTGGCCCACATCGTTTCATCGAGGTTGCGCACGGTGATCGGGGGCAGCGGCGCATCGACCTGAACCGTGTTGCGCCGCAGCGACTCGAGCATGATCTCGGGGTAGCGCGAGCCGAAAGGCGGGCGCGACCGCGCCAGCACGATATGCTCGGGGTCGAACAGGTTGACGAGGTTCGCCAGAGCCACGCCGAGAATTTGCGAGGCCCGCTCCAGGACCTCCCTGGCCAGCGTATCGCCCCGCCGGGCCGCCTCCAGGATCTCGGGGATCGAGGTCGGCCCATTCCCCTGATGCCCGGTCGACGCGTCCCGCACCATGGCATAATCGCCGACATAGGCCTCCAGACAGCCGCGCTGGCCGCATTGGCAGAGGGCGCCTTCGATCTGCACCTTGGTATGGCCGAATTCGGCGCCGCAGCCGCGCGCGCCGCGATAGAGTTCGCCATCAAGCACGATGCCCATGCCGACGCCATGTTCCACCGTCACGACAAGGAAGTTCCGCAGGCCCCGCCCGGCGCCGAACAGGTGTTCCGCCTTGGCGACGAGGTTCGCGTCGTTGTCGAGGAAGGTCGGGCAGGGCAGGTATTCGCGGAACAGCGGGGCGAAGTCGACATTGCGCTCAATCACCGACGAGGACCAGTGCATGAACCCGGTGGCCCCGTTGACAAAGCCGGGCAGGCCGAGGGTCACGCCGGCGACTTGATCGACCGACAGAGAGCAGCTTTGGCAGGCGGCGTCGAGAGCCTTGCGCACCTCTTGCAGAAGGGTCCGGGCCGGCATCTGCGACGCGGCGAGCGGCGAGGAAAAGGTGCCGATCTCTTCGCCCCGGGAATCCAAGATCATCACGAGGATCGCGTGGCGCGCGATCTTCATCCCGGCGACGTGAAAGGCGGCGCCGTCGATCCGGAGCATGACCCGAGGGCGGCCGCGCTGCGCCGGACCGGAGGGCGCGCGCTGGACTTCGCGGATCAGGCCCGCGTCCAGAAGCGCACCGCAGGCGGCGGTCACCGTTGCCGGGCTGCTGTCGAGCAGGCGCGCGATGTCGATCCGCGAGATCTCGCCCGCCATGCGGATGCATTGCAGCACCCGTAGCTGCGTCGCCCCGCGCGCATCCAGCCCGCTCTGACCGATCCAGTCCGCCATGATGAATCACTCGTCCGACATGTCCTGCGAGAGTGGTAGCACTTTTGCCCCGTGTGAATGAAATTAATTTGCCGAGTGAAATAAATATGCAAGATGGCACTGTCAGCGCCGATTCGAGGAGGATTGGTCGGCCGCTCGGACAACGAACACAGGGAGGACTCCAATGAAACTCTTCGCAACAACTGCGATCGCCGTGCTGATGGCAACCGGCGCCTTCGCGCAGACGGTTGGCGTAAGCTGGTCCAACTTCCAGGAAGAGCGCTGGAAGACCGATGAGGCCGCCATCAAGGCAGCCCTCGAGGCGGCCGGCGCGGAATACGTCTCGGCGGACGCGCAGTCGTCGTCGTCCAAGCAGCTTTCGGACGTCGAGTCGCTGATCGCGCAGGGCGTCGACGCGCTGATCATTCTTGCCCAGGACACGCAGGCGGTGATCCCCGCGGTCGAGGCGGCGGCGAACGAAGGCATCCCGGTCATCGCCTACGACCGGCTGATCGAAGACGACCGCGCCTTCTACCTGACCTTCGACAACGTCGAGGTCGGTCGGATGCAGGCCCGCGCCGTGCTCGAGGCGCAGCCGACCGGCAACTACGTGATGATCAAGGGCTCGCCCACCGACCCGAACGCGGACTTCCTGCGCGGCGGTCAGCAGGAGGTCTTGCAGGCCGCGATCGACAGCGGCGCCATCACCATCGTCGGCGAAGCCTACACGGACGGTTGGCTGCCCGCCAACGCGCAGCGCAACATGGAACAGATCCTGACCGCCCAGGACAACAAGGTCGATGCGGTCGTCGCCTCGAACGACGGCACCGCCGGCGGCGCCGTGGCGGCGCTGACCGCTCAGGGCATGGAAGGCATCCCGGTCTCGGGCCAGGACGGCGACCATGCCGCGCTGAACCGCATCGCGCGCGGGACGCAGACCGTTTCGGTCTGGAAGGACGCCCGCGAACTTGGCAAGCGCGCCGGAGAGATCGCCGTCGCGCTGGCAGGTGGCACGGCAATGGCGGACGTCGAGGGCGCGGCCGAGTGGGCTTCGCCCACGGGCACAACGCTGACCGCACAGTTCCTCGAACCGGTGCCCGTCACCGCCGCCAACCTGACGGTCGTGGTCGATGCCGGCTGGATCACGCAGGACGCGCTCTGCCAGGGCGTGACCGCCGGACCGGCGCCCTGCAACTGACCCGCAGATGATCCTTGTGGCCTCCGCCCCTGCGGGCGGAGGCTGATCCTTCATTCCAGACCCCGAGGTCCCCATGACAGAGGCCCGTGCCTCCGGCGCATCGACCGGTCGAAAGAACATCATCAGGACGCTGGAATTCGACACCCGCCTGCTTGGCATGGTGGGCGCCTTCCTCGTCGTTTGCATCGTGTTCAACGTCCTGACCGAAGGTCGTTTCCTGACGCCCCGCAACGTCTTCAACCTGACGATCCAGACCGTCAGCGTCGCGATCATGGCGACCGGCATGGTCTTCGTCATCGTCACCCGCCACATCGACCTGAGCGTCGGCGCGCTGCTGGCCACCTGTTCGGCGATGATGGCGATCACGCAGACCCAGTTCCTGCCGAGCCTCGGCATCGACTACAACACGCCGCTCGTGGCGCCTGTCGCGATCCTGGCCGGTCTGATCACCGGGGCCGCGATCGGCGCGTTCCACGGCTGGCTTGTCGGCTATCTCGCGATCCCGGCCTTCATCGTCACGCTGGGCGGACTGCTGGTCTGGCGCAACGTGGCCTGGTACCTGACCAGCGGCCAGACGATCGGCCCGCTTGACGACCGGTTCCAGATGCTCGGCGGCATCGGCGGCACCCTGGGCGAGACGGCAAGCTGGGTCTTCGGCCTGATCTGCGTGGCCGCGGCCTGCGTGGCGATCTGGCAGGCAAGGCGGTCGCGCATCCGCCACGAATTCCCGGTCAAGCCGGTCTGGGCCGAGATCACCCTCATGGCCATCGCCGGCGTCCTGATCCTGGGCTTCATCGCCATGCTCAACGCCTACGAGGTGCCGACCCGCGTGCTTGAGCGCAACTTCGAGGCGCGCGGCGCCGTCATGCCGGAGGGCTACACCGAGGGCTACGGCATCCCCTATTCGGTGCTGATCCTCATCGCCGTCGCGGTCACCATGACGTTGGTCGCCAGGCGCACCCGCCTGGGCCGCTACATCTTCGCCACCGGCGGCAACCCGGATGCGGCCGAACTGTCCGGGATCAACACGCGCCTGCTGACGGTCAAGGTCTTCACGATCATGGGCGTGCTGTGCGCGCTGGCCGGTGTCGTCGCCTCGGCGCGCCTGTCGTTCCACTCAAACGACATCGGCACGCTGGACGAGCTGCGGGTGATCGCCGCCGCCGTGATCGGGGGCACCGCACTGGCCGGGGGGATCGGCACGATCTACGGCGCGATCCTGGGCGCGCTGATCATGCAGTCGCTGCAATCGGGCATGGCGATGGTCGGCGTGGACGCGCCCTTCCAGAACATCGTCGTCGGCGCCGTGCTGGTCCTCGCCGTTCTTATCGACATCATCTACCGCAAGCGGACGGGAGACGTGTAATGGTTGACCCGAGTGGAACACCCCTGGTCGAGATGCGCGATGTCTCGGTCTCGTTCGGCGGAATAAAGGCGGTCGATCACGTTTCGATCGACCTCTATCCCGGCGAGGTCGTGGGCCTTCTGGGCCATAACGGCGCGGGCAAGTCGACGCTGATCAAGTGCCTCTCGGGGGCCTACCGGATGGATGCGGGCGAAATCCGGATCGACGGGCAGCGGGTCGACATCCATAACCCGCGCGACGCGCGACGCTACAACATCGAGACGATCTACCAGACCCTTGCCCTGGCCGACAATCTCGACGCTGCCTCGAACCTGTTCCTGGGCCGGGAGCTTGTCTCGCCGCTGGGCTTCGTGAACGACGCCCAGATGGAGGCCGAGACGCGCAAGATCATGGGCCGGCTCAACCCGAACTTCCGCAAGTTCAAGGACCCGGTGAAGGCGCTCTCGGGCGGACAGCGACAGTCGGTGGCCATCGCCCGCGCGGTCTATTTCAACGCGCGCATCCTGATCATGGACGAGCCGACCGCCGCGCTTGGTCCGCAAGAGACGCAGATGGTGGCCGAGCTGATCAACCAGCTCAAGGCGCAGGGCATCGGCATCTTCCTGATCGAACACGACGTGCATTCGGTCATGAACCTTTGCGACCGTGCGTCGGTCATGAAGAACGGCCAGCTTGTCGGCACGGTGAACGTGGCCGAGGTGACGGACGAGGACATCCTGGGGATGATCATTCTCGGGAAGAAACCGGGGGGCCAGGGCTGAGCCCGGCACCCGCAACAGACCAGAACGAACGGGAGGCAGACATGACGGACTTTTTCGCCGGCATTCCGAAACTGCGCTATGAAGGTCCGGACAGCACCAACCCGCTGGCCTTCCGGCACTACGATCCGGACAGGATCGTCATGGGCAAGCGGATGGAGGATCACCTCCGCTTTGCCGTCGCATACTGGCATTCCTTCGCCTGGGAGGGCGGAGACCCCTTCGGCGGGCAGACCTTCCTTCGCCCCTGGCATCCGCAGGACGACATGTCCCGCGCCAGGATGAAGGCCGACGTGGCCTTCGAGATGTTCGATATCCTGAACGCGCCGTTCTTCTGCTGGCACGATGCGGACATCCGGCCAGAACAGGGCGATTTCGCCCGCAACTTCGCCACGCTCGAGGAGATCACCGACTATATCGGCGAGAAGATGGAAGCCTCGCGCACCCGTCTCCTCTGGGGCACGGCCAACATGTTCAGCCACCGCCGCTGGATGTCCGGTGCCGCGACCAATCCAGACCCCGACGTCTTTGCCTTTGCCGCGGCCACGGTGAAGTCCTGCATGGACGCGACCCACAAGCTGGGGGGCGCGAACTACGTGCTCTGGGGCGGGCGCGAGGGCTACGAGACGCTGCTCAACACCGATCTGGGGCAGGAGCTGGACCATATGGGCCGCTTCCTGAACATGGTCGTCGACTACAAGCACAAGATCGGTTTCAAGGGCATGATCCTGGTCGAGCCGAAGCCGCAGGAACCCTCCAAGCACCAGTACGATTTCGACGTCGCCACCTGCATCGGCTTCCTGCGCAAGTACGGGCTGGAGGGCGAGGTGAAGCTGAATATCGAACAGGGCCATGCCATCCTTGCCGGCCATTCCTTCGAACACGAGCTGGCGCTGGCCGCGTCCGAGGGGATGCTTGGGTCCATCGACATGAACCGCAACGACTACCAGTCGGGCTGGGACACGGACCAGTTCCCGAACAACGTGCCCGAAGTGGCGCTGGCCTATTACCACGTGCTGAAATCCGGCGGCTTCACCACCGGCGGCACCAATTTCGACGCCAAGATCCGCCGTCAGTCCATCGACGCCGAGGACCTGATCGCGGCCCATGTCGGTGGCATGGACATCTGCGCGCGCGGCCTTCTGGCCGCCGCCGCGATGCTCGAGGCTGGCGGGCTGGAGACGGCGCTGGTCGATCGCTATGCCGGTTGGGCCACGCCCGAGGCCAGGGCGATGCTGGACAGCGATCTGGCCACGATCACGCAGCGCGTGCTGGACGAGGGGATCAATCCCGAGCCGCGCTCGGGGCGTCAGGAGATCCTCGAGAACTACGTCAACCGCTTCGTCTGAACGCGGGCAACGGGGGAAACGGGGGGGAACGGGGGCAAGCATGTATCTGGGAGTGGATCTCGGCACCTCGGGATTGAGGGCAATTCTTACCGACGAGACCGGCGCCGTCCGGGCCGAGGCCGATGCCGCCTTCACGGTCGCGCATCCGCATCCCGGCTGGTCCGAACAGGACCCGGCCGACTGGATCGCGGCCTGCCAGGCGACGGTGGCGGCGATCCGCGCCAGGGCGCCGGAGGACTTCGCGCAGCTGAAGGGCATCGGCCTGTCGGGCCACATGCACGGCGCGACCCTTCTGGACGCGGGGGATGCGGTCCTGCGCCCCTGCATCCTGTGGAACGACACCCGTTCCATCACCCAGGCGGCAGCGTTGGACGCGGCGGACGGGATGCGCCAGATCACCGGCAACATCGTCTTTCCGGGCTTCACCGCGCCGAAGCTCCTTTGGGTCCGGGATAACGAACCGAAGGTCTTCGAGAAGGTGGCCAAGGTCCTTCTGCCCAAGGACTACCTGCGGCTCTGGCTCACCGGCGAACACATCTCGGACCTGTCCGACAGCGCGGGAACGGCCTGGCTCGATGTGGGCCGGCGGGAGTGGTCCGACACCGCGCTGGGGCTTGGGGACATGCGCCGCGACCAGATGCCAGCGCTGATCGAAGGGGCGGCCCCCGGCGGCACGCTGCGCGCCGCGCTCCTTTCCGAATGGGGTCTTTGCGGACCGGTGATCGTCGCGGGGGGCGCGGGGGACAATGCCGCCGCCGCCTGCGGCATCGGTGCCCTCGGCGAAGGCACCGGTTTCGTATCGCTTGGAACCTCCGGCGTTCTCATGACCGGCCGGGACCGCTACGCGCCCGATCCGGCCTCGGCGGTGCACAGCTTCTGCCACGCGGTTCCGGGTCGCTGGTACCAGATGGGTGTGATCCTGGCCGCCACCGACAGCCTGAACTGGCTGTCGCGCAACCTGCGGGAAAAACCGGCGGACCTGTCCGCCGCCTTGCCCGATACGGCGAAAGGCCCCTCGCGGCTGATGTTCCTGCCCTACCTGTCGGGAGAACGGACGCCCCACAATGACAGCACCATCCGGGGCGCCTTCACCGGCATCGACGTCGCAATGGGGCGTGCGGATCTTGCCCAGGCGGTGATGGAAGGCGTGGGCTTCGCGCTGCGGGACAGTCTCGAGGCGCTCGCGGGCACCGGCGCGCGCCTCGACACGCTTTGGGCGGTGGGTGGGGGCGCGCGCTCGCGTTTCTGGCTCACGACGCTGGCGAACATCCTGAACCTGCCGCTCTGCGTGCCCGCAGGCAGCGAACTCGGGGCCGCGATGGGGGCTGCCCGTCTTGCCATCTGCGCGCAAAGCGGTGCCGCGCCGGATGTCGTGATGACCCAACCCCGGGCCGGCGAGGTGATCGAGCCGGATGCGCATAAGACGGCGGCCTACGATGCCGCCTATGACCGCTATACGGGCTTGTACCCGGCCTTGAAGAACCTGGGGTGACGGATGGAGCGGGTCGTGCCCGAGACCGCAGACATGAGCCTCGCCCTGCTGTCTCTCGGGGCGATCACCCGGGGCTGGTGGCGTGGCAACACCCCCCTGATCCTCGGCTGCGATAACCCCCAGGCCTACCTGGAAGGCTGGTGTTTCATGGGCGCAATCGTCGGGCGCATCGCGAACCGCGACTTGGGCGCCGCCTTTGATCTCGGCGGGAAACGGCACGGTCCGAAGGAGAACGTAGGCCCGAACCAGCTGCATGGCGGTCCGGGCGGGCTCTGGAACCGCTCCTGGACGGTCGAAGGCGCAGGGCCGACCAAGGCGCGCCTTTCCTGTCGCTCTTTGGATGGCGAAGGCGATGACCCGGGTGCGGTGGAGGTTGTGCTGTCCGTGACCCGCGGGACCGACAGCCTGACCTGCGGGATGGGAACGCGGCCGGACCGTCCGACGCCCCTGACCTTGGCCCGGCACACCCATTATTGCTTTGGAGAGGCGGCGGATGCGCTATCCTTGCAGGTGCATGCCGCTTCTGTTCCGGAGATCGACGACGCCTTGTTCCCGCCCGGTGAAATCCTGCCCCTGTCCGGCACGCCTCTGGACCTGCGCAACGGCGCCGCGCCGGATGCGGTGGGGCAAAGATCGACCGTGTCTGACTTTTCGGCGCGGCGCCTGGACAACTGCGGGTGTGCCGCATGATGCGCCGCCTCATCCTGCCCGCCATTGCGGCAGGTGTCGCGACCGCCGCGATGGCGCAGGAGCTCGGGCCGCGCCCCGTCTTCCCGCAGGTCGATCCCGCGCGCGCCGAACTGGGCCAGCTTCTGTTCTACGATCCGATCCTGTCGGGCAACCGGAACGTCAGCTGCGCCACGTGTCACCATCCGGATCTGGGGACGTCGGACGGCGTGTCGCTGGCCATCGGGGACGGGGGCATCGGGCTTGGCCCGAAGCGGGTGATCGACAAGGAAAACCCGCCCGAGCAGCGCATTCCCCGCAACGCACCCGGCCTTTGGAACCTGGGGGCCACGGAATTCACGCGGTTCTTCCACGATGGCCGGCTTGAACTCGACCCGTCCCGACCGAACGGCATCCGGACACCGCTGGGCGCGGACATGACCGCGGGCTTCGCTTCGCCACTTGCGGCGCAGGCCATGTTCCCGGTCCTGTCGGGCGATGAAATGGCCGGACATTATTCCGAAAACGACGTCAGCAGGCTGGTGCGGCAGGGGCTGCTGGCACAGCCGGGCGGCGCCTGGGACGAGATCGCCGCGCGCGTCGCCGCCATCCCCGCCTATCGCGAAGGCTTCGAGGCCGCGACGCCCGGAGAGGCGATCACATTCGCCGGTATCGCGAACGTCATCGCGGATTTCATCGCCTTCGAATGGCGGGCCGACGACTCGCCCTTTGATCGGGCGATGGCCGGCGGACCGCCGCTGTCGCCAATGGCGCGGGCGGGGCAGGATCTGTTCTACGGCGGGGCGGGATGCGCCAGCTGCCACGCCGGGTGGCTTCAGACCGACCATGACTTCCACGCCATCGCGGTTCCGCAATTCGGTCCGGGCAAGGCGGCACGCTTCGAGAACCACGCCCGCGACGAGGGCCGTATCCGCGTGACCGGCGATCCCCGCGATGCCTTTGCCTTCCGGACCCCGTCCTTGCGCAACGTGACCCTGACCGCGCCTTACGGACACGACGGGGCCTTTGCGACGTTGGAATCGATGATCCGCCACCATCTCGACCCGGTGGCGTCGCTCCGGTCCTATGACCTCGGGCAGGCGATCCTGCCCGATCTTCCAGGCAGCCGCGACGATGCAGTGCTGGCTTCGCCAGGGCAGATCGACGCGATCGCGGCGGCCAACGCGCTGGCGCCGATGGATCTGACGGATGACGAGGTCGCGAAACTGGTGGCCTTTCTGAAGGCGCTCGAAGATCCCGCCGAAAGGCTCGGCGTGCCTGAAACCGTTCCCAGCGGACTGCCGGTAAGCGGCCCCTGATCCTCTGCCGCGTCGCTGCAAGGACGCGGTGCGCTGACAAGGCCCGTGCAGCAGCATCCCGCGTCGCCCGCCGGCGTTCTTCTTGCCTGCGACAAGGCGCTGGCTGGCGTCTGCCCGTGACCAAGGACAGCCCATTGAAGACTTTCAAGTCCAGCCCCGGGATCGTCCGCCTGGCCGGGATTCTTTGTCTCCGTTTCCCGCTCTTGCTGCAGAACGTCGCGGACCTGCTGCGCGGGCGCGGTGTTGCGATCAGCCACGAAACGGCGCGGTCTTTGCGCGGCACAAGGGACAGCCATACTGTCCTGGGGGAGACGAGTTCGAATTGATCGGACGCCACGCATGGAGGGTCGCCGACACGCAGACGGCGTTCAACGTCAGGACGGCAAAACCTCTGGCTGAATGATGCAAGGTAAGTGTGCTTATTCGGTCACCGGAATGACGACTTTCGTCGCCATGTAAAATTTTATGCTTTAAATCAAGCGCTATAGAGGTTTCACCAGTATCGCTAGAGTTTTCCGTGCGGCTCGATGTCGATCTCTCCCGAACGGAACATCAAGGATTAGGATGGGGTGGATGGATGTTTGACCAAAGGTGCCGGGCAGGTGTTGATCTCCTCGAAATAGATCGATCCAGCGGTTTGCGCCTGCGCGGCTCGACCGCGCTGGCCGGGACGATGGTGTTGGTCGTGTCAGTGCTGCAACCGACAGGCGCCTTTGCCACCGGCGGCTGCGAAGCCAAATCCTCCGACACAACTTCAGTGACGTGTTCGGGCAGTGCGATCGGCACGATCTACAAGACCGACGGCTCGATCACGGATGTCACCTACGAGAATGTCGAAGCCAATATCAGCGCTTCGTCCGCTTCCGACACGAAGGGCTACCACTACGTCCTGAACCTGCAGCACACGGGAAAATCGGGATCGGGTGGCAGCGATGGCGACGCAGGGAAAGATCTGAGCGCGACCATGACGTTCGATAACGGCTACGGGATCGACAGCAAGGGCGGTGGTCTCTTCATGGAGAGCACTGGCGGCGATGGTGGCAAAGGCAGCGACCACAGCACCAAGGGCACCGCCCACGGGGGAGCCGGAGGCGACGGAGCTGGCGGCGGTTCAATCGACATGACGCTCAATGACGGCGATGCGGGCATCACCACGCAAACCGATCCGGGAATCGTGGCCATCAGCACTGGTGGAGACGGTGGCGACGGCGGTGCCGCGACGGTCAAGAACAACAAGGACCACAACGCCGATGGCGGCGCGGCGGGTGACGGGGGTGATGGGGGGGACATCGATGTCGAGCTGCATGGTGACAGCGGTCTCGACATCACGACCAGCAGCGATGACACCAGCCGCTCCGGGGTGGAATTGCAAAGTATCGGAGGTCGCGGCGGAAACGGCGGGGCCGCAAACGGCAACGGCAGCAGTTTCAGTGGCATTGGTGGCGCCGGCGGCAACGGCGGAAGAATCGACGTCTCGGTCGAGAGCAGTGACAACAGAATCAGCACGGCGGGTAAAGGCGCCCACGGTATTCATATCGTCAGCCAGGGCGGAGACGGTGGTGACAACGGCGATGCCACGGCAAACGATGACCAGGCAACCTCCGGCGCCGCCAGCGGCACAGGACACGCCTCGGCCGCCGGGGCAGGAGGCTCCACGGGCGCAATCGACGTGACCTACTCCGGCTCGATCGAAACGAAGGGCGACGCGGCCGATGGGCTGCTCGTGACCAGTGCCGCGGGAGACGGCGGATACGGCGGGGACGCCACAAATTCGGATGACAAGGCGGATGCCGGAGCAGGTGGCGACGGCGGTGACACGTCTGCCATCACGTTGACCATCGATGGATCGGTCACGACCACGGGCAGCAAAGCGGCGGCCATCCAGGCCACGAGTACGGGCGGTGTCGGCGGTGCCGGTGGCAAGGCCGAGGGCGAACAGACGACCCATGGGGGGCATGGCGGCGACGGTGGGAACACTGGGCTTGTGACAATTACCGTCAGTGGCGATGATCAGAACATCAGCACCACGGACGGTGCGGCGATAGTCGCTTTGACGACAGGCGGTGCCGGAGGCGATGGCGGCGAGGGCCACGTGGATGGTGATCACCAGCACAATGCGAATGGCGGCGATGGCGGTGACGGCGGGACGGCCGGGGACATCGTTGCCGAGCTTGAAGGCGATGCGTCGCTTGATGTCACGGTCAGTTCCGACAACAGCGGCGACGGAGCAATCGACCTGGCAAGCACTGGCGGGGCCGGCGGCGATGGCGGGATGGGCAATGGCGAGCACGCATCCTTTGCCGGCGATGGCGGCAATGGCGGCGATGCGGGAGGCATCGACTTTTCGGTCGACAGCAGCGACAACAGCATCACCACGAACGTGGATGGTGTAGACGGTATCCATGCCGAGATCCAGGCCGGTGACGGTGGCGATGCCGGAGGGGTTTATGCCGAAGGCAATGACGCATCCGAGGCGGATGGCGGCCAGGGCGTTGGCGGCGATGGCGGTGAGGCGGAAGAAATCACGCTGACTTACGGCGGTTCGATCACGACCACCGGCGACGGAGCGGTCGCGGTCTATGCCACCAGCACCGGGGGAGATGGCGGAAAGGGAACCGACCTCGATTCGACGGATCATGCCCAGGGCGGGGCGGGTGGCGATGGCGGTGGCTCCGGTGCCGTTGCTGTCACGCTGAAAGGCGACGATCAGACGATCAGCACGCGGAACGCAGCGGGGATCGTTGCGCTCAGCCAGGGCGGCGATGGCGGCGATGGCGGTTACGGCGATATCGCTGGTGCCGGTCGCGACAACGCCAATGGTGGTACCGGTGGGGCCGGTGGTGACGCCGGGGGCGTGACCGTCCAGGTCGAGGATGGCGTTTCGCTCCAGATCTCGACCGGAAGTGACGACAGCGGCCATTCCGCGGTCGATCTGGACAGCATCGGCGGCGACGGTGGCGACGCTGGCAGCAGCGACAATGGCACCAACACCAGAAACCACGATTCCGGCGCGGGCGGTGACGCGGGTGAGGTCACCTTCACGGCGACCAACGGCGACAACAGCATCACGACCACTGATGACGGAATCGATGGCATCTCGGCCGTCAGCCAGGGCGGGGATGGCGGCAGCGCCAGTGGCGAGTCCTACGGCAATCACAAGAACAGCAACACCAAGGCTGGGCTTGGCGGTGAAGGTGGCGACGCCGGCAGCGTGACGGTGACTTACAGCGGTTCGGTCTCGACCACGGGAGTTGAAGCCTTTGGCATCCTGGCGGAGAGCATCGGCGGAGACGGCGGCTACGGCGGCAACATCGGGTCTTCCAATAATGGTGGCGTAGATTATGCGGCGGGCGCAAGTGGCCGCGGCGGTGACGCGGCAGAGGTTACCCTGAACCTGACCGACGGCACCGTGCAAACCTCGGGCGATGACTCGGTCGGCATCCTGTTGGAGAGCATCGGCGGAAGTTCCCTGGAATTTTACGACAGCTACGACGGGGATACGATATACGGCTCGAATGCCGCGGATGGCGGTGCCGGAGGCACCGTCAGTGCAACGATTTCCGACACGACGGTCACGACCCAGGGGGATGAGGCCCCGGCGATTGTGGCGCTGAGCATGGGCGGCGACGGGGGCTATGGCGGCAAGACAAAGTCGGTTGGCGGGGCAGGCGGGGACGTCACCGTGACGCTGTCCTTTTCCTCGGATCACACGGACAGTGCGTCCATTTCCACGTCGGGAACCGACGCGCCGGGTTTGCTGGCGGCCAGTATCGGCGGCGCCGGCGGGTCCTCCGGCTCCAACGAGAAGGTCAGCGGAGACGCCGGCGGCAACGGTGGCACGGTGACGATCAATATCGCGACCGATGATGAAGCCGGTTCGTTCGGCATATCGACCTATGATGACTATTCGCAGGGGATCGTCGGGCTCAGCGTCGGCGGCGGTGGCGGTGATGCGTTGTCCAGGAAATCGGGCGGCGGCAACGGCGGCGATGGTGGCGATGTCGATCTCGTGCTCGGCAGCTCGACGCTGACGGTCACGACGGGGACAGACAAATACGGCACTTCGGCCACCGGTGGCGAATATTCCGACGCCATTCTCCTGCTGTCCGTCGGTGGCAGCGGCGGCTATGGCGGCGATGAACTGAAGCTGGGTACCGACGATGACGATACGACGCTGACGCTTGGCACGACCGACGACGACGATGCCGGTGGCACGGGCGGCGACATCAATGTCACGCCATCCGGGGACGATTTCAGCACCGCGGCGCTGGACATCACGACCGGGGGCAACGCGTCTTCCGGTCTGGTTGCCCGTTCGGTCGGTGGAAGCGGCGGCAGTGGCTATCTTGATGTTTCGGTCAGCGCATTTCTGTCCTTCGGACATCAGGTGGGCGATTCCGGCGGTGATGGCGGTGACGGTGGCGCGATCACGATCGGCGCCGAAGATACCCCTCTGACCGGCCAGATCACGACCAGTGGCGACATGTCCAACGGCATCGTGCTGCAGTCCATCGGTGGCGGCGGCGGGTCCGGCAGTTCGGTTGTGTCCGTCTCCGTCACGTCGATTGATTTCGGAAATGTCGTCGGTGGCTCCGGCGGCTCGGGCGGGAACGGCGATGATGTAACGCTTTACAGCGACGTCGGCATCGCCACTACGGGAGACCTGTCCGCGGGCATCAAGGCGCAGAGCATCGGTGGCGGCGGCGGGGAATCCGGTTCCGTCATCAGGGTGGACGTGGCCTCCATCGACGCCGATGAAACCGGTCTGGTCGACATGACCGTCGGGGCGTCCGGCGGTGACGGTGGCGACGGCGGTGACGTCCATGTCCTGAATGGAGGGAACATTTCCACGCAGGGTGATCAGGCCGACGGAATCTTGGCCCAGTCGATTTCCCGGGGTGGCGGCAGCGGTGGCACCACGATCAGTGTCAGCGTGCTGGACCCCCTGCCGTTCGATACACTGAGCGGGACAATCGGCGCTGACGGCGGCAACGGCGGCAACGCGGGCGATGTGACGGTGGTCAACGACGGTACCATCTCGACAACCGGCGAGCTTTCCCGCGCCATCCTTGCCCAGAGTATCGGTGGCAGCGGCGGCGCAGGCGGCACCACGATCTCGAGCTCGGTCAGCATCACCACTTCGCTGAGCCTGACGGTCGGCGGCAAGGGCGGCGGAGGCGGCTCGGCTGGCGAAGTGACGGTCGACAACAGCGGGACCCTGACGACCACGGGCAATTTTTCCGATGCCATATACGCGCACAGCACCGGCGGAGCCGGGGGCGCAGGCGGCATGGTGATCTCGGCTGATACGGATGTCGGGATCATTACCGGCTCGGCGAACGTGTCGATCGGTGGCGCAGGCGGCTCGGGCGGCACAGCTGGTGACGTGACGGTCGACAACCTCGGCTCGATCAGCACTTCGGGCTATGGTTCGAATGGCATCTTCGCGCAATCGCTGGGTGGCAACGGCGGTTCGGGCGGCTCTGTCTATTCCGGCTCGCTCGACATCAGTACCGATGGCAGCGCCAATATCTCGGTTTCCGTCGGCGGCAAGGGCGGCAAGGGCGGCAAGGGCGGCGACGTGTCGGTCGTCAACGGCCCGGCATATACGACCGACGATGTAATCGACCCGACCGATTTCATGATCGAAACGACGGGCGACTTTGCCAACGCCATCTACGCGCATTCCGTGGGCGGCAACGGCGGCTCGGGCGGCAGCAGCTACGACCTGTCGCTTACCATCTCCGGCGGCGAGACCATTGCCACCGACGTGACGGTTGGCGGCTCCGGCGGGAGTGGCGCGACAGGCGGGGACGTGGAAGTCGAAAACTACGGCTACCTCAAGACGTCGGGCACCAGTTCCAGCGGGATCTATGCGCAATCCGTCGGGGGCAGCGGCGGCACGGGCGGTGCCAGCATCGCCATCACGCTCGATTTCGCCAACAAGAACGAGGCGAAGGACGGCACTGCCGCCGTCAACGTGAATGTCGGCGGCAGCGGGGGCAAGGGCGAGCACGGCGGAGACGTGACCGTCACGAACGGCGGGATCATCACCACCTGGGGGGGGACGTCCTACGGGATCTACGCCCAGTCCGTCGGCGGTGGCGGTGGCGACGGCGGCAACGCCGGTGACTTTTCCCTGGGAACGCTGGAGGAATCCTTCATCAAGAAGGAAATCTTCTCGCTCAACTATTCGATCGGCGGCAACGGCGGCGCTGCCGGCGATGGCGGCAAAGTGTCGGTGGAAAACACCTCTGATGCTTATATCGTAACCGAGGGAACGGCCTCCTACGGGATCCTGGCCCAATCGGTCGGCGGCAGCGGCGGCACCGGGGGCAATGGTGAGCCGGAACTGACCGGCTGGCTGGGCGACGTCTACGATCTTCTTGATCGGATCGAGAAGCTGAAGGAATACGCGGACACGTTCGAAATCGTGACGAAGCTGGAGAAGGAACTCGACCGATATCTCGCGGAGATCTCGTTCGAGCTCGAAGTGGCCGGTGGGGATGGCAGTTCCGGTAAAGGTGGTGACGTTGGCGTCACCAATGACGGCGACATCGTGACCTATGGTGACAATGCGACCGCGATCTATGCGCAATCCGTCGGCGGTGGAGGCGGCGAAGCAGGCGATGGAACGTCGGACCTGGCCTCGCGCGTGACCCTGACCCTCTCGAAAAGTGTAGGTAGCGGCGGGACGGTGGCCGTGACCAACGGCGGCGCCATCACCACCTATGGCGATGGCGCGATGGGCATCTTCGCCCAGTCCGTCGGTGGCGGCGGCGGTGCCGTGGGCGATTTCGAAAGCGGTATCGCGCAACCGCTCGCAAACCTCGGCAACTTCAAGCTGGCAGCGAATATCCTTGGGACCGTCGGGCACGGGGTATTCGAGAATGGTGGCGCTGGAGACGGTGGCGATATCACGATCGACATCGGGAAAACCGGCAGCATAACCACCTCCGGCGAATATGCGCATGGCATCTTCGCACAGAGCGTCGGTGGCGGTGGCGGTGCTCAGGGCACGGATTCGGACGACTCCGATGTGTATATCGGCAGCTCCGGCGGCGGAGGAGATTCCGGGAGCATCAGCATCACCGTCGATGGCGATGTAAAAACCACCGGCGATGGCGCAGTTGGGATCTTCGCGCAAAGTGTCTCCGGCAGCGAGAGCAACTCCGGCGGCATCAAGATTGGTGTCAGCGGCAGCGTCTCTGCCGGGGGGGCGGATACCTATGCCATCCTTGTGGACTCGGAATTCAATGGCGCGGGGTACGAGGACACGATCGTCAGCAAGAATTCGGATTGCTCCATGGATGCGGATGTGGATTGCGGTGATGCATCGCACATCTATGTGGATGCCGACGCCACGGTCGAAACCACCAGCGCAGATGCCTACGCGACGATCGCGTTTCTGGGCGGACCGGACCTGGACACGTACCAATACCAGGAGGGCGGGGCTCTCACCTATTCCAATCAGCTTGTAAACTACGGGACGGTCACGAGCGCCAGCGCGGATTCCAACGTGATAATGGGCTATGGCGGGCCCGTGCGGATCGACAACATGGACGGCGGCACGATCTCCGGCTCGATCGATCTGGACGGCGCATACCGCAACGAGTTTGAAAACCACAGCGGCGGTACGTTCGCGGCCGGCGGGACAGTCAACCTCGGAACCTACGGCTACTACACCGGGGATCAAGGGAGCACGATCTCGCCCTCGGGCGTTGACGTTGTGGGCACCACGACCGTGAAGCTTGGCGGAAGATTCGTGCAGAACGGTACCTATCAGGTCGACATCGCGCAGGACAGTTCGACCGGAACGGTCACGGCGGACAAGCTGATCTTCGATCCGGACAACGAGAGGATTAACGATAAAATTGAAAGCGCCACGGTCACCTTCGGCGGCACCATCCTGCCCAAATGGACCGGCACGACCAGTCTTAAGTCGGGGGATAAAGACTCCATCGAGATCATCGATTTCGGAAATCTGGCGAAGAGCTCGGACAGCACGATGACGGCCGTTTTGGCCGCTACGGATCAGACGGTGAATTCGGCAACCGTTGCCTATGAGCTCAGCTACACGCCCGACGACAGCACCGGCGCCCCGGGCACGGCCTCACTGAGCTACACGGTCGATTACAGCGGGGCAGCCACGGGCGTTTCCCTCAGCGACAATGCGCTGAGCTACGCCTCGTTCCTCGACAGCGTGATGTCGACGATCCAGAACGATGCGACCGACGACGACACCACCACCGCCTTCGGAACGCTCGCCACGGAAGTTCTGAACGTCACATCCGGCGATACGCTCGAAGATTTCTACCTGGAGCACGTGCCGGAAGAAAGCCTGCTGCCCGTCAAGCAGGCCCTGCGTGCCTCGTACGCGCTGAACGCGATGCTACAGAGCTGCCCGGATCTCGATCCCGCCTCGGGCGAGGACTTCGTGCATCAGAGCGAATGCACCTGGGGGCAGGTGATCGGCTCCACGCTGCACCAGGACGAAAGCGGCGGCTCTCCGGCCTATGACGACAGGAGCTGGGGTGTCAGCCTGGCCTCGCAGCGGCAGGCCCTGAATTCCGACACGTTCATCGAATTCGGCGGTCAGGTGGAACACGTCAGCATCAGCGGCAGCAACTTCTCGCAAGCGGGTCACCGCTACAGCCTGGGGGCGGCGCTGAAGCGCGAGATCGGCCGCTTCACGCTGTCCTCCACGCTGGGTTACGGCGTCTACGACCTGGACTACGACCGGACCTACTGGGGGGGCAGCCAACGCGAAAAGGCGACGTCCGATATCGGCGGCCGCTTCCTCACCGCGGAAGCCCGCGCGTCCGCCGTCTTTGCCAGCCCGTCGGGATATTACGTCAAGCCTTCGGCGGCGCTGGACTACACGAGGGTCTGGCAGGACGGTTTCACCGAGAATGGCGGGGGCAGCTACAACTGGAAAGTGGACAGTGTGACCAAGGATGCGGTAACATTCACGCCGATGGTCGAATTGGGCCAAAGCTTTGCCATGGACGGCGGATGGGGACAGGTCTTTGTGCGCGCCGGCGTCACGGGTCTGCTCTCTGGTCCGGACATCGGCATGACCGCGGTGCTGTCGGACCTGGATTCCAGTGTCGGAACGCTGAACGCCAGCCTGGAGAACGATCGCTACCAGGGCACATTGGCGCTTGGGGTGAGGTTGCCGGTCAGCGACCGGACCACGCTCTCTCTGCGAGCCGAAGCCGCCATGACCGAGAACAGCAGGGCATATGGCGGGCAGGCCAGGATCGAATACAGGTTCTGAGGGTCTGCGGCGAGCGATTGAACACTGTCTTGTGTGGACCATGTTCGGTGGGTGCGTCCCGCCAGCGCAAGCCATTGCGGTTGATGAAGACAGGTCCGCTCAGGACACGGCGATCATCGACGCGCGGCTGGCCGTGGGACTTCGGCACATAGCGCCCAAGCCGCGCCATCTGCGTGTCGCTCGGTCAGAACAGATCAGCCAAGTCACCGCCTTTTCCAGGCGGTGCGTAACGCTGATCGGCAGATATCAACGGGTCCCGACCCTAGTCGGACACCTTCTTGACGAACTGGGATTTGAGCCCCATCTGGCCGATGCCGGGGATCTTGCAGTCGATGTCGTGATCGCCGCCGACGATGCGGATACCGCGCACCTTGGTGCCGACCTTGACCACTGACGACGACCCCTTGACCTTGAGGTCCTTGATCACGGTGACCGTGTCTCCGTCGGCCAGCAGGTTGCCGACGCTGTCATGGATCTGCAGCGCGTCGTCCTCTTCACCGCCGGGCTGCCATTCGTGACCGCATTCCGGGCACACCAGCAGCGCGTCCATTTCGTAGGCGAAGGTCGATGCGCACGCGGGGCAAGGGGGCAGGGTGTCGGTCATCTTGGGGTCACTTTGCAGGGATGTTTCGGTTGGCCCGGGAATGCCGCAGGTTCCGGTGGTTTGCCAGCGTTAATCGGCCAGACCCCGTGGCCGGCGGCAATCCGAACCGGAAGATGGGCGCAACCGCCTGGTCCGCGTCCAAGGGGGACCTGGTGTTCAGTCTCGGTGCGAACCGACGCGGGCATTGATCGATCCCCTCGACATGAACCATGCACCGCGTCCCCGCCCAATGCAGACCGGTCAGGGACATAAGCACTTGGAGCATTGGCAGTTGTGTGTTCAACCTGCAGGACCCATGCCTGTACGCGCGCAGGCTTGAACCGGCGGAAACCACTCGGGCGAGGACCTGTTGATACGACTGCTGAAACTGATCCTTGCGGCGCTGTTGGCGATTGTCATTTCCCTTTTGGGGCTAAGCTTCCTTTGTCGACTGCCGGACCGGGACGGCATTCAGACCACCGACCGCCTGCCGCCGGCATGGGAAGGTCCTGTCGGGGCTGCGATCCGCCCGGCGCTTGACCACCACGCGGGGATGGACGGGATCCGGCCAATTGCCGACGGCAGGGCCGCGTTCGCAGCGCGCGCCGTCCTGGCGCGCGAGGCCCGGTCGTCGATCGATGCCCAGTACTACATTTGGCAGGACGACACGACCGGATTGATGCTGCTTGACGAGCTGCGCGCGGCGGCCGAACGGGGCGTGCGTGTCCGGCTGCTTGTCGATGACAACGGGATCCCCGGCCTTGATGGATTGCTGGCGGAACTGGACGCCATGCCATCGGCCGACGTGCGCATCTTCAACCCCTTCGCTTTGCGGAAACCGAAGCTTCTGTCATACACCTTTGCCTTTCGTCGCCTGAACCGCCGGATGCACAACAAGTCGATGACCGTGGACGGCGTTGCCACGATTTTCGGGGGGCGCAACATCGGCGACATCTATTTCGCCTACGGTGACGGGACGCATTACTTCGACGTGGACGCCGTTGCCGTCGGACCGATCGTCGACGACGTGGCGCGGACCTTCGATGCATACTGGAACAGTGGCGCCGTCTATCCCGCGGACCTGTTGCTTGCCCCGCCCGGTGCGCCGGCCATCGCGCGACTGGGCGCCGAGGCCCGGGCGTCGGCCAAGGGCGCCGGATACCAGGCCGCGGTCGAGGACAACCAGCTGGCCAGGCAGATCGAATCTCACACGCTGGACTTCGAATGGGGCAACGCGGTGCTGTACGCCGATGATCCGGCGAAGGGGTTGGGGCAGGCGGCGGATGATCGGCTTGTCGTCGAGGACCTGTTCGCGCTGGCGGGCGAGGCGACAACTTCGCTTGACCTTGTGTCGGCCTATTTCATCCCAGGACCGCGTGGAGCAGAGCTGTTGGAGGCCATGGCCCGAAAGGGGATCCGGGTGCGGGTCCTGACCAATTCGCTGGAAGCCACGGACGTGATGCCGGTTCATGCCGGTTACATGCGGTATCGCCAGGGACTGGTGGACAGCGGTGTCGAGCTGTTGGAGTTGCGGTCCATGCGCGAGGAGCACGCGAACCGCACCCTGCCGCAACTTCTTGCCGGTTCGGCGTCGGGATTGCACGCGAAGGTTTTCGGCTTTGACGCGGCGCGTGTGTTCATCGGATCCTACAACCTGGATCCGCGCTCTGCCCGTCTGAACACCGAGATGGGCGTGCTGGTCGACAGCCCGGCAATGGCGGCATCCCTGGCCGGGCAGCTGGACCAATCCACCTTTGCCTACCGGGTCCAGGCCGCCCCTGACGGACAGCTGACCTGGATCGAGACCGCAGACGACGGCAGCACGCAAACCTACGATCACGACCCGAAAACCACGCTGTTCCATCGGCTGCTCTCGCACGTCGTCAGCTGGCTTCCCGTCGAGTGGATGTTGTGAAGGACGGCGGGGGCGCATGGGGGGCATGGGGCGCAAGGTGTCGATCGTAGGCGACTTTGGCGACCCGGGCAGCGAAGCTGTTGTCAACGGACATCGACAGCCAGTGGTCCAGGCCTGTAACCGGGTGCATTCTGACAGGACGGAGGACCCGCCATGCCAAAACGATCCGAACAGGCGAAACCGGAACCCGCTGACGCAGACATCCGCCAAGTCGCCTTGCCCGGGGCGATCCCCAAGGCCGACACCGAGGATCCCGATGCCTCGGTTCTTGTCAGGGCGATTACGGCCAGTCCGGAATACATGCAGGCCGACAAGGACATGGCCTTTCTGGAATGCGACGAGACCCGGGGCGTTCGGTTGCAGCTTGATTACCTCAAGGCCGAGACGCTGTTTCGTCACCACGGGATCAAGGGGTCCATCGTCGTGTTCGGCAGCACCCGCATTCCCGAACCCGTGGCCGCCCGCGACAGGGTGGAAACCGCAAGGGCGCGCCTGGGACTATCCCCCGACGACCCCGCGCTGGCCCGGGACCTGAGGATCGCCGAGCGGGTCGAGGCCAAGAGCAGGTATTACGATGTGGCCCGTGAATTCGGCCGTATCGTGGGCCGCGCGGAAGAAGAGGGGCGGGCGGGGTTGTCCCTGGTCACCGGCGGCGGTCCCGGACTGATGGAGGCGGCGAACCGGGGGGCGCATGATGTCGGCGCATCGACGGTCGGTCTGAACATCAGCCTCCCGCACGAACAGTTTCCCAATCCCTATCTCACGCCGGGCCTGTGTTTCCGGTTCCACTACTTTGCCATCCGCAAGCTGCATTTCGTCAAGCGCGCGCGGGCGCTGGTGGTCTTTCCCGGGGGGTTCGGTACGATGGACGAGCTGTTCGAGACCCTGACGCTGATCCAGACGCGCAAGATCCCGCCAGTGCCGGTGATCCTGGTCGGGCGGGCCTTCTGGAAAGGCGCCTTCGATCCCGATTTCCTGGTCGAGGAAGGGGTGATCGACCCGGAAGACCGCGACCTGTTCTGGTTTGCCGAAACGGCCGGGGAGATCTGGGAGGACATTCGCCGCTGGTACGATCACGCCGGCCGAAGCCTGTGCTGAGAGGAGGCAGACAATGCGCATTTCATTTCACGGAGCCGCGCGGGGGGTGACCGGATCGTGCCACATGGTCACGGTCAACGGACGCAACATCCTGGTCGATTGCGGCATGTTCCAGGGGCGGCACGAGCTGCAGGAAGACAACGCGGTTCCCTTCAGCTTCGATCCCGCTTCGATCGACATCCTCCTTCTGACCCATGCCCACCTGGACCATTGCGGGCGTATTCCACTTCTGGTGAAGCGCGGTTTTCGTGGGGAAATCATCTGTACCGCGGCCACGCGCGACCTGACCCGCATCGTGCTGATGGATGCCGCCGGTCTGCAGGAGGAAGCCGCCAAGCGCCAGCGTCGTCACGGCAAGCAGGACGAAGCGCTTTACGACACGCTGGATGTCTTCGACGCGATCGACCGGTTCGGCCGCGTGGCCGATTATGGCAGGCGGATCGACCTGGGGCAGGGCATCCGCGCCACCTTTCACGATGCCGGGCACATCCTGGGATCCGCAAGCATCCTGATCGAGGCCGTCGAGGACGGCCGCGCGCGCAGCATCCTGTTCTCGGGCGACATCGGACCCAGCGACAGGCCGCTTCTGAACCCGCCGTCCCCTCCTGAGGGGGCGGATGTCGTCGTCATGGAAACAACCTATGGCGATCGTGACCACCGGTCGCTCGACGCGTCGCTGGATGAATTCTACGACGCGATCAACGCCGCCGACGCGCGCGGCGGCAACATCGTCATCCCGACCTTCGCGCTGGAGCGGGCACAGGAACTGCTGTTCTTCCTGCGCGAGGGCATGCGATCGAAGGCCATCCGAAGCTCGCTACGGGTCTTTCTGGATTCTCCGATGGCCATCTCGGCGACGCGGGTGTTCCGCCGCCACCCGGATGCGTTGAAGCCCGCGCTGTGCCAGCTGCTGAAGCAGGGCAAGGATCCCTTCGCGCTGCCGGAACTGGAATTCGTGCACGAGGCATCGGAATCCATGGGGCTGAACCGGATACGGGCGGGGGCAGTGTTGATGGCGGGGTCCGGCATGTGCACCGGCGGTCGGGTTCGCCATCATCTGCGCCACAACCTGGCGCATGCCGATTGCAGCATCATCTTCGTGGGCTTCGCCGCCCAGGGAACGCTGGCCCGCATCATCATAGACGGGGCGCACAAGGTGAAACTGTTCGGCGATCAGGTCCCCGTGCGCGCGCATATCCACACGATCAACGGCTTTTCCGCCCATGCCGGGCGGAGCGCGCTTCTGGACTGGCACAAACGGACGGGGCGCCCCGAAGTGACCTTCCTCGTGCACGGCGAGGAAAAGGCGATGACGTCGTTTGCCAGGGCCCTGAAGTCCGACCGGGTGGAGATGCCTGCGCTGGGAGACAGCTTCGACATCTGACGCGACCCGGTCGCCGGTGCCCGTGTTCGCATTGTCGGACACCCGGCTGTCCGGCCTGCCACGTGCCGCGCCCGAGGCCAAGGCGCTGCTCAGTCCTCCGCCACGTCGATCCGGGTTTCTTCCTGAAGCGGAACGGCGGGCCGGGTCGTGCTGTCGGGCCGGGCCGTGCTGTCGGGGCGGGCGGTGCTGGCGGCAAGGGTCTGGTGCACCCGGATGCGCCACAGGTGATAGCCGGTCCGGTGCAGCCAGCGCAAAGCGTCGAGCTGCTCAAGGGCCATCTTGTCGCTGACGGTTCCGGCCACGGCCGCCGCCACGATCCGGTCGCGCGGGCTTTTGCGCTGGTGGCGCAGCAGGGTCCGGAGCCGGTCCAGCATCGCTTCCGTGGCGCGCGGATCCTGGGGGCGGGCCTGTTGCATGGCGGCACGCGCAATGAGCCCGCGCAGACGGCGCAACCTGTGGGTGCTGGCGAGCGTGGCGATCCGGGTGGTCTGATCGCACCGGTGGAGCAGCCTGAACAGGTGGTCGATCGCATGGAAGCTGCTGGTCATGGCGGCAGCCTGATCGACATGGACGTCGGAGGGACGGATGCCGTCGAGAAAGTCCCGCAGCGCGGTCAGGGCCGCGCGCAGTTCGTCGATGGTGTAGTGGGGCGTGTCGTCGGGCAAGCCCGCCCCCAGTTCGCGGCTCAACAGATCGCAGGTCGCGGTGTTGATCCGATCAAGGCCGTCCAGCGCCAGGCCGATGGCGATGCCGGGCTCTGCCAGCACCGCGGGGTCCAGCCCGGCCGTCAGCGCAGAGCCACGCTCGGGCACCAGCCATTCGATCAACCGGGCAAAGGGGCGCGCCAGGGGCAGCACCAGAACCACGCCCAACCCGTTGAAGAAGCTGTGAAAGGCGACCAGTGCGATCTGGCCGGTGCCATCGCCGATCCGGGGCATCGCGAAGGCCGCGAAGGGGCCAAGCAGAAAGAAGGCCATGAGGCCGGTCATGAGGTTGTAGATGACATGGGCAAGGCCGGTGCGCCGGGCCATGGTGCCGCCGCCCACGGTGGCCAGCAGGGCGGTGAAGGTCGTGCCGACGTCCATGCCGATGACCATCGCAGCGGCCTGCTGAAAATTGATCGCCCCGGCGCCGAGCGCGGCAAGCGCGGTGGCGACACCGGCGCTGGACGATTGGGTCACCAGCGTGATCACCAGGCCGATGGCGACAAGCTGCAGCCGGCCGAACAGGTCGTCCGAGGGGAAGTTGGACGGCGTCACGACGCCTTCGAAAGCCGCCAGCCCGTCCTTGAGATAGTCGATGCCGATGAAAAGCAGGCCGAAGCCGGCCAGCGCCTGGCCTATTGAAACAAGCCGTGGCCGGCCGGTCAGGTGACATATGGCGCCGACGAAGACCAGCGGCAGCACCGCCGTTCCCAGATCAAGCTTGAAGCCGAGCGCCGCGACCATCCAGCCGGTCAGCGTGGTGCCGATGTTGGCGCCGAAGATGACGCCAAGGGCCTGCGGGAAGGTCAGGATGCCGGACGCGACGAAACCCACGGCGGCCACGGTCGTCGCACTGGACGATTGCACCACGGCGGTGGTCAAAGCTCCGGTCACCGCGCCGCTCAGGGGGGTGCTGGTGAACCGGGCCAGGATCGACCGCATCCGGTCACCGGCAAGTCCCTTCAGGCCACCGGTGAGAAGCAGCATTCCGACAAGAAACATGCCGACGCCGCCGAGCGCGGAAAGAACATTCCAAATCATCCACCCCCCATATCACCCCGCGAATGCGCCCGTAAGCTGAGGCGTGCCGCCGGAGGCCCCCGACTCGAGACCGAGCGAGGGGGGGCCCAGGTGGCGACGCACCTGGCCCTGCCGGTTATCGGGGGGCACCGGACAGAAGGCGGCTCCCCCGGTGAAGATGCCGGTCCGGCCGGTTTCTCAGTAGCCCCGGGCCAGGTTCACGCTTTCGGGGAGTTTTCCGTCGGTCCGGTAGGCCCGGACGTTGCCTGCGACGACAAGGGTGCCGGTGCGCGGGTCGGTCGGCCCCGAGATATGGGGCAGTACGGTGATGCCCGGATTGTCCCACAAGGGCGACTCGGCCGGCAACGGTTCCTGGTCGAACACATCCAGCACCGCATGGCCGACCTGGCCGGTGGCAAGCGCGTCCAGCAGGGCGGGGGTATCGACGATGGGACCACGGGCAAAGTTGATGAGGCCCGCGCCCGTCTTCATCTGGCCGAAGGTCTTCGCGCCAAGCAGCCCGCGGGTCGCATCCGTCAGCGGCAGCAGGCAGATCACGATATCGCTGCGCGACAGCATGCCGGTCAGCCCGTCGTCGCCGGACAGACATTCGATGTCCGGCAGATCCTTGGGGTTGCGGCTCCAGCCGATCACGTTGAAATCCTGTGCCCGGATGCGTTCGGCGGCGGCGGCGCCCAGTTCGCCAAGACCCAGAAGCCCCACGGTCACCGACGAAGCGCTGCGATAGGGGTGTTGCACCCAGTCATGGGCGCGCTGCTGGCGGGCATAGGCGGGCATGTCGCGGAAAAGGTAGAAGGTCCATGCCAGGGCCGCTTCGGACATGTTGCGCGCAAGCTGCGGATCGACCAGGCGCACGATGGGCGGTGTGAAGCCGGGCAGTTCGGCGACAAGGCGTTCGACGCCGGCCCAGAGGCTGTGCACCCATGCGAGGTTGGGCAGGCTTTTCAGGTCTTCGGGATCGGGGTTGGCGACGATGGCGATGTCGACGGCCGCGCGGTCGGTGTCGGCCATGGCGCGCAGCGAATCGATGGTCTCGTCGGGCAGGGCCGCCCGCAGCAGCGACAGCCAGTTGGCTTCGGCCGCGTCGGACAGGCGGGTGACGAGCGCGATTCTGGGGGGGATGGACATGTCTGTACTTTCGGTTCGGGGAGTTGGTTCGGGAGGCTGGTCAGCCGTCGAGCGCGTTAAGGAAGGCGCGAAACAGCGGATGGGCCGCACCGCGACGGGTCAGCAGTTCGGGGTGGCCCTGCAGGCCGATGCAGAACCGCTGTCCGCGCAATTCCACCGCATCCGCCAGGGAGGAGGCTTCCTGCCAGGCCGAGATGCGCAGCCCGGCGTCTTCGAGCGGCGCATGCAGCGCCGGATCGAGCACGTAGCGATGGTTGACCGGGATCGGAACGGGCCCGTCGCCGGCGCCCAGGATCCGCGCCAGCCTGGATCCGGGGACGGGGCGCATCCGGCGCAGGCCGACGCGGAATCCACCGGGGACTTCGGTGTCGGTCAGGCGGCGGAACACCTTGGTTGCGGCATCCGGCGCGACCTCTTCCATGTTGGCATCGTTCAGGCCGGCCCGTGCCTGGGCGACGGCGGTCGCCAGCGTCTGCATGCCCAGGCAGAGGCCTAGCAGCAGGGTGTCGGTTTCAATCGCGCGGCGTGCGACGCGGATCTGGCCGGCGACCTGGTCCATGTCGGCCCCGCCGGGCAGGACGATGCCCTGAACGGTGTCGATATCCCGGGGCAGGCTGCCATCCCGGTCTTCCGCCGGATCCCAGAATTGTAGTGACAACCCAAGGTTGCAGGCGTCGGCCGCATCGCCAAGGGCGGCAAGCACTGCGGGATAGGTGTGCCGCTGGCGGGGTTCGGACCCGACGACCAGTATCCGCACGGCGCGGGCGGGCGTCGGCCGGGACAGACCTGCGGGGACCGGGCGGCCGAAGGGATCTGTCGTCCAATCGGTGGCAATGCCCGGGACCGTATCGCCGGTGAAGGACCAGCCATCATCCCGGGGGTGCACGGTGATCTGGCGGATATCGCGGCCGGTCTGCTCGGCCTTGCGGCTCAGGCGCCGGGCCATGTCGACCTGGGCGGGAATGGCGGGATTGACCGGAACCACAACCGGCCCGGTCAGACGCCCGGCGATCACGGTCGGGGGCAGGGCCGCGGGAACATGGCGACCCGAGGCCCATTCGCTCCAGAACAGGCCGTTGGCGGCGAGCGCGCCAGAGGCCAGCACATGCTGGCACGCCTCGTAGGCGCCAAGCCCGGCGCCGCCGGTATCAAGCGTCAGGAACGCGGCGCCGGTCTGGGCTGCGATGACGCCGGCAAGCATGCCGTCGCGCGCCGGGCAGGGCGTGTCGTGATGGACAAGGGTGAGATTCATGGTGTCGGACCGTTCATATAGCGGGGAGGGATCATTTGCCGCCCGACGTGCCCGACGCGCCCGACGTTGCCGACGTGCCAGACGCGCCCGACGTGGCCGGCGCAGCGCTTGCGCCCTGCGCGCCCCGCAGGTGCGCGGCCATCAACCGGGATGCGCTTTCAAGCTGGCCGGTCGCGACCGCGTCGATGATCTTGACGTGTTCGCGGCACCAGGCGCGGATCCGGGCGCGGTTGGAATAGGTGGCGAATTCCAGCAGCCGGCGCAGTCGGTTCTGGTGCTGGATCGCCTGCAGCAGGAACGGGTTGCGCGAGAATTCGGCGATCGTCTCGTGGAAGGTCGCGTCCAGTTCGAACAACTGCTTGCCCATGCCGGCATTCAGGTTGGGGTGGTCGTGGACATACAGATGCTGCAGCCTGAGCCGGTCGAGCGCGGCCTTGTCGGCCCGGAAACCTGGCAGCAGGATACCCTGAGGTTCAAGCAGCAGGCGGTATTCGTAGCTGGCCTGCTGGGTTTCCATGTCCTCCATCGTGGGCAGGAAGGTCCAGTTCCGCCCCGGTCCGCGATTGACCAGGCCATCGCGTTCGAGTTCGGCCAGCACGTTGCGCACCATCGCGCGGTCGGCGTCGTAGTTCCGCGCCAGCTCGGTGATCGAGACCTCTTCGGTCAGCGCCCCGGCGATCCGGTCCTGCATGATGCGGGCATAGACGCGCTGCGCGGCCGACGGCGGCGTCTCGACCTCCATCCGGGTCAGCTGATCGGCGGGCAGGCGCAGGAAATACCCCTTGTTGCGAACCGATTCGAGAGCGCCCCGTTCGGCCAGCAGCGCCAGCGCGGACCGCACCGGCGTCCGCGAGACGCCCAGCATCGCCGCCAGCTGCTGCTCGCGCAGATGGTGACCCGGTTCGAACCGGGATTCGATCACCAGATCAAGGATCTGGTTGGCGAGTTGGTAGCGGGCCTGCTGCGCGGCATTCATGAGATCGCGTCCGGAGATTGCACGGTTTAACAAAAGATGAACAATAATTTTGCTGCAAGTGGAACATCAAAAATGGGTCCGGATGCCGATGATCGGCCGCTCGTGGCCGCTTTGCAGCCGTTGTGGCCCCTGAAAAATGCGGACAAACCTCAAAATTGCACCTTTTTTGGGCAAGACCGTGGTATCTTGCCGGATGTGTCGCGGTCGTGACAAATTTGGCCTTGTATTGTATGTTTGATGTGAAGTTGAACAATCCTGTGAAGAAAATCAACCGACAGGGATCGCAATGATCATTTCTCGACTGACTCAGAATATCGTCGCCGGCATGTTCGCCCTTGCCGCCGCATCCCCCGCCCTTGCCGCAGACATGCCCGAAACCGGTGTCGTCGAGACCGGCAAGCTGACCTATGGCGTCGCGGCCACCTTCGCGCCGTTCGAATTCATGCGGGACGGCGAATTGTCCGGCTTTGACATCGACATGATCGCGGCGCTGGCCGGGAAGCTTTCGGTCGAAGCGGACGCGCGCAACATGGAATTCAAGGGCCTCATCCCCGCGCTTCAGGGCGGGCGGATCGACATGATCAATTCGGCCATGTACATGAACGAGGCCCGCGCCGAGCAGGTCGATTTCGTGGAATACATGCAGATCGGCAACCGCGTGATCGTGCCGGCGGGCAACCCCAAGGACGTGACCGGCCGCGACGATTCGCTGTGCGGCCTGACCATCGCGGTCACGCTGGGCGGCATCCAGGAAAGCCAGGCCCGCGCCGATGACGCACGCTGCCAGGAAGCCGGCAAGGACGGCATCAACGTGATGACCCTGCCGACCGCGCAGGACAGCGCGCTGACCCTGCGCCAGGGGCGCGCCGACGCGATCTATGACAGCACGCCGGGTTCGGTTGTCCTGATGGACAAGGTGCCGGGCGTCTACGAGGTCGTGGGCGACGAGTTCGAACAGAACAACCTGGTCGGCATGGCGTTCCGCAAGGGCGACACGGCCATGGCCGGGGCGCTCAAGGCGGCCCTGTCCGAAATCGTCGAAGACGGCACCTACGACGCGCTTCTGGAAAAGTGGAACCTGCCCGCGTCGGTTTCGATCTTCAACTGACCTCTCCTGCTACCTGGTCCCGCAGCCCCTGCGGCTGTGGGACATCGAAACGACGAAAGGCCCCGTAAGCCCCAATGTCCCTTGACCTTGTCCTGCAATACCTGACGTCCGCGTCCTTTGTGCACGGTGCCTGGATCACGCTGCTGATCACGGTGGTGTCGCTTTTCTTCGGTGTGATAGCCGGGTTCATCCTCGCACTTGCGCAGCAGGTGCGGTTCCTGCCGGTCAAGGTGCTGGTAACCGTGTATCTCTGGCTGTTCCGGGGAACGCCGGTGCTGTTCCAGATCATCTTCATCTACAACGTCCTGCCCAGCTTCGACATCCGCTTCAGCGCCTTCTGGTCCGGCGTCATCGCGCTGACCCTGAACGAGGCCGCCTATATGGCCGAGATCATCCGTTCGGGCCTGTCCTCGGTGAAGAAGGGGCAGCGGACGGCCGGCCAGGCGCTTGGCATGACGCGGCTTTCGGTGCTGCGCTGGGTGGTGCTGCCGCAGGCCGCGCGCATCGTGCTGCCGCCGATGGGCAACCAGATGATCGGCATGCTGAAGACCTCGGCGCTGGTGTCGGTGATCGCGGTGCAGGACCTGCTGCTTGTCGCGAACCAGACCGCCTCTGCCGATTTCCGCTATTTCGAGGCGCTTACCGCCGCCGGGATCTATTACCTCGGCCTGACCACGATCTTCATGTTCCTGCTGGCCTCGATGGAAGCCGCGCTGGATCCGAAGCTGCGCCGGGCAAGGGCGTCCGGCGCCACTGGCTTCGGCGGCCTGGTCCGCCGGGTTCTCTCCAACACCAAGAAAGCCGGAGCCGACAATGCCCGCTGACGACACGATCCTCGAACTGGTCAAGGTGTCCAAGACCTTTGACGACCTCCAGGTGCTGACCGACTGCAGCCTCCGGGTGAAGAAACGCGAGACGCTGGTGCTGATCGGCCCGTCTGGGTCGGGCAAGTCGACGCTGCTGCGCTGCATCAACCTGCTTGAACCGCCCAGCACGGGGTCTGTCCTGTTCGAAGGGCACGAAATTTCCGGCGACCTGCGCGGCGGCGACAAGGTGCGGCGCGACATCGGGATGGTGTTCCAGAACTTCGAACTGTTCCAGCACCTCAACGCCGTCGAGAACATCATGCTGGCGCCGATGAGGGTGCTGGGCATGAGCCGTCTGGACGCCCACGACCTGGGGCTGGAGCTGCTGGGCAAGGTGCACATCCCCGAGCGGGCGGATCATTTTCCCGACGAATTGTCGGGCGGCCAGCAGCAGCGCGTGGCGATCGCACGTGCGCTGGCGATGCGGCCCAAGATCATGCTGTACGACGAACCGACCTCGGCGCTTGATCCCGAGATGATCCGCGAAGTGCTCGACGTGATGACAGAACTGTCGAACGAGGGGATGACCACGGTCTGCGTCACCCACGAGATGGGCTTTGCGCGCCGCGCGGCGGATCGGATCGTCTTCATGGAAGACGGCCGCATCCTGGAAGACGCCGCCACCGAGGAATTCTTTGGCGGCAAGGCCAACGAGCGCGCCCAGAAATTCCTGTCGCAGATCCTGCACTGACCCACCGAACCACCGAACCACCGGAAGACACCATGATCGCCCAACCAAAGCCCGACCGTCTTGTCGCGCATCTTGCCGCGCTTGTCGCCATCCCGTCCGAAAACCCGCCCGGCGGCGAAAAGGTGGTCGCGGAATACGTCCGGGACCACCTTGAACCGCTTGGCTTCACCGTGCGGCTGGAAGAATACGCGCCCGGCCGGTTCAATGCCGAAGCCGTGCTGGAAAACGGTCCGGGCCCGGTCTTTGCGTTCAACACGCACATGGACACGGTGCCGGCCGGCCAGGGCTGGGCGACCGATCCCTTCGTGCTGACCGAACGGGACGGCAAGCTTTACGGACGTGGCAGCGTCGACTGCAAGGGGCCGTTGGCCGCGATGCTGGAGGCGCTTCAGCTGATGTCGGAGGCACGCGGCGACTGGTCCGGCACGCTGATGGGGGCGTTCACCGGCGACGAGGAAGTCGCGAGCGAGGGCGCCAAGTATTACTGTGCGCGCAATTCCGTGATCGACATGGTGGTTGTCGGCGAGCCGACGGCGAATACGACGTTTTCGGCGCACAAGGGATCGTACCGCCCGCGCGTGCGCGTCCACGGCAAGGCGGCGCATTCCGGCAGCCCGCATCTGGGCGAGAACGCTATTTTCCTGGCGGGCCAGTTGATGCCCCGCATCGCGGCCTTCCACGACGACGTGCTGTCGCAACGCTCGCACCCGCTGGTCGGCAGCCCAAGCCTGACCGTCACCCGGATTGCCGGGGGGCATGCGGACAACGTCATTCCCGATGCCTGCGAATTGCTTCTGGACCGCCGCCTGATCCCCGGCGAAACGGATGACAGCGCCGAGGCCGAAATCGAGGCGCTGCTGCAGGCGGCGCGCGACGAGCTGGGCCTCAGCTGCGAGATCGTGGGCAAGAACGCCACCACCGGCGGCGCCACCGAAACCGCAATCGAGGAAGCCATCGTGCAAACCTCCCTGGCGGCCTGTGCCGCGGCGGGGATCGATGCGCCCGGGCCGTTCGGGTTCCAGGGCGCCTGCGACCTGGTGCATTTCATCCAGGCCGGCGCGACCGGCACGGTCATCGGCGCAGGGGACATCCGCGTCGCCCACAAGCCCGACGAATTCGTGCCGAAGGACGAATTCATCGCCTCGGCCGGGATCTACGCCGACATCGCGCACCGCGTGCTGGGGAAGTGACCGGCATGTATCGGTTCCACCGGGCGCAGCTGCATTACCAGGGGCTGACGCTGCACACCGCCAGTTCCGGCGCGGTCCCGGGGCTTGATGCGCTTTACCTCGCGCTTGGCCCCGAGGATGCGCCCGAGGCCGTGGCGGAGGTGCGGCTGAACTGCGCCTACCTGAACGGGTATGACCCCGACGATCTGGCCGCCGAGGCGCTGGACCTCGCGGGCGGCCTCGATTGGTCGATGTCGCCCGCCGATCTGCGAAGCATGGTTGCCGCCGGCACGGCGCGCGCGCCGGTGCGGGCGTTGTTCGACTGCGCGCTCTGGGATCTCGAGGCGCGCCGCGCCGGCCTGCCGCTGGCACATCTGATCGCCGGAAGGGCCGTTGCGCTGACGCGCGGCAGCAACCAGACGCTGTTCCTGTCCTCGGACGCGGATCTGGTGGCGCGCGCCGACGCCTATGTCGCCCGTGGTTTCCGGGATCTGAAGGTGCGTTTCGGCCCGGATTTCGACGCGGACCTGCGGCGGCTGACCTTGCTGCGGCAGCGTTTCGGCCCGGATCTGGTCCTGGCCATCGACGCCAACGGCGCCTGGAGCGCCGCCGAGGCACCCGCCCGCCTTGCCGCGCTGGGGCCGCTGGCGCTGAAA
Source organism: Marinibacterium anthonyi (assembly GCA_003217735.2). Taxonomy (GTDB): domain Bacteria; phylum Pseudomonadota; class Alphaproteobacteria; order Rhodobacterales; family Rhodobacteraceae; genus Marinibacterium; species Marinibacterium anthonyi. The sequence continues at coordinate 3,364,494 of CP031585.1, read as the reverse complement.
TACGTCGAACAGCCGATCCCGCCGGGGGACTGGCCGGCGCTGCTGCACCTGGCCAAGGGCGCGCCGATGCCCCTGATGCTGGACGAAAGCATGGCCGACCCCGACGATGTGACCCGCGCGATCGACGGGTTCGAAGCCGCCGGGCGCAGGCTTTGGGCGCATCTCAAGCTGATCAAGACGGGCGGGATCACCCCCGCGCTGGACGCCGTGCGACGGCTGGAGGCGGCGGGTGTGCCCTACATGATCGGCCAGATGAACGAGGGCGGGCTGGCCACGGCCGCTGCCGCGCACCTGGCGCTGGCCTCGTCGCCCGTAGCCGCCGAACTCTACGGGGCCGACGGGCTGATCGACGACCCGGCGGCGGGGCTGACCTATGCGGATGGGCGCATCACGGTGCCATCCGCTCCGGGACTTGGACTGAATTTCGACAAGCGGCTTGCGCCGCGCATGATGGAGAACTGAAATGGACAATGCAGGCGTGGTGCAGGGACAGGAATCCGCCTTTCCCAAGGCCGAATACGAGGCACGCCAGGCGGGTGCCCGCGCGCGGCTGGTTGCGGCCGGGCTGGACGCGATGGTCATCACCGGACCCGAGAACATCTACTACCTGACCGGCCAGCAGACCCCGGGCTATTACACGTTCCAGGCCCTGATCCTGCCCGCCGAGGGCGATCCGGTCTTCGTGATCCGGCAGCTGGAATACTACAACTTCATCGCCAACACCTTCATCTCGGACGCGACCGTGTTCCAGGATGCCGAGGATCCCATCGACGTGCTGATGCGGGTGCTTGAGCGGATGAAGCTGAAGGGCCGCCGCGTGGCCATCGACAAGAAGGGCTGGTTCCTGCCCATCGCGGTCTATGAACGGATGCAGGACGCGCTTGGCGCGCTGGCCGATTGCGCCGGCATCGTCGAAGCCGGCCGGGCGGTGAAATCGCCGCTGGAGATCGAGAAACTGCGCAAGGCGGCGTCTTACGTCGACGCGGGCATGACGGCCGGCCTGGCCGCCGTGAAGGCCGGGGCGACGGACAACGACCTGGTGGCGGCGATGCTGCAGGCCTCGATTTCGGCCGGGTCGGAATACATGGGGATGGAACCGCTGGTGTCCACGGCCAGGCGCACCGGCGTGCCGCATGGCACGTGGCGGCGCACGGCGCTGTCGGACAACGATCCGGCCTTCCTGGAAATGGCCTGTGTACATGACCGCTACCACGCCGCGCTGATGCGATCCGCCTGGGTCGGACCGGTGCCGCAGGAAGCCGAGGACATGATGAAGGTCTGCCAGGAGGCGCTGGCCGTCTCGCTGGAAGAGATCCGGCCGGGCGTGCCCTGCGAAGTGCCGCACCTGGCCTGCCAGAAGGTCATCGACAAGGCCGGCTACACCGACAATTTCCGCAAGCGGCTGGGCTATTCCACCGGCATCTCGTTCGCGCCGGACTGGGGCGAAGGATCGATCCTGTCGCTGAACGCCGGCGTCAAGACCGAGCTGCAGCCCGGCATGGCCTTTCACCTGCCGCCGGCCCTGCGGATCTATGGCCAGTTCACCGTCGGCGTGTCCGAGACCATCGTCGTGACCGAAACCGGCTGCGAGCAGCTGGGCACCGTTGCGCGCGACCTGCTGCGCGTCGCCTGACCTTCATGCTTCGAGGGGGCGCATCGGCGCCCCCCAACCAACGGAAAGACCTTTTCATGACCTATCTCGCTTCGCGCATGTCCAGTGTCGGCGCTTCGCCGACCGCCGCGATCTCCGATACGCTCCGCCGTCTTGCGGCCGAGGGCAAGAGCGTCATCAACCTGGGCGAGGGCGAGCTTGATTTCGCCACGCCGGACCATGTCTGCGAGGCCGGCATCGCGGCGATCCGGGGCGGGCAGACGAAATACACCGCCGTCTCGGGCACGCCCGAGCTGAAGGCGGCCATCGCCCGCAAGTTCGCGCGCGAGAACGGCATCGACGTGCCGACCGCGCGGATCATCGCCGGGGCAGGGGCCAAGCAGCTGATCTTCAACGCGTTTCTTGCGACACTGGACCAAGGTGACGAGGTGCTGGTGCCCGCGCCCTACTGGGTCAGCTATCCGGACATGGTGCGCCTGGCCGGGGGCACGCCGGTGATCGTGCAGACCGGGGCCGACACCGGCTGGAAGCTGACGCCGAAGACATTGTCAGAATCGCTGGGACCGCGCACCAAGTGGGTGATCCTGAATTCGCCCAACAACCCGACCGGCGCCATCTATAGTGCAGAAGAATTGGCCGCGCTGGGGGCGGTTCTGGCGGGTCACACGGCGCTGATCATGGCCGACGACATCTATGAACACATGGTGCACGAGGTGGCGTTCACCGCACCGGCCCAGGCGATGCCCGCCCTGTCCGACCGCATCCTGACGGTGAACGGCGTGTCCAAGGGCTATTCGATGACCGGCTGGCGGCTGGGTTACGCGACGGGGCCGGCCTGGCTGATCTCGGCCATGGATATCCTGCAGTCCCAAAGCACGTCCAACCCCTCGACCGTCTCGCAGGCGGCGGCCATTGCCGCGCTGGACGGGGACATGGGCTTTGTCGACGGCTGGCGGGACACCCTGCGCGCCCGGCGCGACCGCCTGATCACGGCGATCCGCACGATCCCGGGGCTGGCATCGGACGTGCCGCCGGGGGCGTTCTATGTCTTTGCCGACTGCACCGGCCTGATCGGCGCACGGCGGCCCGACGGCACCCGCATCGCGTCGGACGTGGACGTGGCCGCATTCCTGGTGGCGGATGCCCATGTGGGCACCGTGCCGGGCACCGCTTTCGGCATGTCGGGCTACCTGCGGCTGGCCTATGCCATCGACGACGCGTTGCTTGCCGAAGCCATTGGACGTATCGGTGCATCGCTGGCAAAACTCGAACGCGCCAGCCTGGCGTCGGCCTGACCATTGGTCTGACCGTCGGCACGGACGACGCTTCGGCTTCGTGCGTGATCCGCTACCCACATCCTTGAATACGGACTAAGGACAAGACGATGACATCCCTGTTCCACCTCGCCATCCATGTAACCGACCTTGATCAGACCCGCGCGTTCTACGGCGGCGTCCTGGGGTGCAAGGAAGGTCGCAGCACCGACACCTGGGTCGATTTCGACTTCTTCGGCCACCAGCTGTCGCTGCACCTGGGCGAGCCGTTCAAGACCACGCGGACCGGCAAGGTCGGCGATCACATGGTCATGATGCCCCACATGGGCGCGGTCCTGCCGCTGGACGACTGGATGGCGCTGTCGGACCGGTTGCAGCAGGCCGGGATCGAATTCGACATCCCGCCGGTCATCCGCTTCGAAGGCGAACCCGGAGAGCAGCGGACCATGTTCTTCTTCGATCCGTCGGGCAACCCGATCGAGATCAAGGGCTTCAAGGATTTCGCTTCGGTCTACGCAAGCTGACTCCCGTCCGGGCGTCGGGTCATGGCATGCGCCCATGACCCGACGCCGGCATCGCTTGGGGAACCCGGCATCAGGTCGGGCAGGGTGCCGGTCTGACGAAACGCGACCTGTCCGGTTTCCGCTGTCATTGCGCAATGCGCAGCGTCTTGCGGCGCTTGAGGCAGGGGGCGGTACGGGGCTCTGGTCGCGTTCAGCTTTCGGCGGGCGCCTCTACCTCCGTTTCGTCGCCCCGCGCTGACAGGAAATGCCCGACCCCCTGGAGCGCCGGGATGTGTTCGCAGAAGGTGCGCAGGGCAACGAGAAGCGGCGTCGCCACAAGCATGCCGACGACGGACCACAGCCATGCGAAGAAGGTGACGGACAGGAACACGACCACCGTGTTCAGCCTCAGGTTGCGACCCACGAAGTAAGGCGTCACGAACTGGCCCTCGATAGAAGTCAGGGCGAAATAGACACCCCCCACCAGAAGCGCCTCCTGCGCCACGTCCAGCGAGACGAAGCCGACCATTGTTGCGGCGACGACGCCGACGATCGCCCCGAGATAGGGGATGTAGTTCAACAGGAAGCCCAGGATGGCGAAAAGTATCGGGTTCGGCATGCCGAACCAGAACATCGCCAGCCCGATCGCAACGCCGAGGGAGGCGTTGATCAAGGTGATGGTGAACAGGTAGCGCGAGAGCTTGCGTTCGATGTCGTACGCGATCCGTATGGCCTGTCGCTTGTCGCGAAAGGTCGGCATGACATACACCAGTTTCTCATAAAACATGTCCCCCGACGACAACAGGAAGAACATGAGGATCAACGTGAACACGATCTGAGCGATGACCCAGGGCAAATTCATCGCGTAGGCAAGCAGCCCCGTATCCTCCTCGACGCGGACGCGCTGGACGCCTGGCTCTTCCTCCTTTCCGCCGGAACTCGTAATTTCGTCCACTTGTTCGGCGGCCTTCTGGACGCCTTCGGTCACTGCCCGCAGATCATCCATTTTCTCGCGGATCTCGAAGCCGATCAACGGCGCCCGGTCCACCCAGGTCTTGACCGGTCCGGACAACCCGATGGCCCCGGCCAACAGAAGGCTCAGCAGTGTTCCGACGATAAGCGCCGCTGCAACCCCGGGCCACAGGCCCCATCGTTCCAGTTTTCGCCGCACCGGCGCGAACACCAATTGCAGCAAGACGCCCAGAACCACCGGCATCAGGAAGGACCGTGCATAGGCCATCCCACACACCAGCAAGATCAGGAAAATGCCGATGACTGCCCAGCGTGGAGCAATGTTCGCGTGGGGCGTGGCGGGTGTTTCGTCTGATCCAGTTCCGGCCGAATTGTCGCTCACGTCAGTCTCCTTGCACCAACGGCGCGACGATTTGGATGGAAGTGGTCCGTTGTCTTCCAACCCGCTTGTCGCCTGCAGTGTTCCACACATTGTCCGATCGGGTCAGCCAATCAAGCATTCATGCTATCGACGGCCAAGATTGCGCCGCTGTCATCGCCGCCGTGCCCAAGGGGGACGAACGGGGTGAACGGCCGCCCTTGGGCTGTCGCAGATGCCATGCGCTCCGGGGGGCGTGCCGGTGACGATGACCAGCAGACCCGGTTCAACGCAGCGTCGGCGTTTGCGTCTGCGGAACGGTTCGCTGCAGCGTTGCGACCCCGGCCTGCTGGGTCCGAAAAGCGCGCATGGAAGCCAATTCGTGTGATCTTTTCAGCGACTTGGAACGTATTCTTCAACATTACGTGGCGCCAATAACCAATGTCGGTGCGGGGCTTTGACGACATCTGAGTCCCCCGAAATCCGGACACTGACATAAGCGACGATTTGCAGTCTGCCGATCTTCGAAGAGCAGAAGATCAGAGGTGTCGAAACGCAAGCAGCACGCGCCCGGGTTCACGGCGAAGGTCGCGGGGTAAGCCTTGACGGGCAAGGACACGGCGGGCGCGCGGGATCGGGGTGCATCCGGCTGTGGACGCGGGCGCTGGTCTCGTCGGGTGGCGCGGTCTTTGCGCGGCATGCCCTGTCGGGTCACGCCTGCGTGGACTGCGACACTGCAAGTTTCTGGAGCAATTGCCGGAGCTTGCGCGCATCCCGTTTGCCAAGGCGCTTTTCCAGCGATGCCTCGTAGTCGCGCGCTGCACGGGTCAGGACACGGAAGGCTTCTTGCCCCGGGGGGCGCAGGGAAAGGCGTTCGCTGCGGCGGTCGTCCGAGCTGACGGTGCGGGTCAGGAATCGTTTCTCTTCCAGCGCGCGGACAGCGCGCGAGACCTTGGTTTTGTGGATCGACGCGCGTTCGGAAATCTCCTTGGCGGTCAGGCTCTTGTTGCGGCCAAGGTGGAACAGCACGCGCCATTCGGTGCGCAGCATCCCGTATCGGCTTCGATAATTCGCTGAAAAAACATCGCTTTGCGCTTCCGCCGCCTGGTTCAGAAGGAAGGGCGTGAAGGTCGAAAGTTCAAAGCTGTCGCTGTCATCCATGTTTGAAAAAATTCCACCTTGTTAGTTACAAAAGTAACTAACATGATCGCATCAATCAGTCGAGGGAGGAGATCGACCATGAACGATCTTAGCAAGATTTCGGGTCTGACCCGCGCCGCTGGCATCAGCGCGCTGCACGAAGGCTACATGCCCGGGTTCGGCAATGATTTCGAAACCGAGGCACTGCCCGGCGCGCTGCCGGAAGGGATGAACAGCCCGCAGAAATGCGCCTATGGCCTGTATGGCGAGCAGCTGTCCGGCACCGCCTTCACCGCGCCGAGCCATCAGAACGAACGGACCTGGTGCTATCGCATCCGCCCTTCGGTGAAGCATTCCGCGCGCTACCAGAAGATCGACATGCCCTATTGGCAATCGGCGCCCAATGTCGATCCGGACGTGATCAGCCTGGGGCAATACCGCTGGGACCCGGTGCCCCATACCGACGCCGCGCTGACCTGGCTGACGGGGATGCGGACCATGACCACCGCGGGGGATGTCCATACCCAGGTGGGGATGGCGGCGCATGTCTACCTGGTCACGCAGTCGATGAAGGATGCGTATTTCTATTCCGCCGACAGCGAATTGCTGGTGGTGCCGCAGGAAGGGCGTCTGCGGTTTTGCACCGAACTTGGGGTCATCGACCTGGCCCCGCAGGAAATCGCGATCCTGCCGCGTGGCCTTGTCTACCGGGTGGAACTGGTGGACGGACCGGCGCGGGGCTTTGTCTGCGAAAACTACGGGCAGAAATTCGACCTGCCGGGGCGCGGGCCGATCGGGGCCAATTGCATGGCCAACCGCCGCGATTTCAAGACGCCGGTGGCGGCTTTCGAGGACCGCGATGTGCCCTCGACCGTCACGATCAAGTGGCAGGGTCAGTTCCACGAAACCAGGATCGGCCATTCGCCGCTGGACGTGGTGGCCTGGCACGGCAATTACGCCCCGGTGAAATACGATCTGAGCACCTATTGCCCGGTGGGCGCGATCCTGTTCGATCACCCCGATCCGTCGATCTTTACCGTGCTGACCGCGCCTTCGGGCGTTGAAGGAACGGCGAACATCGATTTCGTGCTGTTCCGCGAACGCTGGATGGTGGCCGAGAACACCTTTCGCCCGCCCTGGTACCACAAGAACGTCATGTCCGAACTGATGGGCAACATCTATGGCGAATACGACGCCAAGCCGCAGGGCTTCGTGCCCGGTGGCATGAGCCTGCACAACATGATGCTGCCGCACGGGCCGGACAACGACGCCTTTGAAAAGGCGACCTTTGCCGAGCTGGGCGCGCAGAAGCTCGACAATACCATGTCGTTCATGTTCGAAACGCGCTTTCCCCAGCACCTGACCCGGTTCGCCGCCACCGAGGCGCCGCTTCAGGACGATTACATCGACTGCTGGGACAGCCTGAAGAAACGCTTTGACGGCACGCCGGAAGGCAACTGGGAATAATGCCGGATCGGGGGGTGACGGGCCCCCCGATCAACGCCGCCTGCCGACACGGTCGGCAGACCGGTATCTGGGAAGAGACGAAAAGGGGGGCACAATGCCCTCGGAAGGATCCCGAATGGGTTTGATGACAAGCTGGGTCGAGAGCGCGAATGTGCCCGGCTGCGAATTTCCACTGAACAATCTGCCCTATGGCGTGTTCGACGACGGGCAGGGCACACGCATGGGCGTGGCCATCGGCGACCAGGTTCTGGATGTCGGCGCCGTGGATCACGGGCTGGACAATGCGCTGTTTGACACCCCGTCCTGGAATGCGGTGATGGCGGCGGGGCCACAGATCTGGGCCGCGCTGCGGTCCCGGCTGATCGCCCTGCTTTCGGACGACGCGCACCGCGCGGCGGTGGAACCATGCCTGGTGCCGCTTGCGGATGTCACGCTGAAGATGCCGTTCGCGGTGACGGAATACACCGATTTCTATGCCTCGAAGAACCATGCGGTCAACGTGGGCACCATGTTCCGGGGCGCCGAGAACGCGCTGCCGCCGAACTGGCTGTCGATCCCGATCGGCTACAATGGCCGTGCCTCGTCGGTCGTGGTGTCGGGCACCGACGTCGTCCGTCCCTGGGGGCAGCTTAAGGCGCCGGATGCGGATCTGCCGGAGTTTGCGCCCTGCAAACGCTTCGATCTGGAACTGGAGCTTGGCGCCATTGTCGGCACCCCGTCGCAGGGCATGGTGTCGGTCGCCACGGCGGATCAGATGATCTTTGGCTACGTGCTGCTGAACGACTGGTCGGCCCGCGATATCCAGGCCTGGGAATACCAGCCGCTGGGCCCGTTCCAGGCCAAGGCCACGGCCACCACGATCAGCCCGTGGATCGTGACGCGGGCCGCGTTGGAACCGTTCCGCGCGCCCACACCCGACCGCGAACGCCCCTTGCTGCCTTACCTGCGCGAACCCGGGCCGATGCTGTATGACATCGCGCTCAGCGTCGGGCTGACGCCGAAGGGCGGCAACGAGACGATCATCGCGCGGACCAACTACACCAACATGTATTATTCGGCGGCACAGCAGCTGTGCCACCATACAACAAGCGGCTGCGCCATGCGCACGGGCGACCTGCTGGGCTCCGGCACGATCTCGGGTACCGAAAAGGGCACGCTGGGCTCGCTTCTGGAACTCAGCTGGGGCGGCAAGGAGCCGGTGGCGCTGGACGATGGCACGGAACGCACGTTCCTGCGCGATGGGGACACGCTGACGCTTTATGGCGCGGCCGAGGGCGACGGGTACCGTGTGGGCTTTGGCGCCTGCGCGGGCACGGTGCTGCCCGCGGTGCCGCAGCCGGACTGGACCAAGGACTGAAGGAGGGGATCCCATGACATTGGCATTCGCGTCGCAAGGCGACATGGAAGAAAAGAAGATCAGCTTCACCCAGGTGGGCGAGGGGCTGTATGCCTTCACCGCCGAGGGCGATCCCAACACCGGGGTGGTCATCGGCGACGACAGCGTGATGATCGTCGAGGCGCAGGCCACGCCGCGCCTGGCGCGCAAGGTGATCGACTGCGTGCGCTCGGTCACCGACAAGCCGATCAGCCACCTGGTGCTGACGCATTACCACGCGGTGCGCGTGCTGGGCGCGTCGGCCTATGGCGCGCGGGAAATCATCATGAGCGACGTTGCCGCCGCCATGGTCGAAGAGCGCGGGAAAGAAGACTGGGACAGCGAATTTGGCCGGTTCCCGCGCCTGTTCCAGGGGCACGAGGAAATCCCCGGCCTGACGCGCCCGACGACCACGTTCAGCGACCGCATGACGGTGTACCTGGGCAAGCGCCGGGTCGACATCATGCACCTGGGCCGCGCGCATACTGCGGGTGACGCGGTGATCTGGGTGCCGGACCAGGAGGTCATGTTCACCGGCGACATCGTGGAATTCCATTCGGCCTGCTACTGCGGCGACGGTCATTTCGGCGACTGGCCCGAAACGCTGTCGCAGATCGCGGCGTTTGAGCCTCAGGCGATCGCCCCGGGGCGCGGCGACGCGCTGGTCGGCCCCGAGGCCGTGGCCGAGGCGCTGGAGAGCACGGCGGATTTCGTGCGGTCAACCTACAAGCCGGTCGAACGGGTGGTGGCGCGTGGCGGCACGCTGAAAGAGGCATGGGATGCCGTGCGCGCGGCCTGCGACCCCAAGTTTTCGGACTATGCGATCTACGAACATTGCCTGCCGTTCAACGTGGCCCGCGCCTATGACGAGGCGCGCGGAATCGACACGCCGCGCGTGTGGACGGCCGAACGCGACCAGGAGATGTGGGCGTCCCTTCAGGGGTGACCGCCGGCCCGGCCTATGCCCGGCACTCTCTCCGGTGGAGAGAGTGAGGCGGTCATGGACGGAGCCCCGGGACATTTGATCCGGAAGGCGTCCGCCCCGCGCAGGTCGCCGACACGAACATCACGCGGGCCGGGCGTTTTGCCCCCGGCCCGCGCCGCCCCGGCCAGGAGGTGCCGGGGTATCCGAGGGAGGAGATGACATGCCAGCCTATTCCTACGCCCCGCAGCCGTTCGCGCGCCCGCCCGAACTGGATGGCGGCACGACAGATGCGCCCGTGGCCATCGTGGGCGCCGGCCCCATCGGGCTGGCCATGGCGATCGACCTTGCGTTGCACGGGGTGGCCAGTGTCGTTCTGGACGACAACAACGTGGTGTCCGTGGGCAGCCGCGCCATCTGCTGGGCCAAGCGCACGCTGGAAATCTTCGACCGGCTGGGCGTCGGCGAACGGATGCTGGACAAGGGCGTGACCTGGAAGGTCGGTCGGCTGTTTCACGGCGACGAGGAAGTCTACAATTTCGATCTGCTGCCCGAGGACGGGCACAAGTACCCGGCCTTCATCAACCTGCAGCAGTATTACGTCGAGGAATACCTGCTGGACCGGGCGCGGGACTTTCCCGACCTGATCGACCTGCGGTTCCTGTCCAAGGTGACGGACCACCGCAGCGACGCCGATGGCGTGGTGCTGACGGTTGAAACGCCCGAAGGCACCTACGAGGTGAAGGCCGATTGGCTGCTGGCCTGCGACGGGGCCGGGTCGGCCACGCGCGGCCGCATGGGGCTGGAATTCACCGGCCAGACCTTCGAGGAACAGTTCCTGATCGCCGATATCGAGATGAAGGACAGCCCGTTCGAACAGGGCCAGCCCGAGCGGTGGTTCTGGTTCGATCCGACCTTCCATCCGGGCAAGTCGGCGCTGCTGCATGAACAGCCGGACAATATCTATCGCATCGACCTGCAACTGGATCTGGATGCCGACGCCAAGGCCGAGGCGACCGAGGAAAAGGTGCTGCCCCGCATCCGGGCCATCGTGGGGGACAAGCCGTTCCGGCTGGACTGGTTGTCGGTCTACAAGTTCCGCTGCATCAAGCTGGATCGCTTCGTGCATGGCCGGGTGGTCTTTGTCGGCGACAGCGCCCACGTGGTCAGCCCCTTCGGCGCGCGGGGCGGCAATGGCGGCATCCAGGACGTGGACAACCTGGGCTGGAAACTGGCCGCCGTGCTGAAGGGCACGGCCGACGAGGCCCTGATCGAGAGCTACCACGAGGAACGGTCGCACGGGTCGGCCGAGAACATCATGAATTCGTCGCGCTCGACCAACTTCATGACCCCGAAGACCCCGATCGAGGCGCTGTTCCGGCGCGAGACGCTGCGACTGGCCCATGACCACCCGTTCGCGCGGCGGCTGATCAATTCCGGGCGGCTGTCGCTGCCCTGTTCGCTGGCCGGATCGTCGTTGCAGACGCCGGGCAAGGGGCGTGTGGGCGAGGCGATGGTGGATGCGCCGGTGGGCAATGGCTGGCTGCTGCCGCTGCTGCAGGGGGACTTCACGCTGGTGGGTTTCGGCGACATCGCGCTGCCAGACGTGGGCATCCGCCGGATCGGGATCGGTCAGCCGGTCCGCGATTACGAGACCCACGACGACATGCACGGCTATGCGCTGCAGCGCTACGGTACCGGGCTTGCCTACCTGGTGCGCCCCGACGGGCATGCGGCGGCGGTGTTCCACGGTCAGGTGGACGCGGATGACGTGCAGGCGGCGCTGGCCCGCGCCATGGGCCAAAGCTGCGAGAGGGAAATGGCATGATCGCGCAGGAGATGGGGCTGGGCGCCCGCGGAGACGAGTTCTACGAGGCGCTGATGGCCGCCCACGAGGGGCTGAGCGAAGACGACAGCCACGCGCTGAACGCGCGCCTCGTGCTGCTGCTTGCCAACCGGATCGGCGATGTGGACGCGCTGAAGGACCTGCTGAAAGCCGCGCGTATCCATGACTGACGCGGTGCTTTACGACTACTGGCGCTCGTCGGCCAGCTGGCGCGTGCGGATCGCGCTGAACCTTGCCGGGCTGGCGTGGGAAAGCCGGCCCGTCGATCTGGTGGCGGGCGATCAGCGGGGCGCGGCGCATGTGGCGCGCAACCCCCAGGCGCTGGTGCCGGTGCTGGAGATCGACGGGCTGCGGCTGACGCAAAGCCTGGCGATGCTCGACTACCTCGAGGCGACCGGGCGCGTGGCGCTGACCCCGAAGGACCCGGGGCAGGCGGCGCGGATGCGGGCGATCGCACTGGCCATCGCCTGCGACATCCACCCGGTCTGCAACCTGCGGGTTGCGGCCCACGCGGTGCAGATCACCGGCCGCGAAGAGACGCGCGCCGAATGGATGCGCCATTTCATCCGGCCCGGGCTGGAGGCGGTGGAGGCGATGCTGGACGACACCGGCCCCTATTGCCTGGGCCCCGATCTGACGCAAGCCGACCTGTGCCTGATCCCCCAGCTTTACAACGCCGCGCGCTGGGGCGTGCCCACGGACGACCTGCCCCGCGTCACCCGCGTGGCGGCGGCCTGCGCGGACCTCGAAGCCTTTCGCCGGGCGACGGCGGAGGCGATGCAACCCATCACGACATGACTTCACTGGGCGACCGTCCCGGCGCCCACCCCAAGGGAGGATATCCAATGAAACCGATCAAGACCGGACTTTCCGCGCTTGCCCTGCTGGCCATGGCCGGCGTCGCACAGGCTGGCGACGTGCAGCTGGCCCTGTCCAGCTGGCTGCCGCCGCGCCACCCCATCGTGGTCAACGCGATCAAGCCCTGGGCCGAGCAGGTCGAGGAAGTGACCGAGGGCCGCGTGACCGTGCGCGTGCTGGGCAAGCCGCTGGGCAGCCCGCCGGCGCATTTCGACATGGCCCGCGACGGCGTGGCCGACATCACCTATGGCCTGCACAGCTTTACCCAGGACGACCGCTTTGCCGGATCGCAGCTTGGGCAGTTCTCGTTCCTGGGCGATGACGCGGTCAGCGCGTCCGAAGCGTTCTGGACGGTCTACACCGAGGATCTGAACGCGCGCGAGGAACACGCGGGCACCCACCTGCTGGGGCTGTTCACGCATGGGCCGGGGCTGTTGCATAACAACGTGCGCAAGATCGAAACGCCCGCCGACCTGGAAGGGCTGAAGATCCGCGTGCCGGGCGGCTATGTCGGCGCGCTGATGGAAGACCTGGGCGCGACGCCGCTGTTCATGTCCTCGCCCGAGGTCTACGAGAAACTGTCGCGCGGGGTGATCGACGGGGTGGCCTTTACCTACGAGGCGCTGACCGCGTTCAAGCTGACCGATGACATCAAGTATTCGATGACGGTGCCCGGCGGCCTGTACAACACCAGTTGGTTCCTGGTGATGGACGAGGACAAGTGGAACGAGATCTCGCCCGAGGATCAGGCGGCGATCGATGCCATTTCGGGTCTGGCCTTTGCCAAGCTGGTCGGCCAGGCGTGGAACGACGCGGATGCGGCGGCCGAAGAGAAGATCACCGAAGCCGGGATCGAACTGTACCCCGCCTCGGACGAGGTGCTCGAGGCGGTGAAGACGGCGGCATCGACCCACGAGGCCGCCTGGGCCGAAACCCTGCCCGAGGGCGAAGACGGTCTGGCCGCGCTGGCCCGGTTCCGCGCCATGACCGGTGTCGAGGCCGTGGCGACGCAATGATCTTCGACCGAATTGAGACGATCCTTCTGGGGCTGGCAGCATTCTTGCTGCTGGCCCTCATGGCCGTGACGGGCATCGACGTGGTCGGGCGCTACCTGCTGAACGCGCCGCTGTCGGGGGCCTTCGAGATGACGGAACTGCTGTTGGGGGCGCTGGTCTTCATGGCGCTGCCGCTGGTCAGCCGGCATGGCGCGCATGTCGAGGTCGACCTGCTGGCCACGATCGTGCCGGAACCGGTGAACAAGGTGCTGGGGATCTTTGCGGCCCTGGTCTCGGCCGTGATGCTGTGCTGGTTCGCCTGGACCCTGGTCGACGTGATGATAAGCCAGATCCACGACGGATCGCGATCCGTGTCGCTGGGCGTGCCGCTTGCCCCCTTTGCGGCGCTGGGGGCCCTGGCCTGCGTTCTGGCGGCGGTCTTCGGACTGATCCACGGGGTGCGCCATGACTGAATCGCTGATCGCCGTCGTGATCCTGCTGGCGCTGGTCTTTGCCCGCGTGCCCATCGCCTTTGCCATGGCGCTGGTGGGCGGCGCGGGCTTTGCGTACCTGCGCGGGATCGAACCGGCCGGCGCCATGATCGGCGCGGCGGTGTTCGAAACCGGCCTCAGCTATTCGCTGTCGGTGGTGCCGCTGTTCATCTTCATGGGCAACATTCTGGCCGGATCCGGCATCGCGCACGGGCTGTTCGCCGGGGCCGACCGGCTGTTCGGGCGCATGAAAGGCGGGCTGGCTTTGGCCGCCGTGCTGTCCTGTGGCGGGTTTTCGGCCGTGTCGGGGTCGTCACTGGCCACCGCCGCCACCATGAGCCGCGTCGCCATGCCGCCGATGCGCAAGTTCGGCTATTCCGACAGCCTGGCCGCCGGGTCCATCGCCGCAGGCGGGACGCTGGGCATTCTCATTCCGCCCTCGGTGATCATGATCATCTACGGGCTGCTGACCGAAAGCGACATCGGCAAGCTGTTCATCGCGGGGCTGGTTCCCGGCGCCATCGGCATCGTCTTCTACCTGGTCGCGGTGATGGTGGCGGTGCGCGTGAATCCGTCGCTGGCCCCTGAAGCGGGGCAGTCGCAGCCGATGACGCGCACGGACAAGATGGGCGTCGTGGGCACGCTGGGCCTGTTCGCCTTCATCATGATCGGCATCTACGGCGGGTTCTTCACCCCGATCGAGGCCGCCGGCATGGGGGCCATCGCCTCGCTTGCGCTGGCGCTGGGGATGCGCGCGCTCAGCTGGGCGGGCTTCGTGAAGGCCTGCCGGGAAACGCTGCTGTCCTCGGCCATGATCTTCGCCATCATCATCGGGGCGGAAATCTTTTCGGCGTTCGTGAACTTTGCGGGCCTGCCCGACGCGCTGGTCGACCTGATCTACGACGCCGATGTGAATGCCTGGACCGTCATCTGGATCATGGTTGCGATCTACCTTGTCATGGGCTGTGTCTTTGAAAGCCTGTCGATGATCCTGCTCACCGTGCCGGTGTTCTACCCGATCATCGTGCAGCTGGACTTTGGCACCGGCCTGCTGGCGGATCCGGAATACCTGCTGATCTGGTTCGCTGTTGTCGTCGTCGTCGTGACCGAGGTCAGCCTGATCACGCCGCCCGTGGGCATGAACGTCTTCGTGCTGCGGTCCGTCATGCCGGACATCCCGCTGGCCACGATCTTCAAGGGCATCACGCCGTTCTGGATGGCCGACATCGTGCGGCTGGCGCTGCTGGTTCTGGTTCCGTGGATATCGCTATGCCTGTTGTAGGACCGCAGGACGACGACACGGCGACGGCGTCGGACCTGCTGGCGCCGACACGCCAGGCGCTGCCCTTCGTTCTGATCCGCGCGCGCGAGATGATGCTGCGCGAATTGCGTCCGATGATGGCCCAGGCGGGCGCATCGGAACCTCAGTGGCGTATCCTTCGGGTGTTGACCGAACGCGACAGCTGTTCGGTGCAGGCGCTGGCCGAAGCCGCCTGCCTGCAGGCCACGTCGGTGTCGCGCATCCTGCAGTCGATGGTCGAACGCGGGCTGGTTTTGCGTGTGCAGGATGCGACCAACCGGCGGCGTCAGATCGTGACGGTGACAGAGGAGGGGCGGGCGATCATCACCCGCTTTGCGCCGATGTCGCGGGCGATCACCGACGGTTTCGCCACGCGCTTCGGTCTGGAACGGTACGCGGACCTTGTGGCGACGCTGGAAGAGTTCATCGCGCAATGCGGGACAGAGCCGGACCCGGACTGAGGTTGCGGTCACAGGAAACGCCCCGGGGCGGGATCCGGCCCGGGGCTTTGGGACAAAGCGTCAGATCCGCATTCGCGGCACGTCATGGGGATCAAGCCGCAGTTCGATCAGCAGGGGGCGGTCGCGGGTTTCGATGGCGTCGATGGCCGCTTGCAGATCCTCATCCGACCGCACGACCATCCCGCTTCCCCCCAGCGACGTGGCGACGTCCGCAAAACAGGGCCAGTCGAATTCGGTCAGCGCCGGGTCCATGTGCCGGTCCAGGAACTGGATGTGCTCGGCGCCATAGGCGCTGTCGTTGCACAGGATCACGACCAGGTCCTGCTTGAGGCGCACGGCGGTGTTGAATTCGGTCAACCCGCCCATCATGAACCCGCCGTCGCCCGAAAACAGGACAACGGGACGGTCGGGCGCGGCGATACCCGCGCCGATGGCTTCCGGCACGCCCAGCCCGATCGACCCGAAATTGGCCGTCACCACGAAACTTTGCGGGTCGGGCACCGAAACGCGGCACCAGACTTCCGTCATGAAGCGGCCCCCGTCGGTGACAAGGATGCGATCCTGCGGCAGCGCCTGTTCCAGCCGTTCGATGGCCGGCACGAACTTGATGCGCCCCTCGGCCACGTCGCCCGTGCGGCCGGGCGCATGGACGCGCAGGGTGGTGGTATCCAGCTCCGGCGTGAAGCCCGAGGCGGGGATCTCGGCCTCGTCCAGCCAGTGAACGAAATTGTCGGCCGTCAGCCCCGCGTCCGCCACCAGCGCCGCGTCGGGATGCACGCTGCGTCCGATGGCGCGCGGGTCGGTATCGACCTGGACGACACGCTTGCCGTCCATCAGCTTGCCCCGGTCGGTGGTGAAATCGTGCAGCCCCGCGCCGAAACAGACGACACAATCGGCCTTGGCGATCACGTCATACGCGGCGGGCGTGCTGAGCGTGCCAAAGATGTCCATGTCGTAGGGATGGCCCCGGAACAGCCCCTTGGCTTTCAGCGTGGTGGCCAGCGGCGCCTGCAGCCGGTCGGCCAGGCGGATGATCTGGTCGCGCGCTTTCGTCGCGCCGTTGCCGGCCAGGATCACCGGCCGGCGGGCGGAAGCGATCATGCCGATGGCCTGGTCCAGCGCGTCGCCCTCGGGCACATAGCTGCGGGTTTCGAACACGCTCAGGACGTGACGGGCATAGATCGACTCCTGCCACATGAAATCGGCCGGCATGTTCAACACGACCGGCCGCCGTTCGACCTGCGCGCGGTAGAAGGCGCGCGCGACGTCGCGGGCCGCGGTCTCGGGGCTGCGCATCTGTTCAAAGCCGGCACCGGTGGCTTTCACGACGGCACGCTGGTCGATGCCCTGCAGGTGGCGGGGGTTGGACACCGGCGTGTCGCCGGCCAGCAACACCATCGGGATCTGACCGCGCGCGCCTTCGGTCAGCGCCGTCATGCAATTGGTCAGCGCGGGTCCGTGGGTGATCGTGGCCACGCCCACCTTGCCCGCCACATGCGCCCACGCCAGCGCCATGAGAACCGAACTGCCCTCGTGCGCGGCGGGCACGAAGCGGCCGCCGCAGGTCCGGGCGAAATGGTCGGCAATGAACAGGTTGGCGTCCCCCATCAGGCCGAACATCGTGTCGATGCCGTGATCGCGCACGGCCTGGGCGATGGCCTGATGCACATGGTTTTTCGCGGGGGCGGATTTCGCGGGGGCGGTTTCGTCGAACATGGACCATCTCCTGAACTGGCTTCAGTTTACCACACTCGATTTGCGGAGATTGCGCATGTTGCAGGGATCCAGACGCCGGGATGCGGGGTTCGCGCATCTGGGTGACTTTCGATGCGCGGATTGCGCGCGCCATTCGCCACTCCATTTTTCACCAGAGAGTCGGGCCGGGAAATGCCCGCGCCGACAGCCAGCGCGCAGTGCCACAAAATTTCCGCAGTTAGGCCACGCGATACGCATGTTTTCGGGTATGATGTTTCAGCAGGGCCAGAATGTCCCGGTATTCCCCAGAAAAACCGTAACCGGAGCCAGCTTGACTCCCATCGTGACATTCATCATGGCCATTGCCGTTTCCACACTGTCGTCTTTTGCCACGCCGGCCCGCGCCGAACCGCAGATGCAACTTGTCTGTGAAGGCGGGATCGGGTCCTTTTTCTGTCGCTCGCTCGCAGCGGCGCTTGAGGCCGAATTCGGCCCGGTCGCCGTCTCGCGCACGGTGAGCGACGGCATGACCAGCGTGCAATTCGTAACGGAGACGCGGGGCCGCGACGTCCTGACCGGCCACCTGGCCTGGCACCGTGCCGACGGCACGACCGGCGCCGGTCCGACACTGACGCTGTCGGCGTCTGATGCCGAGTTGAATGATGCGATGCTCGACCGCTTTGCGATCGACCTGCTGCGTTACAGCAAGCTCCCTCTCTGAGCGAAAGCTCGGCTTCAAGGAACACGCCCTATGTGCACGATGTGCCAAGCGCTCGACCCGAGCGTGACCGTCTACGACTCTCACCTGGATACCACGCTGACCGATGGCGGCGTGCAATCCAGTTTTTCTTCCGACGCGACGACCGTCTATTCGATCGACCAGTTCGCCGATGACCTGGCCAATGGTTTGGGGCAGCAGATGTGGTCCGTCGATATGCAGGCCATGGGGGCGATCACGGTCAACCTCGACGGGCTTGGCGAAACGGACAAGGCCGCGGTCCTTCAGGCGCTCGAGGAATGGTCGGCGCAGTCGGGGGTGAGCTTTACCCAGACCACGGACGCGATGTTCACCTTCGAGGGCACGCAGTCCGGCGGTTTCAGCATCTCGACCCAATCCCATGACGGCGATGACGGTCCGCAGAGCCTTGTTCCGGCAATAGGGGCCGATACCGCCCTGGCCGATGACGCCGTGCAGGCCGCCACCACGTCCGCCGCGAAACCCGTCTATTCGGTCGACCAGATCGCCGACTACCTGACCGACGGGTTCTGGGCGGCCAACGGGCAGCAGACGCGGTCCTTCGACGTGCAGACCGGCGGGACGATCACGGTCAACATCAACGGGCTGGACGCAGTGGGCAAGGCGACCGCCCTGCAGGCGCTTGACGCATGGTCGGCGGTGACCGGGCTGACATTTGCCCAGGCCTCGAACGCGATGATCACCTTCGACGACACGCAGTCCGGCGCCTACAACAGTTCGTCCACCTCCGGGACCACGATCGTTGCGTCCAACGTGAACGTGCACACCTCGTGGCAGGGATACGGGGATTACTATCTGCAGACCTTCATCCACGAGATCGGGCATGCGATGGGTCTGGGGCATGGCGGCATGTACAACGGCACCGCCGATTTCAACACCCAGGCGCATTATGCCAACGACAGCTGGCAGATGTCGGTGATGTCCTACTTTTCCAACACCGAGAATCCGAACGTTTCGGCTTCGTTTGCCTATCTCGCCACGGCGCAGCTGGCCGACATCGTCGCGATCCAGAACCTGTACGGCACGCCGACCGACATCCAGACGGGCAACACCATCTACGGCGACAACACCACCGTCAGCCAGCATGGCATGGGTCTGAACACCGGCAAGGCGGTGACGATCTTCGACAGCGGCGGCACCGACACGATCGACCTGGGAACGCGCGGCTACAACCAGCGTATCGACCTTTATGCCGAACATTTTTCGGATATGAACGGCAAGACCGGCAACCTCGCCATCGCGCGGGGCACGGTGATCGAGAACGTGCGCACCGGGTCCGGGGCCGACCAGATCATCGGCAACACGGCCGACAACAGGCTGGAAAGCGGCGCCGGCAACGACACGATCCTGGGCGAGGGCGGCAATGACATTCTGGTCGGCGGCGCGGGCGCGGATACGCTGACCGGCGGCACCGGCGGCGACACCTATGTCTATACCGCGGTCGGCGATGCCGGCGACACGATCACCGATTTCAACCTGGCGCAGAGCGACCGGATTGATCTGTCCGGTATCTTCACCGAGCTGGGGTATTCGGGTAGCGACCCGGTGGGCGACGGCATGGTCTGGCTAAGCGCGGCGACCGGCGGGTCCTGGCTGATGATGAACGGTGGCGGGCTTGGATCGCTGGCCATCGCCTTCCTCACGGGGATCGCCGCCAGCGTCAGCATCGCCGAGGTCATCGACGTCGAAAGCGTGCCGGTCGGTCCCGATCCGGACGCCTATGACACGCTGATCACGCTGACCAACGACTATGTGCTGAGCTGGACCGAAGCCGGCAGCATCATCCGCGACACCAACGGCGGCACCGACACGCTGGACCTCAGCGCGGTGACCTACAATTGCAAGATCTACCTGGATGGCAGCACGACCGGCAAGGTCGGCAGCAAGGTGCTGACCGTCGACGCGGGGTCGGACATCGAGAACCTGATCTTCGGGAAGGGCGCCGACTATGGCTATGGCAACGATCTGGACAACCAGATCGACGGCGGCGCGGGCGGCGACAAGCTGTACGGACGGGCGGGCGACGACAGCCTGATCGGCGGCGAGGGCAACGACAAGCTGTACGGTGAAGACGGCGATGACGTGATCACGGGCGACGCCGGGACCGACTATCTCTATGGTGGCGCCGGTGTCGACGACCTGGCCGGGGGCGAAGGCAACGACAAGCTGTATGGCGACGACGGCGACGACGTGATCACGGGCGATGCCGGGAACGACTATATCTACGGCGGCGCCGGTGTCGATGACGTGGCGGGTGGCGACGGCAACGACAAGCTGTACGGCGACGACGGCGACGACATGATCACGGGCGGCATCGGCACTGACACGCTGTATGGCGGTCTGGGCAACGACACGCTGGACGCAGGCGACGGCAACGACAAGCTTTATGGTCACCAGGGTGACGATGTGCTCGATGGGGGCATCGGCAAGGACACGCTTTACGGCGATGTCGGCGATGACACGATGACCGGCGGTGACGATGCCGACAGGCTGTACGGCGGCGCGGGCAACGACACGATGTCGGGGGGCGATGACAACGATTATCTCAAGGCCGAAGACGGCGACGACGCGATGGATGGCGGCGCCGGCGACGACAAGCTGTATGGCGGCAATGGGGCCGATGTGCTGGATGCCGGCGACGGCAACGACATGCTGTACGGCGACAACGGCGATGACGTGATCTATGGCGGCGCCGGTGACGACAAGATCTATGGCAAGTCCGACGATGACACGATGTTCGGCGACGACGGCCTGGACTATATCAAGGGCGACGCGGGCGACGATTATGCCGATGGCGGCGCGGGCAACGACAAGATCTACGGCGACAACGGCCTTGACGAATTGTACGGCGGCGACGGCGACGATTACATCAAGGCCGGCAACGACGCCGACTATGTCGATGGCGGCGCGGGCATCGACAAGATCTACGGCGACAACGGCGACGACATCATGTACGGCGGCGACGGCGACGATTACATCAAGGCCGGCGGTGACGACGACTATGTCGATGGTGGCGCGGGCGCCGACAAGATCTACGGCGACAACGGCGACGACATCATGTACGGCGGCGACGGCGACGATTACATCAAGTCGGGCGGCGACGACGACTATGCCGACGGCGGTGCCGGCAACGACCAGATCTACGGCGACAATGGTCTGGACCAGCTGTTTGGCGGCGACGGCGATGACTACATCAAGGCCGGCAACGACGCCGACCTTGTCAGCGGCGGCGATGGCATCGACACCCTTTACGGGGACAATGGCGACGACCAGATCGACGGCGGCACGGGCGATGACATCATCGACGGCGGCGGCGGCAACGATGTGATCACGGGCGGCGCAGGTGCCGACACGATCAAGGGCGGCAGCGGCTCCGATGTGTTCATCTTTACCTCGGTGGACGATGCGGGCGATTACCTGTCGGACTTCAAGTTGAGCCAGGGGGACCAGATTTCGGTCTCGGCCCTGTTGGGCGGCGGCACGGTGTCGGACGCGCTGACGAACGACATTTTCGCGCTGATCGCGGACGACAACAGTTCGATGCTGATGTTCGACACCGGCTCGGAGATTGTCGAGCTGGCCTATCTGCAGAACCTGTCGGCCGACACCTTGCTCAGCGAGGACTGGCTTATCTGATACTGCCCACGGGTGGTTCAAGGGACCGGAGGCGGAAACGCTTCCGGTCCCGCCGCCGGTCCGGTCCGGTCGCGGACGTCAGGACATCGCGAACAGCGGCGCGTGGCGCACCGGTTTGAAGGTGCCCGGCGTCGATGTCAGCGCGGTCATGCCGCGCGAGGTGGCGGCCTCGACCCCTTCGGGTGGCACGATCATGGTGGTGCCGCTGCCCACGACCTTGCCGCGCATCAGGATCGCGCGGCCGCTGCCATAGCTCATCACCGGGTGCCGGCGGGCCAGGTCGATGACCGTCACGTCGGCATCGGCGCCCGGCGTGAAATGCCCCTTGCGCCCGGACAGGCCCATCATCTGGGCCGGGGCCAGCGATGTCTTCTGCACGAACTGCGCCAGGGTCAGCGCGTTGAGATGCACCAAAGCCAGCCCGCGTTCGCACAGGTCGTTGCGGGGCAGGCCGCCGCCATCGGTGGCCAGCGCGTCGATGGCAAAGGTCCCGTCGGGGCGTTTCAGCATCGCCAGGTTGACGGTCGTTTCGGCCGGGTTGACGAAAAAGCTCATGCCGATGTCGCTGTCGGCGGCCGCCCAGGCGTCCAGCGCCTCTTGTCCGGTGGCCAGGTAGGTCACGCCATCCCCGTAGACGTGGATATAGGCCCAGCCCGCCAGGATCGCCTCGGCCATGCCGGCGCGGGTGGCGTGAAAGCCCCCGGCCTTCAGGTTGCGCTGGGTGGCAACGCTTTCGGGGATGCCGTTGGAACATTTGGCCGAATTGCCGTTGATCGGCGCCAGGTAGCTTTCGGACCAGATGTTGGGATATCCGGTCAGCAGTTCGGCGGCATTATGGGCTTCCTGGATGGCCGGGCCTTCGAAGCCGCGCGAATAGGAATTCACGTGCGGCATGTGCAGCGGATGTCCGGCGGCCAGCTCGCAGGCCTGGGCCAGGCCGTGCATGTTCTGCGGGGTGTCCAGCGTGCCGGCGTGAAACGCGACATGGGCGCCTTCCTTGGCGCAAAGTTCGATGACCCGGGCCGATCCGGCGGGGGTCAGCGGGAAATGCCCGCCCAGGATCTTGAGACCCACGGCCCCGGCGCGGCGGGCCTTGACCAGCGCGTCCTGCAATTCGTCCATCTGCGGGTCGGTGGTGTCGACCGTGTGGCCCGGGCGCACGTAGTCGATGCAGGCCAGCGTCAGCCCGGTGCCGGTGGAGGCGGCGAAATCCATGACGCTGTCGATCGGGCCGGCCATGTCCAGCGCCGTGGTCACCCCGGCCAGCGCCAGCATGTTGTGCCCCGCGCCGCCGCCCATCCAGCCCGACACATGGACATGGGAATCGATGAGACCGGGCAGAACATGCAGGCCGCTGACGTCTTCTTCGGCGGCAGAGGGCGCGGTGATCTCGGGGGCGACCTCGGCGATCTTGCCGCCGTCAAAGGCGATGTCGGCGATCCCGTCCAGACCGTTGACCGGGTCGACCACATGGCCCCCACGCAGGATCAGATCGTAGCTCATTGTTCTTCCTTTATGTTTTACACCGACACGACGCGGCCCGGGGCCGTTCGGGTCAGGGGTCGTCCGGGGCGGGCACCGGTGGGCTGACCGTCGGCCCAGACCTCGCGGCCGTTGACGAAGACGCGGGCAATGCCGGCGGCGGGGCGGATCGGGGTTTCGAACGTGGCGCCTTCGCGGATCTTGTCCGCGTCGAACAGCACCAGGTCGGCAAAACCGCCCACGGTGATGCGCCCCCGTCCGCCCAGGCCGAAACGGTCGGCGGGCATCGAGGTCATGCGTTGCACGGCTTCCTCAAGCGAGAAGAGGCCGAGATCGCGGGCGTATCGGCCCAGCACACGCGGGAAGGTGCCCCAGACGCGCGGATGGGGGTGGGTGCCGCCGGATATCCCGTCCGAGCAGATCATCGTCTGGCGATAGCCCAGGATGCGCTGCACGTCGGCTTCATCCATGATGAAGAAGATCCCCGTGGCGGGCATCAGCCGGTCCACGGCCGCGTCCAGATCGCAGCCCCAGTCGGCGGCGATATCGGCCAGGTCGCGGCCGGCGAGGTCGGGGAAGGATTGGGATTGCGCGACGATCACGCGGGTGGCCTGCCGGTGGCGACCGGAATTCAGCACCGTGGACGACGCGATCCAGGGCGTGGTGTCCAGCCCGACGGGATTGTCGCGACCGAAGTCGTCGATCATCGCCAGCGTCGTTGTCGACAGCCCGTGATTGGCGAGGCCCGCGCATTTGTGGTGCGACACGTGCACGTCGCAGCACCCGTCGCGGCCCACGGCGAAGGTTTCGTTCAGGGCCTCGATCACCCGGTCGCCTTCGTCGCGCATGTGGGTGACATAGATCGCACCGGCCCTGGCGGCGACCCGGGCAAGCGCGGTCAGTTCGCTGGTGGGCGCGGCGCGGGACGGTGCGTAGAACGGGCCGGTGGAAAGCCCGATGGCGCCTTCGCTCAGCGCTATCTCAAGCTGGCGGCACATGGCCTGCAGTTCGTCGGGCGTGGCGGGCTGGTCAAGGTCGCCCATGGCATTGGCCCGCAGGGTCGAATGGCCGATCAGGCAGGCGGCGTTGACGGCGGGCGGCGCCTTGGCCAGGCGGGCGTGGTAGGCGGCGTAGCTGGGAAACCGGGGCAGGTCCTGTCCGATGATCATGTCCAGCTGCAGCGGCAAGGGCCCTTTGGTCGAGATCGGCGCGATGGAGAACCCGCAATTGCCGTTGATGACGGTGGTGACCCCCTGGCTGACCATGAAGGGCATGTCCGGATCGGTCAGCACGGCGGCGTCGTGATGCACATGCGGGTCGATGAAACCCGGCGCCAGGATCAGCCCGGCGCCATCGACGCGGCGCCCGGCCTGCCAGTGCGCGAGGGTCCCGATCGCGGTGATCCTGTCGTCGGTCACGGCCAGGTCGCCCGCATGGCGCGGCGCACCGGTGCCGTCGATGATCTGCGCCCCGTGGATGATCATGTCAGCCTGCATCGGACAGGTCCTTCCGTTCTGTCGTTGCCCCGGTCGGGCCTGGCCGCATCTGGGCGGTGCCTCAGTCGGGCGTGGCCCGCCGGTTGGTCCAGCCATCGCCGCACCAGCGCGCCAGCAGGTGCACGAAGATCAGCGCGATCATCAGCGGCACCGCCAACGCAACCCAGATCGTGGTGAAGGGCAACGCCTCGGCCATGGTCTTGGAATGGCGCAGCAGGAAGCCGCGCGCCGGGTTCAGGCCGGGGCCGAAGAAGCAATAGACGAAGATCGGCACCAGGTAGATCAGCACCACGGCCGACCGGACCACCTCGGCCAGGATCTTCAGCCATTCGGGGCCATTCTGCACCCCGTTCATCAGGGCGGGATCGAAGCGGCGCTTGAACGCCATGGTGGCCCCGATCAGCCCCGCCCAGATCATGGAATAACGCGCCAGCTCCTCGGTATAGGCGGGGGGCTGTTGAAAGATGTAGCGCGCCACGACCTGCAGCAGGACCGTGGCCACAAGCACGATGATCGCGATAGAGGTGACGATGGTCGCCACCACGTCCAGCGCGCCGCTGATGCGCAGGACCACGGATGTCAGCTTGCCGGTCATGGCGCGGTCTCCTTACTCGGACGCCGCCTTGGCGTCTTCCCACAGCTGGAATTGCTCGGGCGACAGGGTCTCGGCCCAGAGCGGCTTGGCCACGGCGACGATCTTCTCGCGCTCGCCGTCGGCCAGCGGGGTGATGGTGACGCCCAACTCTTCCTGGGTCGCGGTGACCTCGGTGGACCAATCCGCCAGCCAGGCCCGGTTGGCTTCGATGCCGGCCTCGATGGCCTTGTCGATCTGCGCCTTCTCGTCATCCGACAGCGACTGGTACCAGTCTTCGGATATCACGATGGCGCGCGACGACGGGAACAGGTTCGCCGGGGTGAAGTACTTCAGGAACGAGGTGTGGCCGTTGCGGATGGCCGAGTTGGGCGGGTTGAAATAGCCGTCGGCCACGCCGGTCTGGATCGCGTTGGCGACCTCGGCCCAGGCGATGATCGTGCCGTGGCTGCCCATGGCTTCGATAAGTTCAAGCTGTTCGGGGTTCAGCGCGCGGAACCGCAGCTTGGTGATGTCGTCCATGGTCGAGATCGGCATCTTGGAATTGTGGATGCCCATGGGCACGCCGATGTAGTTCAGCCCGACCAGCCGGATGCCGTTGTCCAGCAGCGGTTCGTTGAAGGCGGGCATCAGGTCGCCGGCGTCGATGGCCGCGTCCAGATCCTTGTCGTCGGTGAAGTAGAAGGGCAGCGTCACGCCCTTGAGCAGCGGCGACATGGCGTAGACGGTCGAGGCCGCGGCCAGGTCGACCTCGAGCAGGCCCTGGGCCACCTGGTCCAGTCGTTCCTTTTCCTTGCCCAGCGTTTCCGACGGATAGATCTCGACGGTGAAATCCGTCCCGTCCAGCGCATCGGCGAAGCCGTGTGCAAAGCTGGCCTCGCCGCTGGTGGCCGGGTCGTCGACCGAATTCATGGCGATCTTGATTTCCGACGCCTGCACGGCGCCCGTGGCCAGCAGGGCCAGGCCGATTGCGGTGATGGTTCCGAAAAGTTTCATGGGATACCTCGCTGTTGGTTTGTTATCAGTGCAATCCCAGCGCATTGGGGATCGCGAGGGAGATTTCGGGGACGTAGGTCAGGACGATCAGGATCCCGACCTCGACGAAGAAGAAGGGCAGGGTGACGCGGATCAGCCGCCAGTAATCCATGTCGACCACGGTCGACAGGATCAGCAGCACCGCGCCCAGGGGGGGCGACAGCAGGCCGGCGGTGATGTTGAAGCAGATCACGATGGCCAGGTGCACCGGGTCGATGCCCATCAGCAGCGCGGCCGGCACGAAGATCGGCGCGAACAGCGCCACGGCGGCCTTGACGTCCATCGCCATACCGGCGCCCAGGAAGATCACGTTGATCAGCATCAGGTAGCCCAACGGGCCCAGGCCCCAGCTTTCCACGACGCTCTGGATCGCCTGCGGCCATTGCAGCAGGGCCGCGATGTAGGAAAAGGTCGAAATCGCGCAGAGCAGGATGAAGATGCCGCCCAGCATGACGCCGGTGCGGATCAGGCTTTCCTTCAGGTCCTTCAGGCCCAGGTGACCGTAGGCCAGCCCGATCAGCAGCGCGGCCAGAACCGCGACGGCGGCGGCTTCGGCCGGGGTCATGAAGCCGAACAGCGTGCCGCCCAGGATGATGACCGGCAGCAGCATCGCCGGGATCGCGCGCAGCAGCGACGGCCAGAACGGCGGCAGATCCATGTTCGCGCCGCCCGGGTGGTCGTCGCGATGGGCGTAATAGGCGTTCATCGCCATCAGCACGGCCGCCAGCAGAAGCCCCGGCAGGATGCCGGCGGCGAACAGCGCGGTGACGTTGGTGCCCATCAGCGCGCCGTAGAAGATCATGATCGACGACGGCGGGATGATCGGGCCGATGATCGACGAGGCGCCGGTGATGGCGGCGGCGTATTCGCGGGTGTAGCCGCGCTTTTCCATCTCGGGCACCAGCGAATTGCCAAGCGCCGCGGCATCGGCGGTAGCCGAGCCCGACACACCGGCGAAGAAGACCGAGGTGGCCACGTTCACATGGCCCAGGCCTCCCTTGAGCCGTCCGAAGACCGACATGCAGAATTCGATCAACGCCGCCGCGACTCCGCCCCGGTTCATCAGATCTCCGGCGAGGATGAAAAGCGGCATGGCCAGAAAGGCGAAGCTGTCGAGCTGGCTGAACAGCCGCTGCGGCAGTACCGCGATGTACTGCGACTTGTCGACGGCGACGAAGGTCAGGATCGCCGCCGAGCCGATCAGATAGGCAATGGCGGTGCCGGCAACGAGGGCAATCGCCGTGAAGATCAGAATGAAAGTTGCAGGCACGTTTGGGTCCGGACAGTTCGAATTTGTCCGCCGAAGCTGTGAAGATTTGACCTTGAAGAAAATAGAAAGATTTTAATAATCCCATAGGCTATGGCTATAGATCACCAAGGCGGGATTGATGTGAAAGGCGTAACTCTTCAACGATTGCAGGTGTTTAGCGCCGTGTATGAAACCAGTTCGATTTCCGCTGCGGCCCGGCGCATGATGCTGTCGCAGCCCACGGTCAGCCGGCATCTGATGGATTTCGAGGCAGCGCTGAAGCTGGCGCTGTTCCTGCGCGACAAGGGACGGCTGATTCCGACCGAAGCCGCGGACGCGATATATGACAGCAGCCGGTTCCTGGACGAGGGCCTGACCCGGCTGGACAGCCGCCTGGCCTCGATCCGGCAGGGGTCGGGGATGCGGTTGGCGATCATGAGCGTGACGCTGATGGCGCCCTGGTTCATTCCGCAGGCGATCACCCGTCTTTTGCAGGTCATGCCGGCGCTTGAAGTGTCGGTGAACATCGGCACGTTTTCCCAGCAGCTCCTGATGCTGCGCAGCGGACAGGCCGATATCGGCGTGGTGGCGGGACGGGTGTCCGCCGACGATCTTCAGGTGGAACGGCTGGGCCAAGGGCGGCTGGTGGCGCTGATCCCCGAGCACTGGCCGTTGGCGGACCGGCCGGTCATCGAATTGGCGGACCTGCGCGACCTGCCGACGATCCGCCTGACGGCGCGCGGGCCGATCGGGCGCGTGCTGTCGGATGCGCTGGCCGAACGGGGACTGTCCTTCGACCGCCAGATCCTGGGCCATTCGCTGTTTCCGGCGCCCTACCTGGGCGCGGCGCTGGACCGTGCGGTCATCATCGACGAATTCACCGCCCACAACCACCCGGTCCCGGGCCTGCGCCAGCTGCCGCTGAACCCCGAGCTGCCCTTCGACGTTTCGGCGATATTCCACGCCGAAACCGGCCGTTCGGTTGCCGCGGACGGTCTGGTGGATCACCTGCGGGCACTGCTGGAAGGCTGGGCCGACGGTGAGCGGGGCGGTGAGCGGGTCGGCGCGGGGGGCGGCACACAGGGGCATGGCCCGAAGTTGTGACACGCGCCAAACGCGAACTCTGGTAAACTGCGCGGGGGGAGGCGTTCGTGGCAATGGACAGCACATCATATCGCGCGGTCGGACGCCTGGGCGTGCTGGACCTGCCCGAGGGCATCCTGAGCAGCTGGAACCGCTGCCTGCGCCTTGGGCTGGATCCCCGCGCGCGGCCCGAGAACGCTTTCGTGTCGGCGCAGGACCTGCGCCACGCCCGGCGCGCCGAGGAACAGCTGCTGAAGATCGTCCGGCCGGAGCTGGAGATGCTGAGCTCGCAGATTTCGGGATCGAACCACGTCACGGCCTTTGCCAATGAAGCCGGCATGATCCTGGATGCGATCATGGACGCCGAATTCGAAGAGGCCGCCTGTGCCAGAACCGTGCGGCCCGGATCCGTCTGGCGCGAGGATATTCGCGGAACCAATGCGCTGGGCATGGCGCTGGTGACCGGGCGGACCAGCATGGTCACGGGGGGCGAACATTTCTTCGAGGCCCATGCCGGCGTCTCGTGCGTCTGCGTACCGGTTCATGCCTCGGACGGGCGGATCGTGGGCCTGCTGGACGCCTCGTCCGAGATCGAGGCGCGGCAGGCGCACACACGGGCGCTGGTCGAATTGTCGGCCCGCAACATCGAGAACCGCCTGTTCGGCGAGGCGCATCAGCGCGACCACGTATTGCTGTTCCATCCCAGGGCGGAATACCTGGTGACCCAGGTCGTCGGCCTGATCGCCTTTGACGACCAGGGCCGGGTAAGCGGTTTGAACCGCTGTGCGACCGGTCTGCTGGCGGGGGTGGAGCTGAGCATGGGCCGCCGGTTCGGCGACTTGTTCCGGGGCGATTTCCACGATGTTCTGGGGCGGATGTCCGGGCAGGACACCGGGCGGTTGTCCGACCGGCTGGGCGCGCGTCTGTTCGCGCGCCTGCGTACCGCCAGGCCGCGAACGACGCCGCAGGGGGTGCGCCGGACGGTGACATTGCGCGCCCCGACGGTCGAGCGGCTGACGCCGCAGAACCGGCGGCTCGTTTTGGATGACGACCTGGTGCGGCACTCCCTGCGCCTGGCCTGCAAGGCGGCCCGCCTGGGCCAGCCCGTGTGCATTCGCGGCGCGGCGGGCACCGGCAAGACCGCGCTGGCAGAGGTCATCCATCGGCGTATCCATCCGGACCGGCCGATGGTTTCGGTGGATTGTCGCGGGGCGATCAGGGCGATCGGGGCGCCTGGCGCCCACGGCATCACGGGCGAGGCGCTGCTGCCCGGCGGGACGGATGGCGTCGGCTTCGAGGCGGGCGGCACGCTGCTGCTGGAAGGTATCGCCGCCTTGCGGGGGGCCGTGCCGGCAGAACTGGATCGGCTGCTGGAGCGTCAGCGGCGCGAAATGCGGGCGGGGCGCTGGATCCTCCTGGCGACCGACAGGGATGCAGTCGGGGCCGAGGTGGTGCTGGGGCCGATGAAACTGCTGGCGGTGGATCTGCCCCGGCTCGGCGCCCGGTCGGATTTCGGCAAGCTCGTGCGCAGCATGCTGGCCGAACTGTCGACGGACCACCGCCTGTCATCCGGCGCCATGCGCGTGCTGGCCGGGGCGGAATGGAAGGCCAACCTTCACGACCTGTGGCATCAGCTGCAGGTTCTGGTGACGCGCAGCCCGGCCGGGATCCTGCGCGAGGCCGACCTGGACGGGGTGCTGGCCGACCGTGACGCGGGCGAAGCGACCTGCGACCGGTGCCAGGGCACGCCGATCCGCGAACAGCGCTGTCGCGAGATCCGGCGCACGTTCCGCGCCTGCCAGGGCAACGTCGCCCTGGCCGCGCGTCGGCTGGGCGTGTCGCGCAACACGGTCTACGCGCATATCAGGGATTGAGAAGCGGGGTCAGGCCATGGGCCAGAGCCGCTTCGACATGCGTGCGATGGCGGCTGTCGTCCTCTGCCGAAACGAAGCAGACGGCGGTTTCGCCTGCGTGGACCAGCGCCAGGCCGATGTCGCGCCGGTTGCCGTCCCGGATCACGAAAAGGCCGTGGCCAGCGCCCCGGAAGCGGTGGGTTTCGATGAACCCCGCCAATGTCGCGCCGTCGGGCCAGGGGCCGGGCGCCGATGGCACCCGCGCAAGGACGGCCATGTCCGTCTGCCGTACCGGGTGCAGCGTCAGGCCGGCGATGTCGATTGCGGGCGGGCGCAGCAGGTGCCATTGTTCGGGGGCAAGGATGTAGTCCCGGCACGGCTCGGCCCGGCCGGTGCCATGGAAGAACATGCGCCGCCGGGCGGGTGACAGGCCGAAGCCCAGGCGCTGCAGCAGCGCGCGGGACGCGGCGTTGTCTTCGTGGCAGGTGGCCGTGATCGGCGGGGCGGGGGTGGCAAAGCGTGCGGCGATCGCGGCTGTCAGGGCCTGGCGCATGATCCCTTGGGCGAACTGTTCGGGCGCCAGCCAGTACCAGAGCGTCGCGCCGATGCAGAGGCAGCCAACCAGCTTTCCGCCCCGTTCGATCCCGCGCAGATGCACATCGTCCTGGTCCGCGTGATCCAGCAGGGCTTTGGCCTCGGCCGCGCCGAAGGGCTGGGCGACGGCGGCCAGCCAGCGGCCGACCCGTGGGTCGCGCAGCTGTCGGGCGATGGTGTCGATGTCGGTGTCGATGTCGGCGCGCGTCAGCGGGCGCAGGCGCAGGTCGCCGGTGTCGATGAGGTCGGGAAAATGAGGCATCGCCGTGCTGAGCCGTGCTGATCCGAATGGGGCCGACTGGCCCCCGGAAAGCAGCAGAACCCAGAACGCGGGCTGAAATCAAGGCCGCTGATTCGGGATGCTCGGGGCGGCTTTGGCAATGCTGCGTCGCGGCAAAAACTGAACTGGAACAGGTCGTTACGGTTTCCCTTCCCCGGGCGTAACGCAATTTTACACTTTGCGCGCCGGGCGCGTCGAACCGGCGGAAATCCGACTGAAATCCGTGGAATGCATTGCGTCGTGCCGCCTCGGGGATAGGCTGAGCGGCACCCGAACGATCGGATACACTGGGGAGGTGAGGCCATTGTTCGACAAGACACGCACGCCGCCGCGCGCGGCCGGCTCAGTGCAGGCGTCCTGGTCCGAAAGGCCCCCGCAGGGCTTCTATAAGGCCGGTGACGTCGGTGGCCATCCGGGCATGGACACGCAACAGCAGCCGGTCCTTCGCGTCCGCGTCAAGCGCGTCCAGGGATTGGCGGGCGGCGCGAAGATGGTCCGGATTTCGCATTTCGATGGCCCGGTCGACAAGATCGCGGCTGGCCGGATCGACGCCGTCGACCTGGTCGCAGACCTGTCGCAACGTCTGGAAAAATCGGATGTCGGTCGGGTCGATCATGGCGTCACCTTTGGCGGAGGACGGGCGGCAGCGATGTACGGGACGCCGTCATGACCGGTCAATCGCGCCGTATCGACGCCATCCTGTCCGAGCGTTTGCGCGCCACGCAGGACATCGCCCGGGCCAACACCGAACAGCTGCGGCTGAACCAGAAGGCCAGGGGCATGATGGTCCTGGACATGAAGGACGCGCGCGACGGTGTGCAGGACCGCGAACGCGACGCCGAGACCGCGCGCAACAATGCCGCGCTGGACCGGAACCTGGACCATATCCGGCAGCTGGAAGACAGGCTCCTTGCGCTTGACGAGGACCTGGCAGCCGCCGTGAGGAAGGAGACCTGAATGACCCGACTGAAGCCCCCCAACGCACTGTCGCTGTTCGACCTTCTGGCCCGAAGCTGGCCGCTGGACGCCGAGATCCGCGAGCTTCTGTTCAACGGCGCCGGAACGGCGCTGATGGCGGTGCTGGATGACGGGCGGCTGGCCTTCGTGTCGGTCAGGGACGGTGAACATCCCGACAGCCGGGTCCGGATCGAGGTGGATACCGGCCGGTCCAGCATCCGCCCCCGGACCAAGCCGCTGCCGGCGCCGGTGTTCACCGACGCCCCGGTGGCGCGGGTCGCTGTCCGGCCTTGCCGGTTGGGGGACCAGGGATACGCCTTTGCCCATGTCGGCGACGCCCGGCTTTGGCGCGCGACGGCGCGGGGGCAGACGCTTGCCGTGAAGGGCGGGACGCGGGTGTCGGCGCTGGCGGCCCTGCCGGGGGCAGAGCGGCTGGCCCGGGCCGACGGATCCCGGCTGAGCATCCTGCCCGTGGTGGGCGGCGACGACCTGGCCGCCGTGATGCTGACGCACGCGGTCAGCCGGATCGCGGTGTCGCCCGATGGCGGTTTGCTGTGTTGTTTCGGCGATGAACGGCTGAGCATCGTCGAAACCGCGACGCTGAGTGTGCGCGCACCGGTGCAGGTCGGCGACGAGGTGCTGGCGCTGGCCTGGTCGCCTTGCGGGCGCTGGCTGGTGGCGGGGGGGCAGAACAAGGCGGTTCTGCTGGTCGATGTGCCTGCCGGCACCTGCGACCGCATCGTCGATTTCCCGCAGCCGGTCGGATCGCTGGGCTTCAACGCCAGGGCCGGGGCCCTGATCGCCGGCGGTGCCTTCCGGGTTGTCGGCTGGCGCTTGCCGGACCTGCCGTTCGGCAAGCATGCGGGTGACCCGATCGTGACGGGACGGCCCGGGCTGACCATCGTCGATCATGTCGCGGGCCATCCGGACCGGGATCTGTGCGCTGTGGCCTATGCCAACGGGCTGATCGTGCTCTGCCGTGTCGGCCACCCTGACGAGATGCTGCTGCGCGAAGGCACCGGGGTTCCGGTCAATGCGCTGCACTGGTCCGATGATGGCGCGCACCTGGCCATCGGCGATGCCGATGGCACGCTGTCGATCGCGACCTTTCCCAAGACCATGTTCAAGTAAGCCAAAGGGAGGATGACGTCATGGCCCAGGCCCTGACCGCCGAAGAGGAAAGCAAGGACCGTTATTTCCAGGAAATCGCCGGCATCGCCGAGCGGATGGTGGAAGAACACGGCAAGGATTTCGCGGCCGGCGCCCTGGTGCTGGCCGCGCGCTGGGTGGCCGAAAGCCGGATGGGCAAGCCCCGGGACCACGCGCACTAGGGCCGCCGCGCCTATGCTGCGGGGCTGTCCGTACCGGGGCGGCCCAGGCTCGGGATCTGACGCACAAGGATCGCGGTCAACGGTCCGGCCAGGGCGGCAAGCCGGTCGGGGCCCGGGGCGTGCGCATGCGCCCCGGCGGTGTTCAGCGCGTCGGCAAGCGCGGTGCGGACCAGCTGGGAACAGGCACAGAATTCGTGGATACGGAAGGTTGCGAAATGCAGGCTGTCACCGTTCAAAAGCGCCGCTTCGCACCCGGAGGGGGCGAACCGTTTGGTCAGCGCATTGCTGTGGATCGCCGCGCCCAGCGTGGTCGGGACCGCCGTGCGCCAATGCGGGTCAAGGTCAAGCCCGGCGGCGGACCAGAGCCGGGTCACACGGGCCAGCAGCTGTGGCGACAGACCGGGATAGGACATGTCGGCGGGCGCATGGTCGAGGGGAAAAACAGCCCTCGGGGGATCCTCTGGGGTCATCGCGGTGCGGCCTCGGGGATGTCGTTGATCAAGGGTACGCGGGGCGCGCGCGTCCTGGCCAGGGAATTGTCCGGGCCAGTACGGGAGACGACACGGGAGACCACACGGGAGATTGTGCGATGACTCGGGGTCTTCGGTTGCAGCCCCGGCAGGCCCAGGTCTTTCGGCTGGGGCAGGTGGTGGGCATTCTGCAGATGACGGAGGCAGAGCTTGACGCGCATCTGGGCGAGGCGGCGCGCGACAACCCGATGCTGACGCTGCAATGGCGGCCCTTGGCCGGGGCAGGCGACATGATCGAGATGCTGGCGGTGGCCGAGGTCAACAGCCTGCATGCCCATGTCATGCAGGAACTGGCCGGTTTGCGGGCGCAGGGCGGGCTGATCGAACGGCTGATCATGGCGCTGATAGAGGAGCTGGAGCCATCGGGCCGGCTGGGCCGGTCGGTGGCCGAGATCGCGATGGCGCTGGACGTGGCCGAGGAGCTGGTCGGGACGGCCCTGACCCTGGTGCAGAAGCGGGTGGAACCGGCGGGGCTTTTCGCACGGACCCTTGGGGAATGCCTGCGGCTGCAGGTCGAGGACCGCGAGGAGATGACGCCCGAGATGGACCTGGTGCTGTCGCATCTGCCGGTGCTGGAACGCGGCGGTGTCGGCGGGCTGGCGCAGGCGACGGGGCTGTGCGAGGCGGCCGTGGCGGGGTGCCTTGCGGCGATCCGGCGGCTTGATCCGAAGCCGGGTGCGCGGTTTGCAGCGGATCCGACCCTGATGCGTGACCCGGACGTGATCCTGCGACCGGACGGGACGGGATGGGAGATCGACCTTGGCACGCGGCTGCGAGCCGAAGCCGGGATCGCGCGCCTGCCCGGAGGTGCCAGAAGCCCCGAGACGCGCGAGGCGCTGGCCCGGGCGCGGGCGTTGAAACAGGCGCTGGAGATCCGTCGGTCGGCGCTGGAACAGGTGGTGCGGGTGCTGGTGTCGCGCCAGGACGGGTTCTTTCGCGACGGGGTGCAGGCGCTGGAACCGCTGAGCATGGCCGAGATCGCGCAGGAAACCGGGTTTCATCCCAGCACCGTCAGCCGGGTGATGAACGGCTTGCTGATCGAAGGGCCCAACGGGGTCGTTGCCGCACGCAGCCTGATATCGGGGACGGCAGGGGCCGGGTCGGCCCATGCCCGGCCAAGGGTGATGGCCCGTATCCGCGCGCTGCTGGCGCTGGAGGATCCGGGGGCGCCGCTGTCCGACCGGAAGCTGGTGGCGCTGCTGGAGGCGGAAGGCATCCGGGTGTCGCGGCGGGTGGTGTCGAAGTACCGCCACGAGATCGGCGCGGCCACGGCGACACGGCGCAAGCTGTCGGGCTGACGTCGTTTCACATCCGTATGTCCATCGCAAAACCGCGTGCCCGTCACGCGGTTTTCCCGTGTTTCGGGCCGGGCTGCCGACGTGTGTAACGCGACTGTCCGCGCAGGTGTAACGCGGGTGTAACGGCGTCAGGGCGGCAGCGTAACGATATGCGACAGGTTGCCTCAGGGGGGCGGTTGGCGGGATGGGCCGTGCGGACCCGCCGCCAAAATATTTCGCAGAAAATTTACAGTCAAATCGGCCGGTTGCGGGAATGCGTGCCGAAGCACTGCCCGTTCCGGCCCCCGGTGGAACGCCGCGTGCCAGTAATTTCCCACAAGATGCAAACGCCTGCTCGGATCGGGGCAGGCCCGAAGAACGAAGGAAACAAGGACCGACCGGCCCCCCGAGCGCAGGCAGCGTGACACCGCACCTCTCGGGCCCCCGTTTCGATCTTTTCAACCTTTGCCGGACACCGGCGCCGCGCATGCGGCGCTCAAACGAAACGGCAAAAGCCGCCAACAGGTGGCCGGGCGACCGGTCGCAGAGTTGCAAGGAGGCTCATGGCATGACTTTGACGCTTAACAAGATCACGTCTCAACGCGGGATTTCGGTAGGGGAGGCCACCAGGAAGATTTCGGACCTGGGCTGGAACCCGTCCTACGTCCAGGAGGCCAGTACCTTTCCGACGGATTACAAGATCAACAAGGCCCCGCGCGATCCGATGAAGCAGGTGCTGCGGTCCTATTTTCCGATGCAGGAAGAAAAGGACAACCGGGTCTACGGCGCGCTGGACGCCGCGCTGCGCGGCGACATGTTCCGCAATGTCGAACCGCGCTGGGTCGAATGGATGAAGCTGTTCCTGGCGATCATCCCTTTCCCGGAAATCTCGGCCGCGCGGTCGATGGCCATGGTCGCGCGTCTTGCCCCGGGCGAGGACCTGCGCACCGGCTTCACCATGCAGATGGTCGATGAATTCCGCCATTCCACGATCCAGATGAACCTGAAGAAGTGGTACATGGAGAACTACATCGACCCCGCCGGGTTCGATATCACCGAGGAAGCCTTTGGCAAGTGCTACGCCACCACGATCGGGCGGCAGTTCGGCGAGGGGTTCATCACCGGCGACACGATGACCGCCGCCTGCATGTACCTGACCGTGGTGGCCGAGACGGCGTTCACCAACACGCTGTTCGTGGCCATGCCGTCCGAGGCGGCGCGCAACGGTGACTATGCCCTGCCCACCGTGTTCCTGTCGGTGCAGTCGGACGAAAGCCGGCACATCGGCAATGGCCATTCGCTGCTGATGGCGGCGCTGAAGGAGCCGGAGAACCACCTGCTGCTGGAACGCGACCTGCGCTATGCCTTCTGGCAGAACCACGCCATCGTCGACGCGGCCATCGGGACCTTCATCGAATACGGCACCACCAACCGCGACAAGGACAAGGAATCCTATGCGGAGATGTGGCACCGCTGGATCTTCGAAGATTACTACCGCACCTACATGCTGCCGCTCGAGAAATACGGCGTGAAGGTGCATCACGACGATGTCCAGGAGGCCTGGAAGCGGATCACCGAGAAGAACTATGTCCACAAGGTCGCGCAATTCTTCGCGGTCGGCTGGCCGGTGAACTTCTGGCGGATCGAGGCCCAGACCGACAAGGACTTCGAGTGGTTCGAGCACAAGTACCCGGGCTGGTATGCCGAGTTCGGCGAGTTCTGGAAATGGTACGCCAAGCTGTCGAAACCCGGCGAGACGGTGATCACCTTCAACCAGGACACGGGCTACGTCTATCCGCACCGCTGCTGGTCCTGCCTCGTGCCCTGCCTCATCCGCGAGGACATGGTGGTGGACGAGATCGACGGACAGCTGCACACCTTCGCGCATGAACTGGACCGCTGGACCGCCGTCGAAGCCTTTGCCGACGAATACCAGGGCCGGCCGACGCCGGCGATGGGCAAGTTCTCGGGCAAGCGCGAATGGGAAAGCGTCTATGACGGCTGGGACCTGGCCGACGCGATCAAGGACCTGAACTTTGTCCGCGACGATGGCGAGACGCTGACCGCCCAACCGCACCTGCGCTTCGACAACAAGGACATGTGGAAGCTGGAACACGTGCGCGGCCACACGTTGCGGTCGCCGCTGAACATGCTGCGCGCGATGTCGCCTGCCGAACGCGAGGCGCATATCGCCGAATACCGCGCGGGCTTCACCATCAATCCCTGCAACTGACCAGGTGAGGGCCGGATGCCGGCCCT
Organism: Marinibacterium anthonyi; assembly: GCA_003217735.2. GTDB lineage: Bacteria > Pseudomonadota > Alphaproteobacteria > Rhodobacterales > Rhodobacteraceae > Marinibacterium > Marinibacterium anthonyi. The sequence continues at coordinate 3,326,814 of CP031585.1, read as the reverse complement.
CATCCCCCGAGGCGTGCTGTCGCCGGCGCGCCCGCGGAAAGGGAGGACAACATGGCGGACACCTATACCGTCCGATTGGAACCGGTGGGCGTGGAATTCGAGGTCGAGGAGGACGAGACCATCCTGGACGCGGCCTTCCGGCAGGGGATCGCGCTGCCGCATGGCTGCAAGGAGGGCCAGTGTTCGGCCTGCAAATGCGTCAAGCTCGAGGGCGAGACGGACATGCTGAAATACTCGACCTTCGCCCTGAATGACACGGAAAAGGACAGCGGCCACATCCTGATGTGCCGCACGCTTGCCTACAGCGATGTCGAGATCGAGCTTCTCAATTACGACGAGGAGGTGCTGTCGAAATCCATACCCGTCAAGCAGTTCTCGGGCCGGATCACCGATTTCCAGAAGCTGACCCACGACATTCGCGGCGTTCAGATCGAGCTGGACGCGCCTTTGAAGTTCTGGGCGGGGCAGTATGTCGACATCACCGTCAAAACCGAAAAGGGGGAGGAGATTACACGCTCGTTCTCCATGGCAAATCCGCCGAGCGAAACCCAGAAACTCGGCTTCATCATCAAGAAATACCCCGACGGACGCTTCTCGAACGAACTCGACGACGGAGGCATCCGGGCCGGCGCCGAAGTCAGCGTCGAAGGACCCTACGGAATGTGCTTCCGACGGGAAGAACGGCAAGGACCCGTGATCCTGGTCGGCGCCGGATCCGGCATGTCACCGGTCTGGTCGATCCTGAACGACCAGGTCGCCAGCGGCGAAGACCGCCCGATCTACTTCTTCTACGGGGCGCGCACCCAGAACGACCTGATCAAGCTCGACGAGATCGACGCCGTCACCACCGCCCATCCCAACGTCCAGTTCATCCCCGTCCTCAGCCACGAAGAGGACGGCAACGGCTGGGCCGGCGAACGGGGCTTCGTGCACGAATGCGTCGACACACGGCTCAGGGCGCTGGGGATCGACGGCGAGGGCGATGTCTATGCCTGCGGCCCGCCACCGATGATCGACGCGCTGACGCCTGTGCTGTTCATGCACGACTTCGACACCGACCGCATCTTCTACGACCGCTTCACCCCCACTTCCGGTTCTTCGGGCCACTGATACCGGCCCGAACGCGAGTGACGTGAACATCATCCAAGGGAGGCTACAATGGTAGCAACATCAAGCTCAGTGGGATCCGGCGCCGCCGGTGCCGCCACCTTCGCGGGATCGACCAGCCGCAAGTACAATTACTTTGAACCGCGCGGCAAGCGGGCGACCCATTACGAGGACGTCACCGTGGACGTCCAGCCCGATCCCGAGCGCTACCTGATCCAGAACTGGATCATCGAATTCGAGGGCGGCAAGGGCGGCGGCGCCTACCAGAAGGGCAACACCAAGGCGCTGTCGAGCAACTGGCACGCCTTCCGCGCCCCCGACCAGGAATGGGAACGCACCCATTACCAGCGCCAGTCCAAGATCGAGACGATGGTGCAGAACGTCATCCAGAACGCCCGCCGTGCAGGCGCGCCGAAGGCCTTCGACAAGGTCTGGCAGACGATCCTGCAAAAGCACCTGGGCGCCTGGAAACACGCGGAATTCGGCCTTGGTACCTCGCTCATGCAGGCGCAGCG